>PLUH01000190.1 GCA_003164825.1 Hyphomicrobiales bacterium
CTTGGCGATGTCGTCGAGGAGAGCGACGGCGATTTGATGGGCGACGGCGTCAATATCGCCGCCCGTCTCGAAGGCATCGCCAAGCCGGGCGCGATCTGCCTGTCGGAGGACGCCTACCGCCAGGTCAAGGGGCGGCTCGATCTCACAGTCAGCGACCTCGGACAGACCGAGCTCAAGAACATCGCCGAACCGATCAGGGTCTATTCGCTCGAGGTCGGCGCGGGCGCCCAGGCCAGTCCTCCGCCGGCGGCCGCCGCCGCGCCGGTCGCGGCTCAGCCGCCCCGGCTGTCGCTGGTCGTTCTGCCGTTCGCGAGTCTGGGCGCCGGCCCTGAGCACGAGCATTTTGTCGATGGGGTCACGGAAAGCCTGACGACCGATCTTTCGCAGATCACCAATGCTTTCGTCGTCGCCCGCAACACCGCCTTCGCCTACAAAGGGAAGCACGTCGACGCCACGCAACTTGGGCGCGAGCTCAAGGTCCGGTATATCCTTGAGGGCAGCATCCAGCGGGGCGGAAGCCGCCTGCGCGTCAACGCCCAGCTCATCGACGCGACCACCGGCGCCCATCTTTGGGCGGATCGCTTCGACAAGCCGATGGCGGATCCGTTCGATACCCAGGATGAGATCGTATCGCGCCTCGCCAACCAATTGCGCCCGGAGCTGATGGCCGCCGAGGCCAGGCGCGCCGAGCACGAGGAGAATCCCGATTCGGTCGATCTCTATTTCCTCGGCCTGCAGGTCTTCGGCAAAGGAGGGGTCGACAACATCAGACGCGCCCGCGAACTGTTCGAGCGCGCCGTCGCTCTCGACCCCGGAAACGTCGATGCGCTCGTCGGCGCGGCGCGCGCCGGCGTCATCCTCGGCGCGATCTACGGCTTCGACGACCGCGCAAGCACGCTCGCGGAGGCGGAAACGCTTCTGATCAAGGGGATCTCGCTCGCGCCGCGCAACTTCTGGGCCCATCTCTGGCTGGGGTTCGTGTTCATTCACACCAACCGGGCGCAGCGCGGAATCGGCGAGCTCGAGCAGGCTGCGTCGCTGAATCGCAATCTGGGCGCGGCGCACGCCTGGATCGGGCTAGCGAAGATCGTCATGGGCCGAGCCGAAGAGGCGGAGGCGCACATCAACGAGGCCTTCCGGCTGGCGCCCGCGGAATCCTTCGGCTTCATGTGGTGGCACCTTCTGGGCGTCGCCAAACTACATCTCGGCGCGGATGAAGAAGCCGTGGCGCTGTTCCGTCGTTCGATCGATACGAATCGGAACTACCCTTTGAGCCAGTTCTACAGCGCCGCCGCGCTTGCTCTGGTCGGGCGTCTGGACGAGGCGCGCGCGGAGGCGAAGTCGGCGCTCGCGCTCGCCCCGAACTATTCGATCGCCCGCTTCCGCAATGCCAGAGAAGGCGACAATCCGGTCTTTCTCCGTCAGCGCGAACGCATCGCCGAGGGCTTGCGCAAGACGGGAATCCCGGAGGAGTGACCGCCTGAAGGCCTCCGAATCGCCTATCGCGGCGCAAGCTCCATGATGAGATCGTTGGCGGTCTTGGCCATCGCCAAACCGGCGGCGACGTCGAACGCGTTGATGGCGGCGCAAACGCCGATCCCGCGGGCCGGGGCAAAAGCGACATACGAAAAGACCCCCTGGAGGCCGCCCGCCTTCTGGAGGATGAGCGGGCGATCGCCATCAGGCGCCATGATGACCCAGCCGAGCCCCATCGCGTCCATATGCCCGGATTCGTCCATCCCGAACACGGCGTTGAGCCCGTCGCGCCACAGATAGGCGGCGTGGTCGATGAGCCGTTCGGCGGCGCGCTCGCTTCCGAACCGGTCGAGGTGCCATTGCAGCCAGGCGAGCAGATCGCGCGGGGTGGAATAAAGGCCGCCGGAGCCGACGATGACCGAGCCGGTTCTTGCGTTCGGCAGCGGCGAACCGTCGAAATCATGCCCAGGCATGATCCGCCCAGCCTGGCCGGCGGACGGGGCGAACACGGTGTCGGCCAGTCCGAGCGGCCGGAGGACGCGCGCCTCGAGAAGGTCCGGATAGGGCTCGTGCGCGGCGCGAGCGAGCGCGGCGGCCAAAAGATCGAAGCCGAAGTTGGAATAGGAGACCGACGTCCCGGGCGTGAACATGAGCGGATTGGCCTTGAGCCATGCGGCGAAGGCGTCGGGGGTGATGTTGGCGAACGGATCGTCCGCGGCCCCCGGCGCATGGGGGACCTCGCGCGGAAGCCCGGCCGAATGGGTGGCGAGATCGATGAGCCGGATCGGCCGTCCGCCCTCCGACAGCGGCGCAGTGAACTCGGGCGCGTATTTGGTCAGAGGATCGGCAAGGCTGACCACGCCGTCCGCGGCGAGGCTCGCCAGCACCTGGCCGGTGAACGCCTTGGTGATCGAGCCGATCCGAAACAGCGTGTCCGCGCCTGGGGCCTCGTTCGGATTGCCGGCGCGGCGGCCGAAGCCCTGGATCGACGTCTGACCGTCGTGGACGACGCCGAGGACGAGCGCCGGGGTCTTGATCGCCAGGAACAGGATCTGGCCGGCGAACCCGACTGATTCATCGAGCAGGGCCTGGCTTGCCCGCGCGGGCCGAGGCCAGGGCAGGACCGCGCCGGCGAGGAGCCCGAGGACATCGCGTCGCCGCATGCGTTCCCTCCCCGAAACCATCTCCGTCCGGCGCTTGCCGCGCTCCACGCGCGGCGGAAGCTAGCACGAGAGCGGCGCGGTCAGGAACGGGGGCCGCGGCATCGCTGGACGGGGGCAGCCGATGTGGTAGTGTTGTTAAGCCTTGCTGAGGCTTGTGGGGTCGTCGCAAAGCCGGGTTCCGGAGTGGGCAGGCCGACGGTCCGACCTACCTCACCCAGCGCGAGCGCATCGAGAACGGCATGCGCAAGGCGGGAGTCCCAGAAGNNGAGCCGGCCTTCAGCGCCAAGACATTTCTCGACACCCTCCACGATCGCCAACCCGCCAACGCCGAGCACGTGCGCGAGGGGATTCTGAAAGCCGGCCTGCCGCAATAGGCCCGACCCGGCGGGCGCTCACGTCATCCGGCCAAGGCCGAGCTCGACCTCCCTCGCCCGGTTTAGTCTGCGCATCGTTTCCGCGAGGTCGGGCTGGGTCTCGAGACGCGCCGCATAGATGCGGACGATCGCGGCGCTGAGCCGGCCGTCGCGGCCAAGACGCTCGTCGGCGAACCCGATCATCCGGGAGTTCGGCCACGCCTGCGGCCGGATCTGCAAGAGCCGGCCGACGACGACGTCCTCAGGTTCGTGCGGATGAGCCTGGGCCAGGATCATCAGCATCGCCGCCGTCGAGCGCGAGAGTCCGGCATGGCAATGGATCAGGAGGTGACGCTCATCGCCCGCGTCGCGGCCGAACGCCAGGATCGCGTCGACGTCGGGCTTCTGCGGCAACACGACGCGGGGGCCCGGCTCGATTGCGTCGTGAAAGCGCAACGTGGCGCGAAAATGCGGATCGAAGTCCTGGAACGCCTGTGGCTCGGGCCATTCAGGATCGAGAATCGAGAGAACGTGAGTGACGCCTCGGCCGCTGTGGCGGTCGAGCTCGTCAAGGCCGCAAACGGTCAGGGCGGAAAAGGCGGGGGGCTTCATGCCGGGACCCCTAACATGAAAGGCGGGTCAGCGGCGATCAGCCGGTCCGCCTGTCCCGATGGCTTGCCTGGCGCGGCGACTTGCGCCAAGGGTCAAGCCGTGGTTCGGCGGCGTTCCTTGGTCGCAATCCTGGCCCGCGGCGTCGGCTGGGCCGGGATCGCGCTTCTGATTGTTTTCGTTGGGCTTGTCGCCCTCTATTCCGTCGTCCCGCCGGTCTCGACGCTGATGCTCGCGCGCACGATCGAAGGCAAGACCTACGAACGCGATAACGTGCCGCTCAGGAACATATCGCCCGCGGCGGTCGCCGCCGTGATCGCGTCCGAAGACGCGACCTTCTGCTTGAACGACGGCGTCGACTGGGGCGCCTTGCATAAAGTCCTGAGCGGCGCCGGCGAGGACGGGCCGAGCCGCGGCGCCTCGACGATCACCATGCAGGCCGCCAAGAACCTGTTTCTGTGGCCGGGCCGTTCGGTCGTACGCAAGGGCGTCGAGATCGGCATGGCGCTCGTGCTCGGCAAGGCCTGGTCAAAAGCGCGCACGCTCGAGATTTATCTCAACATCGCCGAATGGGGCGACGGGCTCTACGGAATCGAGGCTGCGGCGCGCCGCTACTTCCATAAGAGCGCGAGCGACCTCAATGCGTCCGAGGCGGCGCTGCTGGCGACCGCGCTGCCAAACCCGATTCACCGCAATCCCGCCCATCCGACGGCCCTCCAGCGGCGCCTCGCCGCCCGCGTCGATGCGAAGGTTCACGAAAGCTCCGATCGGCTCACCTGCTTGCCGCGATAGGATCGCGCGGCCGGCTCCGCGCGGGGTGAGGGCCGAGCTTAGCGGCGGCCCGACGGCCAGAGAAGTCTTGCCGAATTGTACGGTCGGGCCGGTGACCACGCCCTGGCCGCCGCGGAAGTGAATCCTCGCCTTGAGCATCCGCGCTCCTCGGCGGCGCGGGTGGGCGCCCTGTCGATAGCGAATTAAGTTGTCCGGTTTTGGTAGCACATTGAATGTCCGCTTCTTCTGCTTTTGTTCTGCCTCGTGGACGGCATGGGCAAGCCGGAGGCTTGTCCATGCCGTCCACGAGGCTC
>PLUH01000023.1 GCA_003164825.1 Hyphomicrobiales bacterium
TGTGCGAGGTGTTCGAGGGGGATCATGAACAACATGGTCAGAACATATCGAGCGCAACTTTTTGCCGTGGCCGCAGCGGCGGTCGGTTTCGGATTCGCGTCAGCGGCCAGCGCGTCCTTGGTCACGTTCGACGGCACTCCGAGCACGTCATGGACTGACGGGACATTCAGTACAGATTTATCAGGTGTTTTTACTATGGCTTCTATGAGATCACGTCAACAAGCGCCTATAACGGATACGGACAGACCGGCGAGACAATTTACTTTAACAGTCCGGTCACCCTTGATTCTCTTTCCTTGGGTAAATGCGGTTTCTGCGACGATAATTCTCCAACCAGTTTCGAAGTCGTCTTGCTGAATAGTTCGGATACGACTTTGGCTTCGGAGTCTATCACCCCAAGTTTTACTCCGCAGCTGTTAACATTCAACACGCCGGGGGTGAGCTCGGTGGTTTTCTATACTTTTTCCCGCAATGCTGATCCCTATGGCACCGGCCGCTCGAATGTGGCGTGGTACACGGTTTCGGATGTGACGTACAACGCCAGCCTCGTCCCAGAGCCTTCGACCTGGGCGATGATGCTGCTCGGGTTCGCGGGCCTCGGCTTCGTCGGCTATCGTCGCCAGCGCCAGAGACTCGCGGGCGCAGCGAGCGTCTGAGGGCGTCCAAACAAAACGGCCGCCGAGTCGCCCCGACGGCCGGTTTTTCGTTTGGGTAAAACCCGCCCCCGCCGGTGTGCCTCTTACCGACGAGGGCGTCGCTGCGCGACCGTCAGCCGCAGCAAAGCGGGAGGTCAGATAGCGGCGAGCTCCTCCTCGGTCATGCCGGCGAACTGACCCAGAAGCGCGCGCGCCTCCTGTATTGCCCAATCGAGATCGTCGCACGGCCCGCGCCATTCGTCGGCGCATACGTGCATTAGCAGTGCGCGGACCTTCGCGGCCCTGCCGGCCTGCGTGGCTGCCGGGATCGCCATCATGCGGGCCCAAAGACGATCGGCTTCATCGTCGAGGTCGTTCCGTTCTTTGATCGCCGCGTCGCGCCCAACCTCACGGCTGTATGCGAACGCCTTATCCATATGTTCCGCTTGGTCGCCGCGCGGGGCGGCGATCATCTCGCCTATCAGGCTGTCAAAGGTCTCCTGGAACGAAGGGCTCCGTTGCATCACGGCGGATGACGGCGTGGATATCGTCGATCATGAGATCGAATGCCTGCGAGACGCCGCCGCCCATGATGATCCGTTCCGGGCTGAAAAGATGGATCAAACTGGTAAACCCCGCGCCGAGATAAGCGGCCTCTTCGCGGAGCAGCGCGAGGCAGGTCGGATCGCCTTGGCGCGCGCCTTCCACAACGTGGCGGGCCTCGATCATTTGCGATGCGGACCAGATGCCGAGCAAGCCTTCGGGGTGCATCGTTGCCGCCTGGCGGGCGCGGCGTCCAAGCGCAGTTCCCGCGGCGAAAGCTTCGAAGCATCCGATCGTCCCGCAAGAGCAAACTGGCCCTTCGAGCGCCATGCGAAGATGCCCGACATGGCCCGCCATGCCACGACGGCCGTGCAACAGCCGACCATCGACCACAACCCCGCCACCGACGCCAGTGCTGACAGTCACATAGACGAGATGTCGCCAAGCCGCGACCGGCGCCATAGAGTCGGAGACGCTCCTGAAAGTGTCATCACAGGCATATCAGCCTTACAACTTCGGGCTTTGGCCGACCAGAGGCAAAAATCTTGACCCCTGGCTTACGGCAAAATCGCGAAAGGCGCTTGCGGCCGGCGAAAGCGCTCTGTCGGTCCGGTTGACCACATACCAACGACGAAGGATCGGCAGGTCTTTGACGTCGAGGCATACGAGCCTTCCGTCTGCAACCTCTGCGGCGATGGTGTGAGCCGAAATGAGCGCGATTCCAATTCCCGCCATCACCGCCTGCTTAATGGACTCGTTCGACCCCAGCTCCATGCGCATCTGAACGGGCTTGATGCTCGTGTCGCCGATAAAGTCGTCGAACAGCGATCGCGTGCCCGAGCCGATCTCCCGGAACAGGAACGCTTCCCCTGCGAGATCAGCTGGGTTCAATCCCCGTGCGCCCGCGAAGCGATGCTCCGGCGGAGCGATCAGCACATAAGGGTGCGGGCCTAAGGCAAAGGTCTCGACCGCCATCTCGCGCGGCGGACGTCCGGCGAGCGCGATCTCGATTTCGCCGTTGCGCAGCGAATCGACGGTCGCGTCGCGATTGCCGATCTGGAACCTGAGGTCGACCTTCGGCCGGGTGGCGAGAAAAGCCGCAATGAGCCGGGGCGCGAAATATTTCGCGGTCGATACGGCGCCGACCGACAGTCGGCCTCCTTCCCCGGTGCTGATGGCCAGCATTGCATCCGCGAAATCGCGAACCGCCCGCTCGACGGCGCGTGAGGCTTCGAGCGCCGCCTCCCCGGCCTTCGTGAGCCGCATGCCGGTCGAAGTCCGGTCGAACAGTTTGAGATCGACCGCGTCCTCGAGCGCCTTCACTCGCGCGGTGAGCGCGGCCGGAGTCATGTTGAGCGTCGCCGCTGCACGCACAAGCGAGCCCGCCACGGCGATCGCCTGCACTGTCTCGATATGCTTGAGCGAAAGTTTTCGCACCGCGATTCCGAGGATACGGCATTCAATAATTTTGAATACAAGAACAAAATTAAGTCAGTTCTCTTTGATGCGCAACCTTTCATATAGTTCAGCTCTGAGGAGCGCCGCCCCGCGTTCCAGCGGCGGGGAAAGGGAGCGAACCGTGACCATGACGCCTAGGGTCGGCCACGACCTCGACGCCGTTCTAAGCGCGATCGCGTCCCCCGAAATTGCCCGCGTGTTGAGCGGGGTGGCCAGCGCTGCGCTTCCGGTCGCCAATCTCATCCGGTGGGGCGGCCTTTCGGGCGCCTTCGACGCCCCGCTTGGACCCGGTCACGACGGGACCGCCCAGAAGGCTCTCGATGTCTTCGCTGACAAGGCGTTCGTCAACGGCCTGAAAGGCGCGGGCGTGCGCGGAATCGTCTCCGAGGAGCGCGACGAGCCCGTCTCTCTGGACGAAACAGGGACGCTGCTGCTGGCGATCGACCCGCTCGACGGCTCCAACAACATCGACGCCAATGTTTCGATCGGGACGCTGTTCTCAGTGCTCGATGCGCCTGGAGCAGGGTTTGCGCCTGCGGCTTTCCTTCAACGGGGCGTCGCCCAGCGCGCCGCCGGTTTCATCCTCTACGGTCCGCATACCGATTTCATGTTCACCATCGGCTCAGGCGTCCACATGGCGACGCTCGACCCGGATTCCAACGCGTTCAGAATGACCGGCTTCGACCTCCGCATCCCATCGGGAACAGCTGAATTCGCGATCAACGCGTCGAATTCCCGCTATTGGCCGGCGCCCGTCCGCGCCTATATCGACGATTGCCTCGAGGGCGACGAAGGGCCGCGCCGCCGGAATTTCAACATGCGCTGGGTCGGTTCGGTCGTCGCCGACGTCTATCGGATCGTGGTCCGCGGCGGCGTCTATCTCTATCCGCAGGATTCGCGCGAGGGCTACGAGCATGGCCGCCTGCGCCTGCTCTACGAGGCCAACCCGATCGCAATGCTCATCGAACAGGCCGGCGGAGTCGCCATCGACGGGTTCAACCGCATACTCGACATTTCGCCACAATCTCTCCACATGCGCACGCCGCTGATCTTCGGATCGAAGGACAAGGTCGAGCGCATCGCTGGATACTACAGGGACAGCCGCGCGGAGCATGAGGCGCCGCTGTTCGCCAGGCGCGGGCTCCTCCGGCGATAGCTCCCGAACTTGGAACTCGTGCCCACAATGTCGATCAAGCATCCGATCATCGCGATTACCGGCTCCTCGGGAGCCGGGACCACGTCGGTCAAAAGAACATTCGAGCAGATCTTCCGCCGCGAGAAGATCAACGCGGTCTACATCGAGGGCGACGCATTCCATCGATGGAATCGGGCCGAAATGCAGAAGAGGATGCGGGAGGCGGCGGTTAACGGCGACCACCACTACAGTCACTTCGGCGACGACGCCAATCTGTTCGAGGAGCTTGAGGCGACATTCCGCGCCTATTCAGAATCCGGCGGCGGGCGCACGCGCGCCTACGTGCACGACACGCTCGAGGCCGAGCAGCACGGCTGCCCGCCGGGGACCTTCACCTCCTGGCGAGAGTTCGAGCCGGGCTCGGACCTTCTGTTCTACGAGGGCCTGCACGGCGCAGTCGTCACCGACAAAGTGAATGTCGCCCAGCACGGCGATCTGAAAATCGGCGTAGTACCGGTCATCAATCTCGAATGGATCCAGAAGATCCATCGCGACAAGGCGTCGCGCGGCTACACGACCGAGGCGGTGACCGACACGATCCTGCGGCGGATGCCCGATTACGTCCATTACATCTGTCCCCAGTTCACGGAGACGGACATCAATTTTCAGCGCGTGCCGACGGTCGACACGTCAAATCCCTTCATTGCGCGCTCGATTCCGACGCCCGACGAGTCAATGGTCGTCATACGGTTTCGCGATCCGCACGGCATCGACTTCCCGTATCTCCTGTCGATGATCCACAACAGTTTCATGAGCCGGGCCAACTCGATCGTGATTCCGGGCGGCAAGCTCGACATCGCGATGCAGCTCATCCTCACCCCGATAATCCTCAAACTGGTGGACCGCCGCCGCCGTGCTGCTCGCGCATGAGCAGCCTTCATTTCGCCCGTCGTGAACTTGGACCATGAGGAGACAACGATGAACGTTCAGCCTTCGCAGACCGTCAAAGGCAAGGACCGCTACAAGGCGGGGGTGATGGAATACAAGAAGATGGGTTACTTCGAGCCCGACTACGAGCCTAAGGACACGGACATCATCGCTTGCTTCCGCGTGACCCCACAAGAAGGCGTCGATCCGACTGAGGCGGCGGCGGCGGTGGCAGGCGAATCCTCGACGGCGACCTGGACCGTGGTGTGGACGGACCGGCTCACCGCCTGCGAAAAATATCGAGGCAAATGTTATCGCATCGACCCGGTTCCCGGCGCGGAAGGCCAGTATTTCGCCTATATCGCCTACGACCTCGACTTGTTCGAGCCGGGGTCGATCGCGAACCTCACCGCTTCCATCATCGGCAACGTGTTTGGCTTCAAGCCGCTCAAGGCTCTGCGGCTCGAGGACATGCGCTTGCCGGTCGCTTACGTGAAGACTTTCCAGGGGCCGGCGACCGGCATCGTCGTCGAGCGCGAGCGGCTCGACAAGTTCGGCCGCCCGCTGCTCGGCGCCACCGTCAAGCCGAAGCTCGGCCTGTCGGCGAAGAACTACGGGCGCGTCGTCTACGAGGCGCTCCGCGGTGGTCTCGACTTCACCAAGGACGACGAGAACATCAACTCGCAGCCGTTCATGCGCTGGCGCGACCGCTACCTCTTCTGCATGGAGGCGGTGAACCGC
>PLUH01000017.1 GCA_003164825.1 Hyphomicrobiales bacterium
GAGGACGGCGTGAAGACCTCGCCGTCCACGAAGGTCGCGACAGGCAGCAGACCGTCCTTGAAGGCATAGTCCGCGACATAAAGGGCAGCTTCGAAATCAGCGGCGCTAATGCCGTCCGGGTTGGCGATGCCGCCCAGCACAAGATTGGCTTCCGACAGGACTTCGTGAATCGGCAGGCCGTCGAGGTCAGCGATTTCCGGATCGATTGTGGTCACGAATGGCGTCCCGACCAGCGACCCTAGGTTCTGGAACACGAGATTGCCGAACGTGACACCGGCCGGATGCGCCAGCAAGCCGGCATTCGAGAAATCAACGTTGAGCGTCGCGTCGACGACTTCGCCACCGAAAAAGCCGGAAGCCGAGGTCAACGGATCGAGAAGGTCAGCGGTAAGCGGCGCAGGGGACCCGCCAGCGGGGAGATAGGCGAGCACTGCATCGGGGCTGTCAAAGATCAGCGAATATCCGGCTGGTCCGGGGACGCCAACTTGCAGCAAGTCCTCAAACGGCGCGAAGACCGTATCGAAATTGTTTTCGAGAAGGGCCGCGGCCTGTGGATTGAAGGGTTCGTCCAGACGATCGTTTGTCCCAAAATCAGTTTGATCGTAGGTGACGAACTCGCCCGGAGTGAAGGTCGCTGCGCCAACCGGAAGGCCAGCAATGGTGAGAGCGCCCGAGGCGATGACAGTCCCGATGAAGCGCATGGGTGTCTCTCCCGTTTGAGCAAAAACGCCATAATTGAGGGCGTGTTCCCTAAAAACGCAACACCATCGCGCGGTCCCCGGCGAGAGCTGCGACGTGATCCTTAGGGCTTTCTGCCCCACAGCCGAACTATTGTCAGCCAAACAACAATGCCATCGCGGCTGACAATGTCGTGACGGAGTCGCTGTTCCAAGGTATCAGGCTGAACTTCCTTTGCTGTTGTAATCCCCGACGTTTCCAGAAACGGCAGCACACTCTTCAACAGACCGACCAAATGGCTGTAGCCACCCCAATCCGGTCCGCCTCCAATTAATCGATCGGCCTCCAGGTGAAGGTCAGAAAGGCCGGCCCGAAGGTACAGGTTGCGCAGCTTGTGTCCCATCTCTGTGTCTGCGCCGGATTTTCGAAACGCCTCAGCAATCCATTGCCAAATCTGGTCTAGCAGGGACGAGGGGGGATCGGCATAGGGGCCCTGAGTAAAGTCCGGTTCTTGAAAAGCCGCGATACCGCCGGGCCGCAAATGCTCCACAATCTCGCGCACCGTGTCGGCAGGGTCCGACGTGAACATTAGGACATAGCGACCCACCACCGCGTCAAAATCTCGCGCGAGCGCTAGCTCTCCGATGTCTCCCGCCTCGAAAGAGACATTCAAATGTTGAGCGTCGCGGGCTCGGGCGCGTGCGACTTCAAGGATCGCGGGATTAGTATCGATGCCTACGACTGTACCTTCTGGCCCAACGAGGCGAGCGGCAAGCAAAGCGACATCGCCTGCGCCGCTGCCGAGGTCCAGCACCTTCATGCCTGGGGCTATGCCGGCGTCCCGAAATAGGCGTTCGGTAAAGGGCCGGAGGAATGCTGCTTGGGATTGCAGACGTTCGACTTCCTCGGCGCTTCGACCGAGAACGTAATGGGGCTCACGTCCAGCTTCGGTATCGACGGCCAACCCGATCCCCGGATAAGTGGCGGAACGAAACCTAAACTGCCCAAGTCAGGCGAATCTGACAAGGCCGGGCTGCTCCAGCCAGGCGGGGAACAACCGCCGATCGGTTCGCGAGCCGCGCCTCTTTGCCCCGCCAGACGGCGATCGGGCGGCCGTAAGGCTGAAGGCGATCCTTGATCAGAGCGACTTGGGACCGGTCGCCTTCGCGGAAATGACCATCCTCTTCCATCTTCGCGTCACACTCGATCGCCACGTCCTCGACCGGCTCAAGGCAGCCCGGCGGCCGCGCGAGCCTATGAGACTAGTCCGGCGGCTGGCGACATGCTGCTCCGCGGTCGGAGCCGCCCAGACTTCAACCATCAACGCATCTCGTCCCTGCCGAGTTTACAAGCAAAGACGCTCTACCGCGTTGGCCTCGTGGCGTGCACTCGCGGCTTGAATGCCGGTTCGTGATGGGCCTCCTGGTTGTTCGGAAATGATGACGGTCAATTCGCTCAGCGTGAAAACAGTTTAGGTCGCCCGGCGCACGAAGCTGGGATTGAGCTCCTTGACCGAGCGGACGCCGCATTGCTGCATGGCTACGCGCGTCTCGGTGTGTACGATATCGAGTACGCGTTNNGCGTTCGACGCCTTCCTGGCCGAACGCTCCCAGCCCCCAAAGATAGGGCCGGCCGATGCCAACCGCCTGTGCGCCGATGGCGAGCGCCTTGACCGCGTCCGTGCCGCGTCGGAATCCACTATCAATGATCACCGGAATTCGACCGTTGACCGCTGCGATAATCTCCGGCAGCGCGTCAATGGTGGAGCGGCCATTGTCCTCGCCTCGTCCGCCATGATTGGAGACGGCAATTCCATCGATCCCGTTCTGAACTGACAATTCCGCGTCCTCAGCGGTGACGATGCCCTTAAGCATGATTTTCATGCGAGTGATGTCGCGCATTCGTTTGACGGTGTCCCAGGACAAATTGGAGGCCTCGCCATTTCCGGTGATGCTGTTGAGATCGATGCCGTCGTAGTTGGGTTTGCGGACTTCCCGCGCCGCAAAACTGCTTCGATCGTGGCACGCCGAGCACTCCCGCGTATCGATGCGCATCAGCCGGAAGAAGGTTTCCTGATTTCGGCCCGCCATGCGGTCGACCGTCACCACGAGGACCGGACAGCCCGCGGCCTCCGCTCGCTTGATCAGCGCCTGCGCAACCTCCCAGCGAGGCGATGGGTAAAGCTGGAACCAGACCGGCGCCCCGCGCGCGGTGGTGACGTCTTCCACAGAGTAGTTTGAAGCCGTCGCCAGGATTTGCAGATGATTGCCGGCGCGCGCGGCTTTGGCGACAGCAACCTCGCCGTCGGGGTGAAAGGCTTTGTTACTGCTGGTCGGGCATATGAAAATCGGCGAATCAAACTTGGCGCCGAAAAGCTGCACGCTGGTATCGACCTTGGACACGTCCCTGAGACGGCGCGGGAGGAGCTGGAATTTCAAGAACCCCTCGCGGTTCGCCCGCAACGTGACCTCGTCATCGATGCCGGAGGCCATGTAGCCGAAATGCGCCGGCGGCACGTTTTTGTGCGCCACCGGCTCGAAGTCGAACACGTTGATTGCGTCCTTCGGGCTTTTAATGGGTTCGCCGTCCGCCGGCACCCAAATCATCGGATCGGGCAGTTTGGACGGCGCTTCCACGCCGTAAGCCGATATCGCGCCAGGCGCGAATAGCGAACTTCCAGCCAAGTACTGAAGAAAACGGCGACGGCTGGTCGCCAGAACGTTGGGCGAGGTCATTCAATTTTCCTCCCTGCACCGCTCTTTTGATTGGGACAATAGCAGCCGGCGTGGTTCCCGGGAACCCAAAGGCCGCGAGCTCCGCCCTCGCGTTCTTGGAAGGCCGCTTCACGTCGAAACCGCCGGGTGCGGAGATCTCAATGACCGTCGAGCGCCCGCGCAGCAGCATTTGACCAAACGCTTAGGCCGTGCTCGGTTGACCGCGTGAACCCCGCCATTGCAGGGACGCGACGGAGCGACCGTCGGCAGTCGCGGGCCGTCAGGAAGGCGGGGACAATGAAAACTGCTTAGAGCGCGACGGCGCTTGGCGTGGCGATGCCGACCGGCTACGGCCTGTCCGCCCCGCCGGCGCAGGCCGGCTATATCGTGACTCGAACAGGTGGGGAGCAACGTCGTCGCGACCGGAAGTGGAACGATCGACCTGACCGACCTGACTCTCCTGGCCCTTGGAATAACCGAACCTGCCGGACTAAATCCGTCCAGCGCTTATGTGAACACCGGGCCGCTGAGTGCGGCCATCGACGTATATGATACAGTCAATGGACCAGCGAACTTCGGGAGCGGCGGCATGATCGCGCCCAATACCGGCAGCGGAGACTTTGTCGGCATCGGCGGCGGCGGCAGTTTTCTTGGCGTGTCATCAGGCTACGTGTCCGGCAGTCCCCTATCGAGCACCTCGACCTGGGACAACACGACCTTCAGCATGCTCGGCGCGACGCCCGGCACCTACAAGTGGACATGGGGCAGCGGGGCAGATGCGGACAGCTNNCGATGATGCTGCTTGGCTTCGCAGGGCTTGGGCTTTGCGGGCTATCGGCGAAGCATGCAGTCGAGGACTCTTTCGTGAGGAGCGGGTGATTGCGCCTTGACGCGGACGGATCCGCGTCTTCAGCCGCGAGGCGCTGCGTACTCAGTCTTAGCATTGAGGTGGCAGGCCTTCGGGGGGTCGAACTGTTTCGGTATCAAGAGACCTCCGAGCAAATAGAGCGAGAGAAACAAGGCGGCGGGCGCCGCAACCAGGACATATTCGATGGCCTCGAAACTCGTAGGTGACTTTACCGCTTCCATTTCCGCCTCCTGAAATATTGATCTAACCTTGAACGATCGACGCCGACGGCGGGCACCGTTCGCTTTCGCTCGAGTCGGATCTGCTCCTGCCGTCATCCGCGATGCGGTGAGACCAAATCCGCACGGCCTCACGCCTCCGGGGTCGCTTGAGCGAGCGCGACGGCTCTCGGCGCGGAGGGCTGGCGTGGGCGGCCGCTCGCGAAATGGGCGACGGACGCACCAAGCGCGAGCAGCGCTCGTCCCCCCGCGCAGGCCCACGTCGCCGCCGCAACGCTCAAAACGACAAGGAAGATGAGGGTGAATACCTCGATGACCGAGCTTTCCGATTTGACCCAGGCGCCGGGATATTCGGAGCCGACCCCGACCAGCACGGCCGTGACCGCGACGATCGATCCCGCAATGGTGTCGCGCAGGCGCCTCAGGCGGCGCTCTTCGGCGACATGGCCGCGAGGATCCTGTGTCAGGCCCTTCGTGCCCCAACTCACGTTGTGCACGTTGGCGAGCGCATGGGCGTAGAGGATCAAGCTGATCGGGCGGTCCGTCAGAAGGTAGACCGGCAGGCGCCTGAGCGCCGGCCAACGCTGTCCCGGCATGGAGACTGCGATGACCGCGGCCATAAGAAAGACGGGCGCGGTCATGAGCGCTGCCTGGCCCAGGGGGTTTGAAACATACGCGAACGCCAGCAGCGAGACGACGGCGAGCGTCGCGGTCGCGTCTCTCGCCAGGCAGAGCGCCGACCGCCAGCGCGAGGGGCGATCCGCAAGCGTCAGCCACGCGAAGCCGCCGGACGCGATGAGCGCGCAGCCGATCGTGGCGGCCGCCGACGGATTTTTGGCATGGATGAGACCAGCCGCCGCTGTGACTATGAGCAGGAGAAGGAACGCCGGGCTCATCGCTTCGGAGACGGTGAGCAGCCCCTGCCAGAGCATCGACGCCCCGAACCGCGCTTTATCGAGTAGCGTCTTATCGGGGCGGGCGAGATAGCCGGGCAGGCGTCCCCAAAGCCACAGGCGCACGGCGAGCGCGCTGTTCTGCCATCGGCGGCGCTGGCGAAGCAGCTCGCCAAACGTGTCGCAGGCGTCGGTCGTGGCTTCCGCCGCCGGGCAATAGCCGATATGCCAGGATTTATCCCTCGCCAGTACGATTTCGTTGCCGAATACGCGGTCCTCGGCAAGGAACATGACCCGCTCGAGCGGAGCGACCGCGTTGAGGCCGCGCAAATAGGCGTCCAATGGCCGCGTTCCGTCGTCGTCGGAAGAGGGCGCGCTCACCGCTGCCCATCGGAAGACGCAGAACTGGCCGGGAATGACGCTCAGATAACCAGACGCGACCTCAGTCGGCCAGGTCACGGCCTTCTGCATGACGAAATCCATGTACTGCCAGATCGAGAGGGTGCTCGCGGCGCCTTGCGGCGTCGGAGTGAGGATCCGGCTCGCAGCCGCAGCGATCTCGGGCCTTTCGTCCATGTAAGCGACCAGTTTCGAAACCGCGCCGGCCTCGACCACCGTCCCGGCGTCGAGCTGATAGCAAAGCTCAGGGCGCAGCTCGGGGCAGATCCACTGGAAGAACAGCGCATGGGAATGAAGCTTGCCGCGATTTTCGTCTTTCACGCAGATGGCGAAATCGATTTCGCCCGTCAGATCGCCGGCCGCTCCAAGGCCGATCATCACCTCATTGATGCGCCTGCTCGAGAGATGGACGGTCTCGCCGAGCGCAGTGAACGAGCGCCCGGTGTCGATAATCCCAACCTCGGCGAAAAACTGCATGATTTGCGGGTCGATCCGATTGCGCCCGTCAGCGATGATGACGACGCAAGATCTCGTCGCCGCCCGGGCCGGCGCCGATTTTTGGCCGCCGATGCTTAAGATGAGCGCAGAGAGGCTGTTTTTGAGGAGTTCGAACGGCTCGTTGTAGAGCGTAATGCACACGACGTTCTTGAATTCGTTCTCGACGGTGGCGGCGCCCGCGGCGAATTCGGATGGACGACCGTTCAACGCTTCCGGCTCGTAGGAATCACGGAGGTCGAAGACGCGGCGGCGAATGTCGGTTGAAGGAACGACGTCCCTGCTATGGCCTGACCTGCGGAGCCGCAGGGACTTCTGCCGTGGGTCCCCCGCCGGCGCGCGGCGTGGAGGCGTGAGCGTAGGCGGAGCAGGATTTAGTATGGTCGGCTCGCGCGCCGACGGCTTTGCGACAATCTCGGACATTGATGAAACTCCCCGTGTTTGGATGGGCGCCATTTGCCTTGGCGCCGGCTTTCAAGTCCCGGAGAGAGCTCTGAGATTTTGCCGAAGCTTCGCTGAAGTTGTTCCGAATTTACATGGCCTCGGCGCGATCGGTCGCCGAGGCCAGCGCGATCGTCCCCAACAAAGT
>PLUH01000359.1:0-16374 GCA_003164825.1 Hyphomicrobiales bacterium
GGAGTCGGCGGCCCGGGCGGAGTTGGCGGCGGCGGCCCCGGGGGTTTTGCAGGCGGCGCGCCAGGAGGCGCGGGCGGCGAACCGGGGGGGCCGGAGACGATCGGCGGCGGCGCGGCAGCGCCGGGCGGCAAAACAGCGGCCGGGGCTGGCGGCGCAAGGACGCCGGCGTGAGCTGGCGGGACGNNAACAATGAGAATGAGATCTTTGTCGCTTCCTCGACTGGCGGCGAAGGAACCGATCTCACACGCGCGCTCGATCGCGATGTCGCCGAGCGTTCCCCGCGCAGCGTCATCCGCGGATTCGTCGACGTAGCTGATGAAATAGCTCTCGAGCGGCGGCGCGTTGCGGGGCCGGTCCTGCCACAGGCCCTCGCCCTGTAGGCCTTGGATATGCAGAGCGCCGGTCTGCGACAGACGCTGGGCGAGCGCCGCGTCGGGGGAATTGCGCAAGTCTTCGCCCGTCGACCATAGGAAGCCGCCGCACGACGAGCGGTCCATCTCTCCCTCACGGTCGTACGCATAGCCAAAATCGAGCCCGCCGTTGCCATTGCGTAAGTTGCCGGCAAAGCCGATCGCATACTCGTCCGGTTGCTCCTGCCACACCCGCCGCCCGCCGGGCGCCGCGCCGACAATCGCATAGCGCAGGACGCGGCCGATCGCCGGAACGGCCAGGGCCTCGAGGTCGAAAGCGCCGGTCGGCGCGGGCCGTTCGGCAAGGAACATCCGGCCCTGATCGTCAAAGGCGATCTTCGAGATTTCGGTTGGCCCCGCGGAGGGCGGCGCGGCAAGTTCGATCACCGCGTCGTCGCCGAACGATCCGTCCGCCTTGAGGCCGACCGACCAGATCTGCAGGCTGTCGGCAACGGCGTAGTAGAGGCGGCGCTGATGCACGGCGAGGCCGAAGATACGGCGCTCAGGCGGCGCGATGTTCCACGTCGCGCGGTTGGCGCTGTCGAATTGCGCGCTCGTGATGTCGACTATCTGTTCAGCCTTCCACGGAGTTGGCGGCAGCTCCTGGGCGGCGCGGCCGGTTAGCCCATGGTCGTAGCTGCCGAGGTCGGCGCCGTTCATCGCCAAGCGATGAATGAGGCCGGTCTCACGGTCGGCGACGAAAAGCGATTTCGAGTCCGGATCAAAGGCGAGCCCGCCGAGCGCCGCGCCAGAATTGGCCCGGCCGTTGGTCGTGACGTCGGCGAACAGGCTGACGCGAGCGGTCGCGCCGTCGATCCTCCAGATCGACCCCGGACCTCCTCGCGGACCCCACAGCCCCCGCATGAAAGTCGCGCCCGGCGCGCCGACCCTGATATGGCTCGGCCGCCCGTCCGGGCCGGCCGCGACGATCGGAAGACCATAGGCCGAAGTCGCCGCCACATAGACGTTCGCCGGTTCGTTCTCGTCGAGCGCGACGCCGAACACTTGCCCGATCGCGCCAGCGCTGAATGTGAACGGCTTCGGCGCGCCGACAAGCTGAGCGGCGGTCGGACCGCCCGTGTGTTGCAGGTCGACGATCCTGAGCGAGGGGCCGTTCAGGTCGATGAAGGTCAAGCGGCCGGGGTCGTCGCCGGGGGCGATCTGCGCCGGCGGCGAAGCTCCGGAGAACCCGGTCACCGCGGCGTCCCCCCGCCCCACGACCGCAACCGAAGTCTGCTGCGCGCTGAGGTTGGCGGAAACGACACAGCCGAGGGCGGCGCAGAGGGCCGCCGCGAGCCAGCCGGCGACCTCACGCCAATTCAGGCGGGACGTCCGAAAAGGATTGCCGCGCCTGCGAGCCATCGTCGGCCTATTGCGTCGTCTCGTTTGGACCGCACGTGCCAAGCGTCAGATTGGGCACTGTGCCCGCCGGGCAACACGTCCCGCACGACGTCACCTGGGTCGGATCGCAGCACGTTCCGCCAGGCGTCATCACCTGGCTCTTGCTCGTGCAGACGGCGACGCATTTGCCGCCGACATTAACTTTGCCGCTCGGGCACGGAATTCCGGTCAATGGAATCGGACAGATCGAGCCGTCCGGGTTGTAGGGCGATTTCACCGGCGGCACGGCCGCCAGTCCGGTCGAGTCGCAGATGCAGACTTCGGCCAACGGGCCCGACGCCGCCGCGGCGTGCGTCGTCTGCCCCGGCCCCAGGTTGGGGCATTGGCAGTAGTAGATGACGTAGCCGTTGCTGGGAGTGCCGCCGTTCAAGTAGTCGTTGGGCACGGCGGCCAGTTTCATCGGGCTCGGGCAAAAGCAGTAGCGGTCGGGCGAGCACCAATAACTCTTGCCGTCCCAGCCGTCGGTGACGTCGACCACCATCGTGCCGTTGGACAGCGACTTGACGATTTGCCCGGGAGGGTTGCTCTGGGCGCCGTAAATGGCGTTCTCGCATCCGGGATCCGTGTTGTTGATCACGCAATCCGGAGGCGGCGTGCAATTGGCGGCGACCGGCGGCGGCGGATGGCAACCGCAACCGCCCCATCCGAGGTCCTGTTGCAGGCCGCAAATGGCGTCCTGGAAACACGACAGCGTGTCGCCGCCAAGCTGATTGACGCCCTGCTCGAGCGAGCAACTGCATTGAACGATGCTGAGCGGATCGCCGATGCTGCCGAGAGCGCTGACCAGGTCGAGGGACATGCCCGCGGCGTTCGCCCAGCTTTGCAGCGCGCCGACATCGCCCACGGCCGTCTGCGCGTTGTTCACCTGACTGCAAAACCCGTCGACTGCGCCTTGACCCTGGCTCGCGGCCGCGACGCCCAGTCCGGCGGTGATCCCCGCGGCCGCGGTGCATCCCGCTCCGGCGGTATCCGCGCACGCCGCAGCGCAGGCCTCGGAGGTGATCGCCGAGGCCGTGCTCTCGATTGCGTTCCAGAGGTCGTCGACGCTGCAGCCGTCGGCCCGCGCCGATACCGGCGCCGCCGCCAGGACGGCCGCGGCAAGACGAGTTGCGATCCTCCCCAGCGCCCGCATGCGCCACATCGCCATTTCAGTCGGGAACGGATCCCCACCCGCTTGACGCCATTGCACCGCGGCACGTCTGTCGACGGCCAGCAGGTCCGTTCGAGCGGCAAGCGCCCCTGATGCTAACGACGGCGTGATGGCGCGGTCAAGGACGCTGCCTCGCCTGCGAACCGCCTCCGGCGCAGCCAGCCGATGGCGCTTCTAAATAACTACAGCCCCGAAAAGCGTTGGACTTAGCGCCCGCCATTCCCCTATATGACCGCATAAAACGTTTCCGCGCGGCCGCAAAAGGGAGGATGGACGCGATGGCCTATCTGATTGTGAACGCGCAGGTCTGGGATGGCGAGAACGACGAGCGCTATCCGGCCGAGGTGCTGATCGAACATAACCGCATCACCGCGGTCGCGCGCGGTCAGGGGCAGATTCGCCGCGACGGCGCCGAGGTCATCGACGGCGGCGGCATGACCCTGATGCCGGGCATGGTCGAGGGCCATTGCCATCTGTCGTTCGTCGGCCCGGCGCGCAACCAGGATCTCGGCGAGATTCCGCCCGAAGAGCATCTTCTGCGAACCTGCCGCAACGCGACCCTGATCCTCAATCACGGTTTCACGTCCTGCTACTCGGCGGCGTCCGCCAAACTGCGTCTTGACGTCGTCGTGCGTCAGGAAATCGAGGACGGCCATCTCGCCGGCCCGCGCTATCGCGCCGCCGGGCCGGAGATCACGGTGACCGGAGGCCTCGGCGACGAGCGCAAGCAGCACATGAACGCCGAAAGCTTCGGCATGATCGCCGACGGGCCGGACGAGATCAGGCGCGCGGTCCGGCTGTGCTGCCGCGAAGGAGTGGACAACGTCAAGATCAACATCTCAGGCGACGAATTCGTCTCCTACGCCCGGGCCGAGGTTACCTCGATGACCGAGGTCGAAGTTGCGACCGCTGTCGAGGTCGCCCACGAGTGGAACAAGCGCGTCGCGGCTCACGCGCGCGCGGCGGCCTCGGTGAAGCGCGCGGTGCGCAATCATGTCGATTGCATCTATCACTGCGATTTTGCCGACGAGGAGGCGCTCGACATGCTCGAGGCGGCGAAGGGCTGGGTCATCGTGGGACCCGCTTTCGGCCTCGTACACAATGCGGTTTTCGAGGGGGACGCAGTCGGCATGACGCGCGACGTGGTCGAGAGCATGCACCTGCCGCGCAAGCTCGAGGCGACCTGCCGGACCTATGAACAGATGCGCAAGCGCGGCATCAAGGTGGTGATCGGCGGCGACTACGGCTTCAAGATCACGCCGATGGGCCAGAACGCGCGCGACATCGGCCATTTCGTCAAGTTCTTCGGCTACTCGCCAGCGGAAGCGCTGCGTTGCGCAACCGCGGTCGGCGGCGAACTGATGGGCCATAAGGGCGAACTGGGCGTGATCAAGCCTGGAGCGTTGGCGGACATGCTGCTCGTGGACGGCAACCCGCTGGTCGATCAGTCGGTGCTGGTCGGGCCCGGTCGGCTGGCGATGATCATGAAGGATGGCAAGCTCCACCGCGATCCGCGAGGACGGCGGGCGGCGCCGGGGCGGATAGCGGCGGAATAGGCGGCGGTCGAGGCCGTCTCGCGCGGGAGGAGAAGCGGTGGAGCAAGCGGCGCTTGCGCTCGAAATGCTCGACATCACCAAGACCTTTCCAGGCGTGCAGGCGCTTGACGCCGTCAGCTTTGGCTGCGCGCGCGGCGAGGTTCATGCGCTGTGCGGCGAGAACGGCGCCGGAAAATCGACGCTGATCAAGGTCCTCGGCGGCGTCTATCGGCCCGATGGCGGAACCATCCGGCTCGATGGGCGGGAGGTCGCATTTTCGCACCCGATCGTCGCGCGCCGCGCAGGGATCAGCATCATCCATCAGGAGCTGAGCCTGTTGCCGCAGCGCTCGGTAGCGGAGAACATCTTTCTCGGCGTCGAGCCCACCCGTTTCGGCATCCTCGACCGGCGGACTATGCGCGACGAGGCCGGCCGCCTGTTGCGGCGGCTCGGCTCGTCGATCGCTCCCGCTTCGCTGGCGGGCGACCTTTCGATCGCCCACCAGCAGATCGTCGAAATCGCCAAGGCGCTGGCGATCGACGCCCGCATCCTGGTCATGGACGAGCCGACCGCCGCTCTCGACCGTGTCGATGCCGGCCGTTTGCTCGATCTCGTGCGCAAGGTCAGCGCCGAGGGGGTGACGATCGTCTACATCTCGCACCGGATGGTCGAGATTCAGGCGGTCGCCGACCGCGTTACGGTGCTCAAGGACGGGCGCACGGTCATGACCACTACGCTCGCGGAAGCGCCGACCGGCCGGCTCGTTCGCGCGATGGTCGGACGCGATCTCGCCGACTTCTATCCGCCGCGTTCGTCGCTGCCTCCAGGTCCGCCGACGCTCAATGTTCGCGGCGCAGCCAACGGTCAGTTGCACGACGTCAGTTTCGAGGTCCGGGCGGGAGAAATCGTCGGCGTCGCCGGCCTCGAAGGCTCCGGCAAGGACGCGCTGGCTCGCGCCCTGATCGGCGACGAGCCGTTTGAGGTCGAGGCAATGGAGATCTGCGGGCGCGCGGCCAAACCGGGACATCCGCGCGCGGCGATTCAGGCCGGCATCGGTCGCCTGTCGGACGACCGCAAGCGCGAGGGGCTCTTGATGCAGCAATCGGTCCGCGACAACGCCACGCTGATCGAGCGGGCCTTCGCGCCCGCGCTTCGCTCGCCGACCGCCGAGCCGATGTCGCCGCAATCGACCGACAAGCGGCTCATTCAACTGGACGTTAGGGCGGCCAGCTTCGAACAGGAAGCGCAGTTCCTGTCGGGCGGCAACCAGCAGAAGGTGATCATCGCGCGCTGGCTGGCGCGCGACCCCGAAATCTTCATCTTCTGCGAACCGACCCGGGGGGTCGACGTTGCGGCCAAGGCGGCGATCTACCAGATCATGCGCGACTTGGCCCGGCGCGGACGCGCCATCCTGATGATCTCGTCGGATCTGCCCGAGATCATCGGCGTCAGCGACCGGATCCTCATCATGCGCGAGGGAACGCTGGCCGGCGAACTGCCCGGCGGCGCCACGGAAGAAGAGGTGATGGCGATCGCCGTGGCGCACGATCGCGAACCGCACGCGATGGCCTCATGAGCGATCAGCAGGCCATCGCCCCAGCGCCGGCCTGGCGGCGCTATTCCGCCGCGCCGCCGCTGCTCCTGGTCGGCTCGATTCTGCTCTATGTCGGCGTCGCCCTGTGGACCGGCCAAACCAGAATGCTCGAGACCGACGGCGTCATCGGCCTCCTTCAGCGGATGGTCGGGCTCGGCATCGTCGCGCTGGGGCAGACTTTCGCCATCATCGCCGGATCGATCGACCTTTCGGTCGCCAACCTGATCAGCGTCGCGGCTGTACTGGCGTCGTTCATCATGCAGGGCCGCGCGGACATGATGCTCGCGGCGGTTCTGATCGTGCTCGCAGTCTCGGCGCTGGTCGGAGTGGTGAACGGCGCCATCATCTCGCGCCTGCAGGTCAGTCCGTTCATCGCCACGCTGGGCGTCGGACTCATTCTCCAGGGGTTGCTGTCGGCGAGCTTCACCGATTTTGCCGGATCGGTGCCGAAAGAATTTCAGCTCGTCGCCTATAGCACGTTCGGCGTCGTGCCTTATTCGGTCGCGGCCCTGTTCGCGCTCGCCGCTCTCGCCTCGTTCGTCCTCTGGGCGACCCGGTTCGGCGCTCATCTTTACGCCGTCGGCGGCAACGCGGAAGGCGCGCGCCTGGCGGGGATCAGAACCGACCTGGTCACCATCGGCGCCCACGTCGTCTGCAGCCTTTCCGCCGGCCTCACCGGCCTCTATCTCGCCAGCCGTCTGCGCTCCGGCGCGCCCTGGGTCGGGCGCGACGGCGTCTACGACCTCGAATCGATCGCGGTCGTGGTGATCGGCGGCACGTTGCTTGCCGGCGGACGCGGCGGCGTCTGGGGGACGCTCGCCGGCGTCCTTTTGTTCGCCACTTTGGACGCGGCGTTCAACATGCTCGGGGTATCCGCCTATCCCAAACTCGTGCTTCGGGGCGCGATCGTCATTCTGGCGGTCGCCGTGTACACGTTCCGCACTCGGGGACATGTCGCATGACCGTCGCGATCCAGGGGGGCCGCGAGCGGGCTCGCGCGGTTGCGCTTGTGCGGCGGGTCAATTTCGCCGTCGTCGTGTTTCTCGCGCTCTATGTCGCCGTCGGACTGCTGCAGCCGAATTATCTCGAGCCGGCGGGGGCGATGAATTTCCTCCGCCGCGCTGCTCCCCTCGCCATCTTGGCGTCGGGGCAGCTGTTCGTCCTCATCAGCGGCGGATTCGATCTCTCCGTCGGCTCGCTCGTCACGCTGACCGTGATCGGCGGGTCGATGCTGACGGCCAACGATCCTTCGAAAACCTGGTCGACGATCGCCGCCCTCTATGCAATCGGCCTCTTCGTTGGGCTTATCAACGGCGCGGTCGTCGCCTATCTGAAGACCCCGTCGATCATCGCCACTCTTGGGACGCTGCTGTCGGTCAACGGCGCGGCGATGATGTGGTCGGGCGGCTCGCCGCGCGGCTATCTGCCCGACAACTTTCGCATGTTCGGACGGTTCGTGTTCCATGATGTGCCGGTGATCGGCATATTTCCGCTCGCTGTCGCCGTTCTCGTCGCGGTCTGCGCGCTCGCGCAATGGGGATTGCATGGAACCGTGTTCGGCCGCCGCGTGCTCGCGGTCGGCGACAATCCTCGCGCAGCCGAGCTCGCCGGCGTCCGGGTCGAGTTCGTGCGTCTTGGCGTGTTCGTCATTTCGGCGCTGTCCGCGGTCACCGCGGGGGTGATGCTGGGCGGCTTTGGCGGCGTATCGGTCGATGTCGGGCGTGGCCTCGAACTGCAGGCGATTGCCGCCTGCGTGGTCGGGGGCGTGCAATTGTTGGGCGGCCGCGGCACGGTCGTCGGCGCCGTCGCCGGGGCGCTGACCCTCACCGCCCTGTTCGCGCTGCTGACGCTCCTTGGCTTGCCGCAGCCGCTTAAGGATACGGCGCAAGGGTTCATTCTGATCGCCGCGGTCGCGATCGGCGCATGGCGCCGACGACGCGCGGTCTAGCGGGAGCAAATCGAAAGCCCGCACAACGCCGAGCACCGGCAAGAGGAAGGAAAGAGGAACATGTCCAAGGCAATTCTAGGATTGGTCGCCGGCGCGGCGCTGGCGTCCTTCGCCAGCGGCGCGCTGGCGCAGAACTTCGATGATCCAAAGGAGTTCCAGGCCGCAAAGGACCTTCTGGCGATGACGCCGGAGGGCCCCGCCGGCAAGCCGTGGGAGCAGCATCTCGGCGGCAAGGAAGTCGACACGTCGAAGTATAAGAAGCCCGGTCCCTATCGTATCTGCTTCTCCAACGCCGGCGTCGACAATCCGTGGCGGGTGGTCGGCTGGACCACGATGCAGGCCCAGGTCGAAGTGCTGAAGAACGACATCAAGTCGTTCACCGTCGCCGACGCCCAGGGCAAGGACGACAAGCAGATCTCCGACATCAACGCCTTCGTCTCGAGCGGCAATTGCGACGCCCTTATCGTTTCGCCCAACACGACGGCGGCGCTGACGCCGGCGATCGAGGCCGCCTGCCAGAAGCTGCCGGTCGTGGTGTTCGATCGCGGCGTCCTGACCGATTGCCCGGTGACGTTCGTCAATCCGATCGGCGGCTACGGCTGGGGCATCCAGACGGCGAACTTCATCGTCTCGAAACTGCCGAAAGGCGGAAAGGTGCTGGCGCTGCGCATTCTTCCGGGCGTCGACGTCCTCGAGACCCGATGGTCGGCCGCCAACCGCATCTTCAAGGAGAATGGCGTCAACGTCGTCGGCGCTGAATTCACCGGAGGCGACAACGCCAAGACCAAGGCCATCGTCGACGATTACATCAACCGCTTCGGCGCCATCGACGCGGTGTGGATGGACGCCGGCGCGACCGCGGTCGCCGCCCTCGAGGCGTTCGAGGATGCGGGCAAGCCCTATCCGATCATCACTGGCGAGGATCAGGAGGACTTCCTGAAGAAGTGGAAGGAGAAGGGCCTGACCGCGATGGCGCCGACCTATCCCACCTATCAGTGGCGCTCGCCGGTGATCGCCGCGGTCAGGATTCTCAAGGGCGAGCCGGTGATTGGGCCGACCTGGAAACTGCCGCAGCCTGTCATCATGCAGGCGGACCTCGACAAGTATGTCGATGACAAAATGCCCCCGCTGCATTATGCTTTGTGCGGCTGCAAGGACCTCCCCGGCTATCCGCAAGCGTGGGGCGGAAAGTAGGTCGCCTCCCGACTGCGGCGGAGGGGCTCCGGCCCCTCCGTGTGCGGCCGTTCAGCTCCCAAACACGGCGCGCAGGTTCTTGAGTCCGTCCGTCGCCAGGGCGTCCTGGCTTCGCGCCAGCGGACGCCAAATCGACACCGCCTTGGCGATCTCGCGGATTTCGGGAGTGAACGCCTCGATCACGATCGGGCCGTTGAAGTCAGCGGCCTTCAGCGCCTCGACGATGCGCGGCCAGGGCTGATGATCCTCGCCTGGGGTTCCGCGATCGTTCGAACAGGCATGAAACTCCACGATGCGCCCGGCGGCGCGGCTGATTGCCGCGGGGATGTCTTTTTCCTCGATGTTCATATGAAACGTGTCGATCAGCAGCCCGACATTGGGCGCCGCGATGTCGTCAACGAGCCTCAGGCCCTGATCGACGGTGTTGACGAGGTCGGTCTCGAAGCGGTTCAGAGGCTCGATCGCCAGCTTGATCCCTCGCTCGTTGGCATATGCGGCGGCGAGCCGTAGCGACCCGGCCGCCCGATCCCACTGCGCCTGGCGCGCCGGCTTGTCGAGGAGCTGCGTAACGCCGACCGCGGAATACATCGGTCCGCAGACGGATGGGCTGCCGAGACCTTCCGCGAAATCGATGCAGCGCTTGAGATAATCGAGGCCCTCGCCCCTCACCGCGGCATCTTCAGAGCTCACGTTCCTGCTCGGCCCGAACGCGCCGCAGATGGTGACGCCGATGCCCGTTTCAGCGGCTTTCGCCCGAATGGCCGGGACGTCGATCGTGTCCGGATCCTCGATGCAGATTTCCAGGATGTCGAATCCCATCGCCTTGGCGCGATCCATGAGCTCGAGCGTCCGATTCGAGAACGGCGACACCCAGATGAACGTGCTCGCGCCGAATTGCATGGTTTTCCTCCCCCAAATCGCTAAGGCGAAACTCCCCCTAAGCCGATCCGCGATCAAGCGAAAAGATCGTCGCTGCGCGGACCCTGCCCTGCGGGATCGGCCGGGCGCCCGCCGCCTGCCTCATCGATTGCGGCTGGACCCGTGACCCTCGCGCCGGTTGACCAATCGCGTCCGTTTCGGCGAAGTCCCTCCAAAGCGGACCGATTCGGGAGATCACGACATGGTCGAGAGGCTGCGGATCGCATTGCTGTTCGGCGGCCGCTCCGCCGAGCATGATGTGTCCGTATTGTCCGCCGGCAACGTGTTCCGCGCGCTCGATCCGGCGCGCTACGAGGTGCTGCCGATTGGCGTCACCCGCTCCGGGACCTGGCTCCTGTGCTCCATTGAGGGCGGCAAGTTCCCGACCGCCGTTCCGCAAAGCGGACCGGACGTTGCGCTCATTCCGGGCGGCGCGGGGCGGCTCGCGATCCTGCCAGAGACAAACGGCGCAGCGCCCGATCTCACCAGAACGGTCGATGTCGTTTTCCCGGTCCTGCACGGCCCCTTCGGCGAGGACGGAACGGTCCAAGGGTTGGCCGAGATCGCCGGTGTGGCTTACGTCGGCTCCGGCGTCATGGGCTCGGCCGCGGCAATGGATAAGGATGTCGCCAAGCGACTGATGCGCGACGCCGGCCTCCCGATCGCGCCCTTCGCGAGCTTCAGCCGCGGCGACGCGCCGTCGTTCGACGCTGTCGTGTCGGAGCTCGGCCGTCCGGTGTTCGTCAAGCCGGCTCGGCTTGGCTCGTCGGTCGGCATCAGCAAGGCCGGGACGCCGGAGGAGTTCGCTGAAGCCGTCGCCGAGGCGTTCCGGCACGACCGCAAGATCCTGGTCGAAGAATTTGTCCGCGGCCGCGAGATCGAGTGCGGCGTGCTCGAGGGCGAGGACGGGTCGCTGATCGCGTCGCTGCCTGGCGAAATCGTGCCGAGCAACCGCCACGTCTTCTACACCTACGAGGCCAAATACCTCGACGAGCAAGGCGCCGCCGTCAAGGTCCCAGCCGACCTCAAGCGCGACATCAGCGACAAGGTGCGCAAGCTCTCGATCGAAGTCTTCCGCGCGCTCGGCTGCGAGGGCCTGGCGCGCATCGACTTCTTCCTGCGCGAGGACGGCAAGCTCGTCGTCAACGAGGTCAACACGCTGCCGGGCTTCACCAACATCAGCATGTATCCCAAGGTGTTTGAGGCGATGGGCGTCAGCTATCCCGAGCTGGTCGATCGCCTCATCCGCCACGCGCTCGCCCGCGCGAGCGCCACGCCTGCGGCTTAAGCCGATCGCGCGACGCGGCGCGCGGCGCCGGAGCTCGCCATCACCACCACCATCAGAAAGACGCCGCGCACCACCGACTGCCAATAGGCGCTGAGGCTGATCCAGCCGAGGCCGTTCTCGAAATTGAGCACGTTGAAGATCAGACCGAGCAGCAGCACGCCCGCGAGGGTCGTCGCCACCGATCCGACTCCGCCGGTCAGAAGCGTCCCGCCGACTACGACCGCGGCGATCGAGAACAATTCCCACCCCACCCCTTCCGCCGGCTGGCCGGCGCCGAACTGCGCCGCCAGGATCACCCCGGCGAGGCCGGCGAACACTCCCGACTGCACGTAGGTTAAGAACTTCACCCGATCGACGGGCAGGCCCATCAGGCGAGCGGCCTCCTCGTTGCCGCCGACCGCAAGCACGTAGCGGCCGAAGCTCAAG
Source organism: Hyphomicrobiales bacterium (assembly GCA_003164825.1). Classification (GTDB taxonomy): domain Bacteria; phylum Pseudomonadota; class Alphaproteobacteria; order Rhizobiales; family Beijerinckiaceae; genus Roseiarcus. The sequence goes on from PLUH01000359.1 coordinate 11,865, forward strand.
AAGTTGAGCGCGACCGAGCCGTAGACGTAGGCCGCAGCCGCGATCCAGGCCGGCGTCGGAAAGCCGAGCAAATCGCCCTGGCCGAGCCAGGTGAAATCGGTGTCGTAGCTGACCGAGACCGACTGATTATGCGCCAGCAGAAGCCCCGAGCCGCTCGCGACCAGCATGCCGGACAGCGTGGCGATGAACGGCTGGATGTTCATCCGCGTGACCATGAAGCCATTGACGGCCCCGACGGCTAGCCCCGCGCCCAAGCCGCCGAGGAGTCCGGGAAAGAGGCCATAGGGCGACAGCAGCGCCGAGACGACGCTGGCGAAAGCCGCTGTGGTTCCGACCGAGAGATCGATCCCGGCCCCCATGATGACGAAGCACATGCCGAGACTGGTCAGCGCGAACATCGAATTGTAGCGCAGCACGCTGAGCACATTGTACGCGCCGAGAAAATGTTCGTAGCGAAGCGCGCCGAACAGGATGAGCAGGACGAGCGCGATCACGACCCGCTGCCGCGCCGCCCAGGCGAGGCTGAGCCGCCGGCCTGGAGGCGCCGCGTTCGCCGTTGCCGCGCTCATGTGGGCTTGCCGCGCTGTTGCGACCAGACGGCGCCGGCGATGATCGCGCCCTTGACCACGAGCGCCGCGGCGTCAGGCACGCCATTGGCGAGCAAGGTGTAGCGCACGAGCTGGATCAGGAGCGCGCCGATCAGCGAGCCGACCACGGTCGCCTGGCCGCCGGTGAACGGCGTCCCGCCGACCGCGACCGCCGCGATCGCGTCGAGCTCCATTCCGAGACCGACGAGGTTGGCGTCGCTCGACGAATTGATCGACACGACGACCAGGCCGGCGATTCCGGCGCAGAGGCCGCTGATCGCGTACACCCATCTCTTCACCGAAGCGACCGGAACGCCGGAGAGCCACGCCGCCCGTTCGTTGCCGCCGACCGACAGGATCTGGCGACCGAACAGGGTCGAGCGCAGCGTCCAGGCGGCGGCCGCCACCAGCGCCAGCATGATGATGACCTGGCAGGGCACGCCGAACACGCGCCCGAGGCCGATGAATTGAAACGTCGGGTTCTTGAACGCCTGCAGATTGCCGTTGGTCAGCACCTGACCGATGCCGCGGCCGGCAATGAACATGACCAGCGTGCCGACGATCGGCTGGACCCGGAACCGGGTGATGAACCAGCCATTGAACAAGCCGAACATGCCCGCGATCGCGACCGGCGCGACAAAAGCGAGCGCGTTGCCGAGCGCGGGATAGGAAAGTCCGAACGAACTCAAGAAGATCATCGGCGCGAGCGCGCCAGAAATCGCCATCAGCGAACCAACGGAAAGGTCGATGCCGCCGGTCGCGATCACCAGCGTCATGCCGACCGAGACGATGACGATCGTCGCCACCTGGGTCAGGTTCACGTTGAGGGTTTGCCAGCTGGCGAAATTCGGCGTCACCGCGAAATTGAACGCCAAGAGCACGATGAGCGCGGTCAGCGCGGCGTAGCGCCTGAAGAAGGCGGCTACGTCGAACGAGGCGCCCTTCCGCCCGATCGTCGGCGCGTCAGCCATTGACGGCTTCCTCGCCGGCCTCCGCCCCGCCGTGCGCCATCGCCGCCATGATCGCGGCGGCGCTCGCTTCGGCGTGCGGCAGATCGGCGACCGTGCGCCCGTCGCTCAGAACGAACACGCGGTCCGCGCCCTCGGTGATTTCCTCAAGCTCGGAGGAAATCATCAATACTCCGAGGCCCTGATCGGCAAGCTCGCGAATCAGCGCCTGAATCTCGGCCTTGGCGCCGACATCGATGCCGCGCGTGGGCTCGTCGAGGATCAGGAGCTTCGGATCGGTGCAGAGCCATCGCGCCAGCAGCACCTTCTGCTGATTGCCGCCGGAAAGTTCGCGAATCTTCTGCTCGGCGCTCGACGCCTTGATCGCGAGGCGCTTCATGAAGCGGTCGACGATTTCGCGCTGACGCGCCTCATCGACGATTCCCATGCTCGTCAGGCGTGGCAGGATGCCGAGCGTCATGTTTTCGCGCACCGACATGTCGGGAACGATGCCGTCGGCCTTGCGGTCCTCGCTGCAATAACCGACGCCGAGCGCGATCGCCTCGGCGGGCTCGCGCGGCGAAACGGCGCGGCCGCCCAATTCGATGGTTCCGGCGTCGGCCGGATCGGCGCCGAAGATCGCGCGCGCGACTTCGGTGCGGCCGGAGCCGAGGAGGCCCGCGAGGCCGACGATCTGGCGTTCGCGCACTTCGACGCGGGCGTCCCTCACCTTGCGTCCGATCTGAAGGCCTTCGGCCGACAGCACGACCTCGCCCGCCGCGGCATGGGCGCCGGAAAATCCGGTCGAATGGGCGCGCACCGTCTCGAGATCGCGTCCGAGCATCGCTGCGATGAGATGCAGCTTGTCGACATCGCCCATTCGGCCCGCCATCACCGTGCGTCCGTCGCGCATCACCGTCACCCGGTCGCAGACCTGGTAGAGTTCGTCGAGCCGATGGCTGATGAAAATGACCGCCACGCCCTCGGCGCGCAGGCGGCGCATCACGTCGAACAGAACCGAGACCTCGCGTTCGTCGAGCGACGAGGTCGGCTCGTCCATGATCACGAGCCGCGCCTTGAACGAAACCGCCCGGGCGATGGCGACCATCTGCTGGATCGCGGTCGAGAAATCCATCAGCGGCCTGCGCACGTCGATCTCGACCGCGAAGCGCCGGAGCAGGTCGGCCGCCTCGGCGTTCATGCGGCCCCAGTCGAGCAGTCCGTAGCGGCGGTATTCGCGGCCGAGGAAGATGTTCTCGGCCACCGATCGGAACGGAACGAGGTTGATTTCCTGGTAGATGGGGCTGATGCCCCCATGCTGGGCGTGCTGAGGAGACGCGAAGTCGACGGGTTCGCCGCCGAAGACGATCGAGCCCGAGTCGCGGCGATAGGCGCCGGTCAGCACTTTGATCATCGTCGACTTGCCGGCGCCGTTCTCGCCGACGAGGGCCATGATCTCGCCTGGCTCGACCTCGAGCGAAGCGGCGGACAGCGCCTGCACGCCCTGGAAGCGCTTGTTGACGTCGCGCATGACGAGAAGCGGATCGGTCGGCGACATCGTTGCTTTCGGCGTTGTCGGGCGCGGGAGCGACCAAAGACGCGCCCTCCCGCCGGCAGCAAAGCAGGCGGGAGGGGTTTCGACAAGAGCCAGGAACAAAGTCCCCGGGCGAGGTCAGAACGCTGTGGGCAGCACCTCTTTGGCGTTGCTGGCGTCGAAGAAGCGGTCGGGATTGATGATCATCGGCGGAATCGTGTCGCCGTTGGCGTATTTGTACAAGATATCGAACGCAGCCGGGCCGAAGCGCGGGTTGCACTCGCAGGAACAGCCGAGCTTGCCGTCGACGATCGCCTGCACGCCATCCTTTTCGCCGTCGATCGAGACCACGAGGATGTCCTTGCCGGGGACCTTGCCGGCGGCCTCGATGGCGGCGATGGCGCCAAGCGCCATTTCGTCGTTGTGAGCGTAGACGATGGTCGCGTCGGGATGGGCCTGCAACAGGGTCTCGGCGACCTGTCGGCCCTTGTCGCGGGCGAAGTCGCCGGACTGGCTGGCGAGGATGACCATGTCGGGCGCCTTGGCCTTGATGGTGTCGTCGAAGCCCTTCTTGCGATCGTTGGCCGGCGAAGCGCCGACGGAGCCTTCGAGCTCGATGATCTTGCCCTTGCCGCCTGTCTTCTCGATCGTCCAATCGGCGACCCGCTGACCCTCGAGGACGAAGTTCGAGCCGATGAAAGCGAGGAAGTCCACGCCCGGCTTGGCGAGCGACGGATCGACATTGCGGTCGACCAGCAGCACCGGGATGCCGGCCTTCTTGGCGTTCATGACCGCCGGGATCAGCGGTTTTTCCTCACGCGGCGGCAGGAAGATGAAGTCGACCCCTTGCGCGATCATGCTGTTGACGTCGGCGACCTGCTTGGCCGCGGAGCTTGCGGCGTCGGTATAGACGAGTTGGGCGCCGCGCTTGGCGGCTTCATCCTTCATGCTGGCGGTCTGCGCCAGCCGCCAGGGGTTGTTGCTTTCGGTCTGGGCGAAGCCGACCTTGTAGTGGTCCTTTTTCTTGAGCGGCGGGACCTGGCCGAAGGCGGGAATGATCGTCAGCCCGGCGACGCCGCCGGCCGTTCCGATCAACAATGTACGGCGATCAATAATCATTCGAGTTTCCTCCTCTTGATGAGCGCTCTAGCTTGAGCGCGTCGCGACGGCTTCCAGACCGTTTGTATGTCGGGGAAAGGACCGTTTCACGGCGCCTTTGTGGCGCGCCGCTCGTGCAGGCTTGAACCCCGGCTTGAGGCGATGATAATAAAGCGCTAAAGAATGTCAATGGGCCGCTGAACGCGATTCCCCTCGGCGCAATTTGTGATTGAATGTCAGTCATTTGTTGAGATAATAATATTCGCAAGCGAACACCGAGGGCGAGGATGCGGCAGGACGAGGGCGCGCAAGCCGGCGCAGGCCCGCGCGAGGCGAGGCGACAG
>PLUH01000359.1:16421-16673 GCA_003164825.1 Hyphomicrobiales bacterium
GGACCGCCATCGGCCTCGACGGGGTGCGCGAGAAGGCGTGGGAGCGCGGCCTCACGGTCATGGTGATGGCGACGCGGGGCGACGCCGACATGGAAAGCGCGGCGCTGGCGCAATTGACCGCCCAGCCGGTGGCCGGCCTCATTTATGCGACCATCAACACCCGACTGATCGATGCGCCGGCGGCGCTGTCGAGGGCGCCGGCAGTGCTATTGAACTGCCACGTCGCCAACGGCGCGCTGCCCTCGGTCGTGC
>PLUH01000203.1 GCA_003164825.1 Hyphomicrobiales bacterium
CTACGGGATGAGCCCGGTCGAGGCGCGCGATCAATCGCAGATCGAGATCTTTGGTCCGCGGGTCGGATCAACGATCGAGGCGAATGAAATTTGCGACGAGTTCGTGATCGGCCCGCTGATCGCGCAGACGATCTTGCAACGTGAACTCTATGTCAGAACCAAGTTCACGTTCAAGCTCTCCTGGGAATATTGCCTGCTCGATCCGATGGACATCGTCACGATCACGGACGCAAATCTCGGCCTCGATAATTATTCCGCGAGAGTGATCCAAATCGAAGAGGACGACAAAGGGCTCCTTGCCATCACTTGCGAGGAGTTGGTCGCCGGCGTCTCAAATCCGGCGTTCTATGCCAGCGCGAGTTCGAGCGGCTTTCAGCCGAATCAAGGCGTGCCAGCAGTCCCAATCAACCCGCCCCTCATCGCCCAACCGCCGACGTCGCTGACGGGAGGCCTAGATCAAATCTGGATCGGCGCCTCGGGGATCAACGGCGGCGGCGGCTCGCAATGGGGCGGCGCCAACGTTTACGTCTCGATCGACAATGTGACCTATTCCCAGGTCGCGGTCCTGACCGCGCCGCTGCGCCAGGGCTTCCTCACCGCCGCTCTTCCCGCTGCGGCGGGATGGGACTCGGTCGACACGCTCGCCGTGAACCTTGCAGAGAGCGGCGGCACGCTAGCCGGCACGAGCCAGGCGGCGGCGCAGCAGGGTGCGACGCTCTCGGTCGTCGACAGCGAATTTCTCGCCTATGAGACGGCGACGCTCGTTTCCGGCTACGCGTACAATCTGACCGGGCTCGCGCGCGGACAGGGCGGCTCCGCGGCGACCGCGCATTCGTCCGGCGCTTCGTTCGCGCGCGTCGACGGCGCGGTGATCCGCTACACGCTGCCGGGCAACTTTGCCGGGCTTACGCTCTATTTCAAGTTCCAGAGCTTCAATGTCTTCGGCGGTGGCGCGGAGGATCTGTCCACCGTCGCAGTCTATTCCTTTCTTCCGACGGTGGCGGCGGCCGATCCGATCTTCGCCCAATTACAGACCGGATTCGCGCTCGATCTCGGGCAAGTGACCGACGCGCCAACCCTGGCGGATGATTGGGGCTCTGTCGCGACGGCGGCCACCGCATCGCTCGATCTCGGGGCCATCACGGTAACTGTCGTGCATCCGATCGCGGTCCAGCTCTTGACTGGGACGCCGCTCGACCTCGGCCTGACAACGGGCGCCGTTACGGTCTCTGACGACTTCGGCTCGACCAACGATTCCGTGGTCGATGTCATCAACCTTGGGACGGTTCCCTAAGCCAAAGGAAACAGCAAATGACACTCTTCATCTCAGAAAAGTACTTTGACATCTTCAAGGGCGACAACGGTCACTATTACATCCGCGGCAAAAAAGGTCAGCGATTGGTCTCCGCAGAAAAGAAAGAGAAGTGATTCGCCGTGAGCATTTTGAGCGATCCGATTTTTTTTACGATCATCCGTTTTTGCGTCGTCGGCGCGATCGGTAACAAGTCGAATAGGGGATCGTTCCTTTGAGCGAACAACTTCAACTCCGCCGCGGCACGGCAAGCCAGGTCGCGGCCTTCACCGGCGCGCAGGGCGAGACGGTGATGGACACAACCAACAATCGGCTGGTCGTCAGCGACGGCTCGACCGTCGGCGGCTGGCCGGCAGCCAAGCTCGTCGAGGTCATCACCAACGGGCGCACACCGGTCTCGGATGCGGCGTATAGTGCGCTCACGACCGACCGTATGATCGCCTATACGGCGCTCAGCGCTGCGCGCGTCGTCTCACTGCCGCCCGCTTCCGCCTATCCGACTGGGACGCGGCTCTTGATCGTGGACGAGACGGGCAATTGCTCGACTACAAAAACACTCACCATCAGCCCCAACGGCTCGGATGTGATCGACGGCGCGACATCGGCGATTGTCAACGTCGCTTACGGCTTCATCGGCGTTGAAAGCAATCAATCGGGCGAATGGACGACTGTCGATCAAGGCTTCATGCCGGCGCTCGCCAATATCGCCGCCGCGGCGCATGGCGCCAATCTCCAGATTGGGATGCTCGAAACCCTCGTCACGCTCTCCGGCGGGTCAACCAACGCCAGCGTGCAAATCCCGGCTAATTGCATCGTACTTGCGGTCGGTGCGCGAGTCGTTACCGCCATCACAGGCGCGACCTCCTATGAGGTTGGCGTGTCCGGCAACCTGTCGCAGTTCGGCTCTGGTTTGAGCATCTCGGCTGGCTCGACCAATTACGGCCTTATCGGCCCGACCGCGTTCTATTCGGCGACGACGCTGACTATCACCGCGACCGGCGGCAGCTTCAGCGGCGGCCAGGTCAGACTATCGATCGCTTACATGCTGGCCAATCCCTCGGCGGCGTAACGCTGATCCTCCCTCAATTGAGGTTTCTCTCATGAATCGCATAATTCTCGCCGCGCTGCTGGCTGCCGGCGTCGCGTTGTCCGCGCGAGCGCAAACCTATCAGGATTCTGGCGGCACTGTGGTCCCGGGAGTTGTCCCGATCCAGCCGGGCGTTGGGCCGCTGTTCACGTCGGCCAATCCCGGCAAGATCTCCGGTTCGTTTTCCGCCTCGCTGAGTGGTTTTCAGCCGACGCCATCTTATGCGTCGCTCTCAGTCGGCGCCACGTCCAGCCGCGTCGCATTGCCGAGCGGAACCGTCGTTGTCGTCTACAATACTGGGACGAATGCAGCTTACGTGACGATTGGCGGCGCCAGCGTCACGGCGACGACGTCTAACGACTTCGTGCCCGCTGGCGGCTGGATGGCTTTCGCTGTTGGCTCCAGCGCTTATCTGGCAGGGATCGAAACCGCCGGCGCGACCACGCTGAACCTTTCGGGCGGCTCCGGCCTGCCGACAGGCGCCTGCTGCGCTGCGGGCGGCGCCGGCAGCGGCTCCAACGCCTCGGTCGGCTCGACCGGATCGGCAGTCCCCGGGTCCGCGACGCTCGGCGGCATGAGCGTCGGCGGAACGATGACCGCGATGCCTGGAACGTCGAACGGCCTCAAGATCGATGGTTCCGCAGTGACGCAGCCGGTCTCCGCCGCCAGCCTGCCGCTGCCGACCGGCGCAGCGACTGCAGCGGGGCAGCCGACTGTCGCAGGCAGCGGCTCGACGACATCCGCCAGACGGGCAACTTGGACATGGCGGCGGTCACGAGCTCTTCGCCAGCTTACACGAATGGCCAGACCAACGCCCTCTCACTCACCACTGCCGGTGCGCTGAGGGTCGACGGATCGGCGGTCACCCAGCCGGTCAGCGCCGCGTCGCTGCCGCTCCCGACCGGCGCGGCGACGGCGGTGAACCAGACCAACGGGTCGCAGGTGACGACGCTCGCCGCCTCGGCGGCGAACGGGGCGGCGACGAACTCGGCCTGTTCTGCCATCGCGCCGGCGTCGCTGACCACGGCGCAGACCTGCAAGGCGAGCGCGGGCACGGTCTACGACATCCAGATCACCAGCAATGTCGCCTCGGGCTCCGGCGCCTATCTCAAGTTCTATGACGCCGCGAGCCCGCCGACCTGCGGCGCCTCGGCCGGAACGCCGGTCGGCCGCTATCCCGTGCCCGCCAATGCAACGAGCAGCAACGAGGGCGGCGCCACCATCACCTTTCCGGTCGGCAAGGCGTTCGTCAACGGCATCTACTGGTGCGCGACCGGCGGCCTCGCGGACAACGACGCGACCGCGCTCACCGCCAACACCGTCGCCGTCAACGTGGACTTCAAATGATGCTTCGCCGCGTTCTCTTCGCTCTAGCTTTCGCCGCGCTCGCGGCGGCGGCTTCAGCTCAGACCGGCAGCGATCTCCTGTTTTTCGGCGTCGGCAGCCTCGGCGGCGGCGGCGCTTATGGGCCGCTCACGCCGCCATCGCTGACGCCGCAGCTGTCGGCGGCGTTCGATTCCAATATCGCCAACGGCTATTCCAACAATGGCCTCAAGGTCAACGGCGGCGGCGCGGTCGGGTCGATGGAATTCCCGACGACGCAGGCGAACTCGGTCTTCTACACTTTCGAAGGCTCGGTCGACGCCCTGAGCAACCTCCCGGAATACCCGCTCGCCGTCCTCGAGCTCGGCCCCGCCAATGACGGGACGCCGGCATTCATGATGCAGACCACCTCCGTCGGCTCGTCCTTCCGCTGGTGGGGGGGCATGACCGGGGTTTTCCCCAGCGTCACAACCCCGATAAGCCTGGGAGCGGGGGGCTCGGGCTATAATTCCGGCATCTATCCGTGGACGGCGAGCGGGGGAGGGTGCGCGCGCGAGCCTTCCGGCGTGTGGACACCCTCTGTCAATGCGATTGCTTTCACCGACCCCGGCTTCGGCTGCAATGCGGCGCCGACGATTGCGCCGGCGTCGATCCCAGGCGTCGGGGCGCAGCAGGCGACCGGCGGCGCTGGCTCGACCACCTGCGCCAGCAACTCTCCCGTCGCCGGCGAGATGACGGTCACGGCAAACGTGCCGGTCGAGCATGGGATCGCTCCCGGCCAGACCGGCCTGACGCTCGCCGGCTTCACGCCATCCGGATTCAACGCCGCCAATTACGTTGCGCTCGCCGGCACGGCCGGAACGACGCTGGTCCTCGAGACCACGACCGGCGGGGGGACATGCCCGGCTTCGACGGCCTCGGTCGAAGGCACGGCGCTGGTCGGGACCGGGGCGACGATCAACATTCCCGCGTTCTCGACCACCTTGCCGTTCAGCACGAATTACGGCACCGGAATCGTCGCCAAATCGAACGACAAGTTCTGCGCCGTGATGGGCGAGTATGGAGCGGATTCGGCGACGCCGGGCGTCGCGTTCATGCATGTCGTCGACCCGAACGGCAATGCCTTCCCCGGCGCGCCGGCGGTGGGGCCGATCCTCAACCAGGGCGCGCTCAATTTCACCGGCTACATCACCAACGGCGCGCAGGACACCAACTTCACCTTCACCGCCTCGTTCGGAACCAGCGGCGTCGCCTCGACGACGATGACCGTGACCGGCACGCCGGGCGGGACGCTTGCCGTCGGCCAGACCATCACCGGCGCGTCGATCCCTTCGGGCACGACCATCGCTTCGCTCGGCACCGGAAGCGGCGGCGCGGGGACCTATTTTCTCTCGACCTCGAACATCCTGCCGTCGCAGACCTCGACCGCCCACACCTACGCCCCGGCGCTGACCGTCACCGCGATGGCGTCCTATTCGATCAGCGCCGCCTCATGGGCCACGGGCGCGTTCGGCAACGGCCAGGTCACGCTGACCACGACCTTAGGCCATCCCTTCATCCCAGGATCGGTGCTGCAATTCTCCGGCTTCACCGGCAACTGGGCGGCGCTCAACGGCCTGCAGTTCATCGCCCAATCGGGCACGACCGGCTCGACGATCGTCGCGGGCCTCTACACCGGCGGAACGTCGGCGCTCGCGCTCGCCAATCCGGGCAGCTATTCGTCCGGCGCAGGCTCCGTGGTCGGCACGATCGAGCCCGACATGTGGATTCCCGGCACCACCGGGATCGTGCTCATCAGCCCTTACGGGACTTTCGGCAGCAGCGGGACGGGGGGCGTCGGCACTTACGGGCTGACCTCGAACAGCGAGGGCGGCTACAGCATCACCGGCGGCATCACCGGTACGACTCTCGCGATAACCACCGTTCCCGGCGCCGCGGCCTATGACTGGGTCGCGGCCGGCTCGGGCCTGGCGACCACCGGCGGGGTTTCTTCGGGCACGATCATTCAGTCGCAGTCGAGCGGGACCGCCGGCGCCGTCGGCAGCTACGTCGTCAACAACAGCCAGGCGATCTCGTCCGGCACGGTCATGGCGACCAACGGCAATGTCTGGTCGTCGGGCGCGCCGGGCAATCTCTACGCCGCGAACCAATTCTATAACGTGGTCGCGCCGAGCTATACCGCGGCTTACGGCGGCGCGCTGACCGCGCGGACCGTGGGATTTTTTAACGACTTCTTCTCCATCATCGGGTCGAAGTCGAGCACCGCCGGCCTGAACGACGAAGGCGCATGGGGGGGTGAGCTCGCCAATGTCGGCGACCACTGGGGCGTCTTCCCGCAGGATACGAACGGCAATCCATCGACCGCCTCGCTCGCGAGCCTCTGCGAGAAGACCACCGACTATCAGGCGTTCGACACGGCGAACGGCGTCACGACGAAGACCCTCTACCGGCTCAACGATCCCGGCGTGTGGGGCGATTCGAGCATCGCCACCATCAAGGGCTACCTCACCGGAACGACGGGGGTTTCCGGCGGCACAATGACCTTGAATTTGGTTGGCTCCCCTATTTGGGGGTCGATGCCGTCGTCCGGTACGTTCACTATCGCAGGGCCGGGTCTTCCGTGGAATACGACGACCCCGGCATGGGCGACCTTGGCAGGGGGGGCCGGGCCGACTTACACGGTGACATTCCCGGCCGGCATAAACACAGTTCTCGTCGGGTCGAGCGGTTCGCCGGTCCAGTTCTCGATCGGAAACTGGAAGCCCGCCCTCCCGCTCGGCAACGCCTTCGTCAACGGCTACATCACCACGTCCGGCGGCAGCGGGGCCTGCGCCTCGAACCCGTGCCTCAACGTCACCAGCGTCCAGACCGGGGCAGGCACGCTCGGCGCGACTTTCACCGGGACGTATAATCCGGCCGCCACAACGAACAACCTCACCGTCTCCGGCATCACGGGGACACTCCAGAATGGGATGCTGATCACCGATGGCGGCGTGAGCTTAAGCGCCGTGCAGCCGCTTCTGCTGACGACGGCGACCTGCACCGCGACCTGCACCGCCTACGGCGGCTATTACCCCTCGACCATCGGCCCCGAGTCGATGATCGCGACGCTCTCGACCGTGAATCCTGGGCAGCTCATCACCGGTCCAGGCGTTAACACGCCGGTGCAGGTCGTCGCTTATGGCGCCGGGACATCGCTTCCGGCTCCGGGCGCAACCTATGTGCTGTCGAATGCGACCAACGGAAACGTCGGCTCGTCCGGTTCGCCGGTCGCCT
>PLUH01000008.1 GCA_003164825.1 Hyphomicrobiales bacterium
AATCTCTTCCACCGCGCCGTCGACCGCATCGAGTGCGAACTCGATCGCAACGAGCAGGCTCAGCTGCGCAGTCAGAAGGAGCAGGATGGCTCCGAGATACGGTCCGTCGAACTCGAGCGCCTCACGGCCGAGGGTGTCACATTGATCGAGCGCAGGAACAGCATGGAATTCTTTCGCGACGAGGCCGCCGACCAGTTCGAACGCCACACCGGCTCGGCCTGGCGGCCGCGCTCCCGATCGAAGGTCAACCATCGCAACCTCACTNNCAACCATCGCAATCTGACTGCGGCGATGATCGACAGCCGTGATTTCCTCGCCGCGAAGAAGCGCGCCGACAACGAGGTGCTCTTGCCAGTCGGGCCCAAGATCGCCGTCACCGGCGGCCTCGACTTCAACGATCATAGGCTGATCTGGGATCGACTCGACAAGGCCCACGCCAAGCATCCCGATATGGTGCTCTTGCACGGCGGATCCCCGAAGGGCGCCGAACTGATTGCCGCCAAATGGGCAAGCAACCGTAGGGTCCCTCAGATCGCCTTCAGGCCCGACTGGACGAAGCACGCCAAGGCCGCCCCGTTCAAACGCAACGACGCGATGCTCGACGTTTTGCCGATCGGCGTCATGGTGTTCCCTNNACTGGCGGTTCGGTAGCGGCGGCGCTTAAGCGCCGCCTATCAACCGCAGAAGATTCGCTTCGGCCAGGGCTTGGTCTAACGATCAATACACCGTTGGCTGAGTGTCAGCTAAGATTCGCTGGACCACCGGATCGGCCAGGCCTCGGGCGCACTTGGTCTGCTTCCCCAAGAAAACAAGCTCCGTAAAAGACGCCACGTCGGTAGCGGCTGTGCAATCGCACGATATTCCGCTGCCGCCCGCCATCATTTTCGGCTACATTCCGTTCTGCGCCATGGTGGTGGTGGAGGCGCGACCGTTAGACCTTGTCACGGGGAGTGCGCCACCATGATCGTCATCGGCCTTATCGTCAGCGCGTTCGGCATAGGCTTCCTCTGCTGGCTGATGTTCACGCTTGCTGTGTACGCGTTACCCTTCTTCACTGGTATCACGGTGGGTCTGGCCGTTTACCACAGCGGCGCAGGCGTCGTCGGCGCCCCTGTTGTGGGTTTCGCTGCCGGAGCCGTGACGCTCGTCGTAGGGCGATTCGCCTTTGCGGTTCTCAAATTGCCAGCGCTGCGTGGAGCGATCGCCTTTTTATTCGCGGCGCCCGCCGCCATTGCCGGCTATCACGCAACGCTGACGCTTGCCCAAATCGGCGTCCCCTCGACGGCCTGGCGCGAAGCGTTCGCTATTTTTGGGGCGATGTTCGTCGGTGCAACGGCGTTCGTTCGAATGGGGGCGATGGCCACCTCACCCTCTACCAAGCAAGCTCGCGCCGTGGCGCCGGCTCAGCCACGGATCATGACCGCGACAAACCAGCGGTAAAGCAGGCCGATCCGTCGTCTCGGCTTTAAGCGGATGGGCGTCTTCCGATGGTTGGCTCGACCGACGATCGAGCGGCGCGGCCTTGAGCGGCGCTGACCATTTGGCCCCTCCGCCCGGCCGGACAATCGAGCGTCAAAGCGGAGGTCATCGTTGTGCGGCGTTCTGGCCTGGCTGCGAGGCCTCCCTTCTCAGCGCCGCGGACTCTTTCTCTACGCTCGAACTCTACGACCTCTTGTTCTAGGCAATCGATGCCTGCCAAGTCTTCTCCCTAAGGTTGCTATTCAGCGCACGCGAGCGCCTGGCCTCTCCTTGGCTTGATCTGGCCGAAGACCGGCTGCGCCTCGATCGCCTAAGCCGCAACGACGTCGGGTCGACTTTCTTCCCCTGGGCCTTCGGCCCATTCCTCGCGAGGCAAGAAAGCATGCCCCCGAAGGAGGGGGTCTCTCCGCCGCCGTCCTCCGCTCCGCTGCGGCCCGCAAGCGGGTGCGTCGTCGATCGTCTTCGGCCTGTCGATCGCCATCGAGGCCGCGGCGGTCGCGGGCTCGAAAACAGCAAGGAGAAGCGACATGGCCAACATCGGTTCCTTCAAGAAGGTCGGCAACGAGTTCCAGGGCGAGATCGTCACCCTCAGCGTCCAGACCAAGGGCGTCCGCATCGTCCAGGAGACCAGCCGCGGCAACGACAACGCCCCCAGCCATCGCGTGTACGTCGGCCGGGCCGAGATCGGGGCCGCCTGGTCCAAGCGTTCAAACGAAGGCCGCGACTACCTCTCGGTCAAGCTGGACGATCCCAGCTTCAACGCGCCGATCTACGCAAACCTCTTCAACGACGAGGACGGCGAGGGCTTCACCCTCATCTGGTCGCGCGGCCGCAAGCCGAACGGCGACTAAGCCGGACACGACAATGCCCCGCCCGGCCTCCGGGCGGGGCTTTCTCGCGCACCGCTACGGCCGCGTCCGACACGCGTCCTCATTCCCTACCGTTCGCCATCGAGCACAGGCGCCTTCCTTGCCCGGGCGGACGGGGGTCGGACGAGGAGGTCTGCAGCCTGTATTTCGAGGGCTGCCGCCAGCCGATCGACCACATCGATGCTGGCGGCATAGACGCTGCGCTCGAGTGAACTGATGTAGGTTCTATCGATATCGGACCGGTGCGCGAGCTCTTCCTGCGACAGCCTTGCTGCGCGCCGATATCGCCTCAGGTTCCGCGCGAAGACCTCCCGGATGTCCATGCGCGAGAGGGCAGCGGCTTGTCGAGTATTTTACCACGGAGTATTCTCTACAATCCGACCCTAAGGGCTCCATGTCAGTGCGAGGAATCACCGCGAGGCCCCGCGATCGGATTGCGCGTCGCCCTAGCGCCGTCACAAGCGCGACAGGCGCCCGCGTTAAACGTCATCCACTTTATTGTGGTGACCGACGCGATGAGTCGGATTTGCATCCTGATGCATGACGGCGCTCCCAGCGATGCATGAAGCGCATCAGCGCCTGAGGGATAGTAACGTCGCAGAATCGCATGTTAACAAACCGCTGGGCCGTGGAAGCACCCGCATGATGACGATCACCGCCTTCGAAGACCGCCCGCCAGAGAGCGCGCAGCTGACGGCCTATGACGAGCGCCATTTCGCAACCTATCTGCGGCTTCTGGACGCCGACGAGGAAGGCGCTGACCGGCGGGAGGCGGTCCGAATCATCTTCGGCGTGGATCCAGATCGCGAACCGGAACGCGCCCGCATCGTCCATGACAGTCATCTCGCGCGGGCTCGCTGGATGACGCAGGCGGGCTACCGCGATCTCCTGCGTCCGCGCCCACAATGACGCCGCTGTTCTGACACGAAAAACGCCAGAGCGCGCCAAATTGTCGAACCGCGTAGCCACGCCTTCGCGCATCGCGCATTCGATCCNNGGGGAAGTTACGCGTGCCAAGAACGATGGACTGGCGCTCGCCGAACGCGGGCGATGCCTTGAAGGAACTCGATCGCGCAGGACTCGCTTGGGAATTCTTGAGGCGCAATCCCGAATACCGTGAAGACTATCGGCGAGCGCTTGAGCGTATCGCCGCAGGCGCCATCACGGAAGAATCCGCCATGGCGGCAATCTCCCGTCGCTGGGGGTTGTCCTTTCGTCCGCGATCCCGACGGGCCAGCAAACCTCCACCCGACGATCTGGCGGCCCGAACTCTTGCCGCCGACCGTTGTCCTTGTCACTGCGCCTGACTGCTATCCGAAGGCTCGAGAACTTGCCGGCGTCGATCTCGGCTCGACGCGGGCGAGCGCCATCGGCGCCGACGGCGCCCATATCGTCGTCGAGGACGCGTCGGGCGACCACCACCTGTGGCTTCGTGACGTTCGAACAGGTCAAAAGCTCGCAGCTCTGCTGGCGCTTGACGATGATTTTCGGGTTCGCGTTCTCAGCCTCATCCGCTTCCAGCGACGTCTGACCGGGCGTTCCTCCGGTCCTCTGCCAAAAGCCTGGCAAATCACCCGGCGTCATCGCCAACGTCTCACCCTGATGGTCCGCGCCCTCGACGCTCACCTCGCCGACGCGAGCTATNNCGCCCACCTCGCCGACGCGACCTATCGTGAGATCGCCGACGCGCTCTACGGCGCCGAGGCCGTCACGCGGTATGCGTGGAAGACATCCTCCATCCGCGGTCAGACGATCCGTCTCGTGAAAGACGCGATCGGGATGATGAGAGGCGGTTACCGCAAGCTGCTGCGCGGCGACTGAGGCGTCGCTCATCCCGGCTTGGCGCTCGATCGCGCCTCTGGGGCGCCGCCGACGAGACTCTCCGACTCCGTCATCCCTCCCGCCAGGCCTTCTCCTCCACCGTGGCTCCCGAACCGCCGTCGATGTCCGACGGCCCCTGAACAGACCACGGAGCCGCCCTCATGCCCGATCCCCTTGCCGGCTTGCCGCCACGCTTTCTCAGGACCCCCGAGGCCGCCCGTTTTCTCAGCCTCTCCGGCCGCACTCTGGAGAAGCACCGCATCTATGGCACCGGACCGAAGTACCGGAAGATCGGCGGCCGCGTCGTCTACGCGCTCGACGACCTCCAGGCCTGGGCGGACCTCGGCGCCAAGAACTCGACCTCCGATCCCGGCATCGGAACCGTGCTTCCCGCAAAACGCCAAGCCGCCCCTGCCCCGCTGGCCTATGCGGGCCGGGAGCGGCGTTGATGCTCGCGCGGAGCGAGGACATGCCGCCGCCGGCCGGACGAGCTCCAGGGCGCGAGCAACTCGACCTCTTTCGTGCGCTCCCGGGCGACCTCGCGCCTCGGGATGCGCAGGACTTGATGGCCTATCCATTTTTCTCGCTCGCCAAGTCGAAGCGCCTTGCGCCGATTGATTTCAGGGCCGGCTCGATCGCCATTCGCGTCGAGGCCGTACCCGAACATGGCATGGCGACCATCTGGGACGCCGACGTGCTGATCTGGGCGGCCTCCCAGATCGTCCATGCCCGCGACGCCGGCTTGCGCACCTCCCGCCTGATGGCGGCGACGCCATACGAGATCCTCACGTTCGTCGGCCGCGGCGCGGGCGCACGCGACTACCAGCGCCTCAAGGCCGGCCTCGACCGGCTCCAGTCGACCACGGTCGCGACCTCGATACGGCAATTGGCCGAACGTCGCCGCCATCGCTTCTCCTGGATCAACGAGTGGAAGGAAACAGCCGACGCCAACGGTCGTGCGCTCGGGATCGAATTGATCCTGCCGGACTGGTTCTACGCCGGCGTCCTCGAAGACGCGCTCGTTCTGACCATAGACCGGGCTTATTTCTCACTGACCGGCGGGCTCGAGCGCTGGCTTTATCGCATCGTCCGCAAGCATGGCGGCCGTCAGGATTACGGCTGGAGCTTCGACTTCGGCCATCTCCACGCCAAGTCCGGCAGCCTCTCGCCGCTCAAGCATTTCGTCTACGACATTCGCGACATCGTTCGCCGCCAGCCGCTGCCGGGCTACAGCCTCACAATCGAACGGTCCCCGTCAGGCGCGGAGCGGCTTTCCTTCAAACCCTCATCCATCGATCCGCTGGCTGAGACACCGCGTCGCTGCCGTGCCTCACAGCCTGCTGGGGATAAGCTGTGAATTCCCTCGTGCTATCGGGGACCGCCCCTATCGTGCCATCGGGGACCGGATCCACGTGCTATCAGGGACCGGAATCGCTCGAAAAACCAAGCAACTCAGATGGTTGGGGCGCCCGTAACTTCTCTAACAAAGAATCCTTCGGATTCTTTCTAACGCGAACGCCCGAAACTGCACGCTGTCGATCACCAGGATCCAAGCGCCTTTCGCCGCCCATGACCGCTGGATGCGGTCAATCCGTTCAAGGCTCCGCATCAGGCCGAAGCCCCAAGTACGCTGCAGCAACTCACACGCCCCTCAACAGCCTGATTTCGTTCTCGGCTTCACCTCCGATTGAGCCGCGAGGGATTACCCGCGCCTCGCGACACGCAAGCTGCACGAGGGCGCAATGATCGTGGCGCTGCTCAATCAGAAGGGCGGCGTCGGCAAGACCACCCTGGCTCTGCATCTGGCGGGCGCCTGGGCTCGGCAGGGCAAGCGCGTCACGCTGATCGACGCCGACCCGCAAGGATCGGCGCTCGACTGGTCCGAGCAGCGCGCCAAGGAAGGCGTGCCGAGGCTCTTCGGCGTCATCGGCCTCGCGCGCGACACGCTGCATCGGGAGGCGCCCGAGCTCGCGCGAGACGCCCGTCACGTCGTCATCGACGGGCCGCCGCGCATCACCGGACTGATGCGTTTGGCCTTGATCGCCGCTGACCTCGTGTTGATCCCGGCGCAGCCGTCGCCGTTCGACGGATGGGCGTCCGGCGAGATGCTGAAGCTCATCGGCGAAGCGCGCATCTTCCGTCCGCAGCTCGGCGCCCGCTTCGTTCTGAACCGCTGCGGCGCGCGAACGATCATCGCTCGCGAGACAGCCGAACTGCTCGTCGACCACGACCCGCCTGNNCGCGAGATCGCCTCCCTCACCGCCGAGATCGAGAGGCTCATGCGATGAGCCGCCGCCCTGCCAAGCGCGCTTTCGCCGCCCGTCCGAGCGACGCGGATACGTGGGTCCGCACGCGGGAAGCCCTGTCTTCGCGCGAATCGGAAGCCAGCCTCTTCACTGCGCGGCTCACCATCGATGTCACCCCGGAACAGCGCGCCCGCATCAAGGTCACCGCGTTCCGGCGCGGACAGACCGTCGCCGACATGTTGCGCGAGCTGCTCGCGCGCGAATTCCCCGACCAAGACGGAGACCCGCAATGAACACCAGCGCAGCAGCCCGCAGGCCGTCAAATCACGCTGCAACCGCCCTCACCCATGTCGAGTTGACGTGGCTCGAGAAGCGTATCGAGCACTGGATTCGCTTCGGACGAATCGCCGAGGAGAAAATCCTCGATCGCCGCCGGCGGATCGTCAGCTTCGCGCCGGGCGGCGTCTTCGCCTTCGTGCGCTGGGCGTCGAACGACTTCGGCACGATCATCTCTCGCATCGACATCGTACGCGCAGTTGCGCTGGGTGAACCCTACGCGACGCTGCCATTCGTCCGTCCCGGCGGCGACATTCTGCTGCGGATCAACAGCTGGCCGAAGGTCGATCAGGTTCTGCAGGCGATCGACGTGGTGGAAGCCTCCGGCGTCGATCCCGCCGACGCGGCGCCGGACCATTGGCGGCACGTCCACAATCGCCTGACGGCTGGCGAACAGCCCCGCCCCTACACGCTTGCACGCCACAAGGCCTGGCTCATGCGCCGCGGTCTCGCGCCATGATCGGCCGCGGCGCAATTCTCGCGGTCATGGCGCTCGGCGTCGGCGCCACGGCGCTCCCTAAGCACGACGAACGCCCGCCGTGGCTCGTCTGGAACGCCAGCGCCAGCGTGCCGATCGGTCTCTACGCCGTCGCCAGGATCACCGTGGTAGACCCCGGCGACCTGGTTGTCGTGAGACCGCCCGAACCCCTTGCCCGGTTCCTTGCCGATGGCGGCTATCTGCCGCGCGGCGTGCCGTTGCTGAAACACGTGGCGGCAGTCGCCGGACAAACGGTCTGTCGCATCGGCCGCAGCGTCACTGTCGACGCGATCGAAATGGGCGAGGCCCGCGAGCGCGATCGCCGGGGCCGCGCGCTTCCTGTCTGGGAGGGCTGCCGCGTCGTCCGCCGAGACGAAGTTTTCCTGATGAACCCGCGGTCCGCCGACTCGCTCGACGGACGCTATTTCGGCCCGCTGCCCGCCGCCTCGATCGTCGGTCGCGCGATCCCTCTCTGGGTCCATCAAACCGAAGAGGAGGAGTGATCGTGCCGCCATCACGCGAATGCGCTGCTATTACTCCGGGCGACAACAGCGGCAGCTATTCCG
>PLUH01000216.1:0-5583 GCA_003164825.1 Hyphomicrobiales bacterium
CGGCCTCATTTATGCGACCATCAACACCCGACTGATCGATGCGCCGGCGGCGTTATCTGTGGCGCCGGCAGTGCTATTGAACTGCCATGCCGCCAACGGCGCGCTCTCCTCGGTCGTGCCGGGCGAGGTGGCCGGCGGCCACGCGGCGACCGACGTTCTCATCCGCGCCGGCCATCGCCGCATCGGCTACGTCAACGGCGAAGCGAGCATGGAGGCGTCGCGCCATCGCCTGCGCGGCTATCGCCAGGCGCTCGCGACCGCCGACCTGCCGTTCGATCCGGACCTCCTGCGCGAGGGCAACTGGCAGCCGATCTCCGGCTATGAGGCGGCGCGCGAGCTCATGAGCCTCAAGAGTCCTCCGACCGCGATCTTCTGCGCCAACGACCTGATGGCGGTCGGCTGCTACGAGGCGCTGCACGAACTCGGCCTGAGAATTCCGGAGGATGTCGCGGTCATGGGCTACGACGATCGCGAAATCGCCCAGCACCTGCATCCGCCGCTGACGACAGTGCTCTTGCCGCATTTCGAGATGGGCTCGATCGCGGCCGAAATCCTGCTCGACGCCGCCTCGGGCTCGACGAGCCGGCCGCGGCAGATCAAGGTCGAGTGCCCCATTGTCAGGCGCGGGTCGGTGTGAAAGGAACCCCTCTCCCTTTGGAAGAGGGGATCATCGGAGTAAATCCCATGGCCGAAAGCCTGGCCCAATTGTCGAAAGGCGCGTTGAACGAGCTTGCGGGCGTCTTCGCCGCCATGCCGGAGAACGCGCTCGACGGGCTCATCGACGCCATCGTCGCGGCGAAGCGCATCGTCGTCTTCGGGCTCGGACGCGAGGGCCTGCAGATGCGCGGCTTCGCCATGCGGCTCTTTCACATGGGCCGGGACGTCGCAGTCTGGGGCGACATGACGACGCCGGCGCTCGGCGCCGGCGATCTCTTCATCGTTTCCGCCGGGCCGGGCGATCTGCCGACAGCGCAAACGCTGGTCGACATCGCGCGCAAGGCGGGCGCGCGTACCGCGCTCGTCACCGCCCAGCCGGCGGGCGGCCTCGCCAAGCACGTCGACGTCGTGACGGTCATTCCTGCCCAGACGATGGCCAATGACCAAAGCGGCAAGCTCTCGGTCCTGCCGATGGGCTCACTGTTCGAAACCGCGCAGATGATCGCTTTCGAACTCGCGATTCTGAAGCTACGCCCGCGCTTCGGCGAGACCTCGGAGACGATGCGCGCGCGGCACACCAACCTGGAGTGATCTTCCCTCTCCAGTTTGGGAGAAGGGCCGGGGAGTGAGGGTCGCCGCGCATCGATTGCGGCCACAATCTCCCGCGATTGCGGCCACAGTTCCTTTCTAAGCCGTCAGGGTCGGTCACGATCAGGATATGCGCCATGGCGATTCGCGCTCTCGACTTAGTGGCTAAGGTTTCCTCGCGATTCGTCCACGAGATCCTGCCGGTGGCCACGGCGAGCGTGATTGGGGCGATGCTGGTCAATCATTACGGTCGTCAGCCAGCCGCGTCCTCCGTTGTCGTTCAGGCGCAGCCGTCGCCCTCCGAAGACGCGCTGGCGCAATCGCTGCGCGACGACCACGAACTCATCGCCGGCTTTATAAAGCACAGGCAGGAGCAGGAAATTGACGCCAAGCGTTGGGAGAGCAGCGCAAGGCAGGTCGCATTCGTCGCGCCGACGCCGCTTGCCGTCGTCGATCCGCCGCTGCCCGAGCCCCGGCCGGCGGCTGCGCAGAAAGCGATCGCGCGGCCGGCGCCCAAAGCCACGGCTAGGAAGAAGTCCGAGCCGACGGCGGGGTCGCTTGAGCTAGACCCCCCGCCGATTGCGTCAGAGACGCCGCCGCTTGCGGACGCCTTGCAGCCCCCGGCCCAGATTGAGCCAGAGTCGAGTGCAGGGCCGATCTTCCGCGTCGCCGGCGCCGCGCGCGAGTGGGTCGCGGACGTGGCTCAGGCGCCCGGGCGGGCGACGTTCCTGCCTCGCTTGCCTGATTGGCCCTCGCTGCCGCCGCTCATCCGGACGCTGGGCTTCTTTCGGCAGGATTGACGCAAGGCGCGGCTCAGCCCGCCTCGTTCCACGCTTTCACGAACGCCCGCGCCGCGCTTTGAACCGCGCTCACGCCCGCACCGGGCTTATAGAGCGCCGAGCCGATGCCGAAGCCGTCGGCTCCCGCGCGCCGATAGGGGCCGATGCGCTCAGGCGTGACCCCGCCGACGGGGAAGAGCGGCGTCCCCTTCGGCAACACCGAGCGCCACGCCCGTACGACTTCGGGGGGAATGGCTTCGCCGGGAAAGAGCTTCAACCCCGACGCGCCTGCTTTCAGCGCCTCGAACGCCTCGGTCATCGTGGCGACGCCCGGCAGCACGGCCAGCCCCCGGTGGGCGGCGCGCTCGATCACGGCGCGATCGGCGTTGGGCGCGACCACAAGTTTCGCGCCCGCTTCCGCGACTTCGTCAACCTCGCGCGGCTCGAGCACCGTGCCTGCGCCGACGAGAACCTTGTCGCCGAACAGCCGGGCGATGATTTCGATGCTCACTAAGGGATCGGGCGAATTGAGCGGAACTTCGATCGCGCCGAAACCTGCCTGGACGATGACCGCGGCGATCGAGTCCGCTTCGTCCGGAGTGACGCCCCGCAGGATCGCGACGAGCGGCGTCGGGGCGAGCGTAAGCGTCACAGGAGCCCTCCGTCACGGGCGATGCGATAAAGCCCGCGCGCCGCGGCGCGCGGCGGCGCGGCCCGGGCGCCAACCCCCAGGGCCTCGAACGCCGCGAGGTAGCGCCTGACCAGCGCCTCCGCGCCCGCGACATGCGGCTCTTCGCCCGGATAAAGCCGCCGCGCCTCGCCGATTTCCGCCCCGATCAGGAGGCCGGAGAGATATTCGCCGGAATCGTCGGGATCGAGCTTGCCCATGAGCGGCAGCGCGCGGGCGCCGAACAGGAGGCCGAGGAGTCCGGACTTCGTCTTGCCGCCTGCCGCAGTCGCCCCGCGCCCGACCCCGAGCGCGAACGGCTCTCCCGGCGCTTTCGCCGNNTCGCCGGTGATGAAGGTCTTGAACCCCACGACCCGCTCGTCTTCGATCCTGGCCCATTTCGAATGCGAGCCCGGCAAGACGATAAGCCTTGCGCCGGCGTCGGCGACGCCGAAGATTTCCGTCTCCTCGCCCCGCATCACGTCCGCCAGTCCGGCTTCGTCCATCGTGGACAGGCCCGGCGCCAGGACGACCCGCCGGCCGTCGGCCTCGACTGCGGTCAGGCGCTCGGCGACGTCACGCGGTCCCGCCGGGCAGGGGACGTAGGGCGCCTCGCGCCAGCCGTGCCGGCTGCCGACCATGCCCGACGCGATCACGGGCAGGGAGCGGTTCGCGTCGAGCCAGCGCCCGACGAGGCGCTCGAGCGTCGCCGGATATCCCCCCGCCGCCACGCTCCCGATCCCGTCGCCCGACGCGATCTCCTCGAGAACCGCGCCGCCCGGCGCGAGGAGATAGGCGCGAAAGCTCGACGATCCCCAGTCGATGGCGATGAGCGCAGGCGACATGAGCGCCCATTGAGGCATGGCCGCGGTACCGGGTCAAATGGCGCCCCCGCTCACGATACCCCGGTCTGAACGGCGCCGGCGCGCCGGCCTTCCATGGCGCTCAAGGCGGCGGTTTTCACGGCTTTGGCGCCCCCGCGTCTCCCGGCTTCCAGGGCGGCGGCGCTCCAGCTTCTCACGGCTTTGGCGGCGGCGGGGTTTCCAGGACTTTGGCGGCGGCGGCGGCGCCTTCAGCGGCGGACACCGCTGAGCGGATCAACGGCGACTATTCGATCGTGCAGTCGAGCCGGTCAGTTGGCCGATTGCGCCGCGAGCGTCGCCAGCCGCGTCCCGATCGCCTCCAGAAGAAGCTCATGCGCCTTTGCGGCGATGTCCTCCAACGAGGGCGAGTTAGCAAGCAGCGAACGGGCGCGGCGCACCATCTCGGCCTTGCTCGGGATGTGAGGCAGGTTCAATTCGCCGAACACTTCAATGGCGGCGAACGGCTGCGCCTGGGAAAGGCGCGCGCGGAGATCAACCAAGCCGCTATTTCCGAGCGCGGCCGCGACCGCGGCTGCGATCCGCTCGGCATTAAAGCTTTCGGCGACCTGCAAGGCGGCGCGACGTATGACTCGGGTTCCGAGCCGATGCTGGTTTTGCACGACCTCGACGGTCGGCCGCTTCAATTTCCACACCACTCCGAGGCGCTCGAGCAGCTTCAGGAGATAAAAGGTCGGATCATATTCCCACCAGCGGAATCCCTGGCGCGCGCTGCTTTGGAACGCATGATGATTGTTGTGCCAGCCCTCGCCCATGGTGAAAATGGCCAGGAGCCAATTGTTGCGGGAGTCGTCGCCGGTGACGTAGCGCTTGCGTCCGACGACATGCGCGATCGAGTTGATGCTGAATGTCGCGTGATAGACCGCAACGGTGCTCCAGAAGAAGCCGACGATGAGGCCCGGCCAACCGGCGGCGGCGAAACAGGCGAGCGCGAGCGCGAAGGGAGGCGCCAATTCGTAGCGATGGAGCCACATCAGCTCGGGATATTGGGCCAGATCGGCTACCCTGGCGAAATTCGTTGTCTCATGGCGGCGGGCGAAGATCCAGCCCAGATGACTATAGACGAACCCGAAGTGGCGCGGCGAATGGACGTCGAGCTCGGTATCGGAATGGAGGTGATGGTCACGATGGTTGGCCGCCCACCACAACACGCTCTTCTGCGCCGTCGTCTGCGCCACCGCCGCGAGAACGAACTGAAAGACGCGGCTGGTTTCATAGGCGCGGTGGGAAAAGTAGCGGTGATAGCCGGCCCCGATGGCGAAGATCCGCAGCCAGTAGAGACCGACGCCGATCGCCAGCGCCTCCGCGGTGACGCCGGTCCAGATCGCCGCGAAGCACGCCAGATGAACGATCACGAAGGGTACGGCGGACGGATAGACGATATCCGACGTCACCGGGCCGTCCGTCGGCTGTTCCGAGTGTGAACCGGAATCCTGGGTCATAGGGAGCAAACTATCCGATGATCTGCGAGAGATCGATGTCCGTGTATAGGTTTTGATGTTAACATGCCTGCGACAAATATCCGAGGCGCGGCGGCGGGTCTATCGCAGTCGCGTGGAGAAACATAGGGTCGCAGGCGCCCTTTGGCGAGCATCCGGCGCCGAAGGAGCTCGCGGCGGAGCTTATCAAGGCGCGCGGCGGGCGCTGCCTGCCTCCCCGGTCCCGACATGGACCCCAGCGCTGAGGCGGCAGTCGGCGGGGCGTCTCAAGATCCGCTAGTTGAGGACCCGCATGATGCGGCCCGAGCTTGGGTCGACTTGGACGCGATGACCGCCGACGAAGGCGGTGCCCATTCCGCCCCATTGCTGCGTCACGGCCGTGTTATGCGGTACGACTTGGCCCGGCGACACCGCGCCCGCGTAGCCCGCGCGTTCCTGCGGCGGCCCCGCAGGGCGCCCATAAGGCTGCGTCCCAAGGGGAGTCCCTGGTTGCGCTGTCGAGGACGACTCCAAACTCGGCCCCACTTTGCCCCCAACCGGTCCATCGGCCTGCGCAAAGCCAACGGACGGGA
>PLUH01000216.1:5653-5985 GCA_003164825.1 Hyphomicrobiales bacterium
AGATAGGCGCGGCGCGGATCGCCGACGAGCACGGTCGCCCCGCGGCGCGCGAGCCTCTTGAGCCATTCCGCCGCCGCTTCGGCGAGGTCCCTTTGGTAGGCGACGTCGCCCGCCAGCACGACCTCCCAGCCCTCGTCGGCGCCGATCAGGTTTTCGAGGCGGGGCGCGACCCATACCCCGTTCTCGGCGGCGTTGGCTTCGATCGCAGCGACGGCGAAAGGGTCGATGTCGCTGGCTTCGACCGCCGAAGCGCCGCTCGAGGCGGCGGCGATCGCAACGAGCCCGGAGCCGGAGGCGAAATCGAGCGCGCGCTTAGCCCTGACCAGGGCCGG
>PLUH01000216.1:6028-11342 GCA_003164825.1 Hyphomicrobiales bacterium
AGCCGGTCGGCTGACCGCTTCGGATCAGCGGCGGTGGAGGGGGCGCGCGCAAAGCTCACACCCGCCAGCGCAGCGCGGAAATAAGCGCGAACAGGCGCCGGGCGGTGGCCTGGTCGATCTCGACCTTGCCGGCGAGCCTCTGGGCCATGAGATCGGCGCCTTCGTTGTGGAGCGTCGTGCGCTCGCGGTCGATCGCCTCGATCTGGCGGGGACTCGCGGTCCGGATGGCGGAATAATAGGTCTCGCAGACGAGAAAATAATCCTTGAGCAGCGGCCGGAACGGGGTCATCGACACGACGATCGAGGCGGCAAGCTCGCCGCCGGCGGTCCTCACGTCGAAGGTCAGCTTCGATTCCTCCTGCGAGATCATCAGCGTATAGGGGCCGTCGTCGCGTCCCGGAACGGCGAACGCGTTCTCTTCGATCAGGTCGAAGATCGCCACCGCCCGCTCGTGATCGACATCGGCCGCGCCGCGCGGGATTGTCGCCTCGTCGAGGACGACCCCGGCGAGGCGATTGCGGCTCTTGGCCGGTTTGCGAGTCATGGGCGATTGGCGCGAAGCCGCAACGCAACCGAACGCGCGTGCGCCTCAAGCCCCTCGGCCTCGCCCAGCGTCACCGCCGCCGGGCCGAGAACCTCGAGCGAGCGGGCGTCGCACTTGAGCAGCGACGTGCGCTTCATGAAATCGAGCACGCCAAGGCCCGACGAGAAGCGGGCCGAGCGGGCGGTCGGCAGGACATGGTTCGAGCCGCCGACATAATCGCCGATCGCCTCGGGCGTATGCGCGCCGAGGAAGATCGCGCCGGCGTTGGCGATTCTGCCGGCGAGCGCCTCGGCGTCATCCGTCATGATCTCGAGATGCTCCGGCGCGAGGCGGTCGACCAGCGGCAGCGCGGACTCAAGCGACGGGCAGACGATGATCGCGCCGTTGTCGCGCCAGCTCGCGCCGGCGGTCTCGGCCCGCGGCAGATCGGCGAGCTGGCGGTCGACTTCGGACTCGACCGCGCGCGCGAGGCCCCCGTCGTCGGTGATGAGGATCGACTGTGCGGCCTCGTCATGCTCGGCCTGCGCCAGGAGATCGGCGGCGACGAAGCGCGGATCCGCGCCGCGATCGGCGAGGATGACAACCTCTGACGGCCCGGCGATCATGTCGATGCCGACGACGCCGAACACCCGCCGTTTGGCCGCCGCGACATAGACGTTGCCGGGGCCGACGACCTTGTCCACGGCTGCGATCGTCTGCGTGCCATAGGCGAGCGCGGCGATCGCCTGCGCGCCGCCGACGCGATAGATCTCATCGACCCCGGCGATGCGCGCCGCGGCGAGCACCAAAGGATTGATATGCCCGTCCGGCGTCGGCACGACCATCGCCAGCCGGCGGCAGCCCGCGACCTTCGCCGGCACGGCGTTCATGATCACTGAAGACGGATAGCTCGCCGCCCCGCCGGGAACATAGAGCCCGACCGCGTCGATCGGCCGCCAGCGCCAGCCGAGCTCGACCCCGAGCGGGTCGGTGAAACGAAGGTCGGCGGGCTTCTGGCGGCGGTGAAAGTCAGTCACCCGGCTGTGCGCGAGCTTCAGCGCCTCAAGCGCGGTCTTCGCGCAGGCCGCGATCGCGGCCTCGACCTCGGCCGCGCCGATCCTGAGCCCGAGCCTGGCGATGTCGACGCGGTCGAAGCGGAGCGACAATTCGGCCAGCGCCTCGTCGCCGCGGGCGCGCACGTCGGCGATGATGGCGGCGACCGCGACGTCGACGTCGGCCGACGACTCGCGCTTGGCGGCCATGAGCACCGCGAAGCGCCGCTCGAAATCCGCCGACCGCATATCGAGCGTAATCGCCATGGCAGAAGGGAGCTCTCCAACGCGGGCCTTATTCAGACAGCCGACGTGTCGGTCAGGGCATGGCCGGGACAGGCCTCCGCCGGCAGGCGCAGCCCCATGTCCCGCAGCTCGACCTCGACGCATTCGACCTCGAGGCGCACCAGCTCGCCGGCGAAGGCAAGAATGATCATGCCGGCCGGCGGATCGGTCTTCTCGAACGTCACCGCCAGGAGATTGAGGGTCGCTTCCGAGTCCAGGCGCTCGAGGCCGAGATGCGAAACCTTGAGGACGCGGTCGAACCTGAGGATGCTGGCGACGCGCTCCGCCGGGCCGGTCTTCGCCCCTACCCAGTCGTAGCGCATGCCGGCGACGACGAACCGGTGCTGCCGCGGCAGCCAGGCCATGTCGGAACGCTTGACGCAAGTGTTCTGCGTATGCGCGGAAATGACCTCGAGGCCCTCCCGGTCGAGCGCGATCAGCTTGAGCGTCGCCACGCGATCGTCCATCGCCCTAGCCCGCGATCCTTGCGATGTCGGCGCCACAGGCGCCGAGCTTCTCTTCCAGCCGCTCGAAGCCGCGGTCGAGATGGTAGACGCGATTGACGATCGTCTCCCCGTCGGCCGCGAGGCCGGCGATGACCAGCGAGACGGACGCGCGCAGATCGGTCGCCATCACCGGCGCGCCGCGCAGGCGCTTGACGCCGCTGACGATGGCGGTGTCGCCTTCGAGCTTGATGCTCGCGCCCAGGCGCGCAAGCTCCTGCACGTGCATGAAACGGTTCTCGAAGATCGTCTCCTTGATCCGCGAGACGCCGCGCGCGCGCGTCATCAGCGCCATGAACTGGGCTTGCAGATCGGTCGGGAAGCCGGGAAACGGCGCGGTGGCGATGTCGACCGCCTTTAGCCCGGCGCCGTTGCGCCTGACGCGGACGCCGCGATTGTCGCTGGTCACCGTCGCGCCCGCCGCCGTCAGCGCGTCGAGCGCCTCCTCCAGCAGGTCCTCGCCCACGCCCTCGAGCATCAGGTCGCCGCCGGTCATCGCCACCGCCGTCGCGTAGGTTCCCGCTTCGATCCGGTCGGGCAGAACGCGATGGTGAGCGCCGTTCAGGCGCGCCACGCCCTCGATTTCGATGGTCGAGGAGCCTGCGCCGCGGATGCGCGCGCCCATCTTGTTGAGGCAGGCGGCGAGATCCGCCACCTCCGGCTCGCGGGCGGCGTTACGGATCAGCGTCGCCCCATGCGCGGTCGACGCGGCCATCATCGCCACGTGCGTTCCGCCGACCGTCACCTTGGGAAATTCGATCTCCGCCCCGATCAGGCCCTTGGGCGCCTTGGCGACGGCATAGCCGCCGTCGATGTCGATCTGCGCGCCGAGCTTCTCGAGCGCCATCAGCAGGAGGTCGACCGGCCGGGTGCCGATCGCACAGCCGCCCGGCAGCGACACGCGCGCTGCGCCCATCCGCGCGACGAGCGGCGCGATGACCCAGAAACTGGCGCGCATCTTCGCCACGAGTTCGTACGGCGCCGACGTGTCGACGATGGTGCGGGCGCGCAAATGCGCGGTCTGGCCGGACCCCGTGTCCTCGCCGATCCGCTTGCCGTCGACCGAATAGTCGACGCCATGATTGCCGAGGATATGCGCCAATTGGGCGACGTCGGCGAGGCGAGGCAGGTTTTCCAAGGTCAGCGTCTGATCCGTCAGCAGCGACGCGATCATCAGCGGCAGCGCGGCGTTCTTCGCGCCTGAAATCGGGATCACGCCGTTCAGCGCCGCGCCGCCGCGAATTTGTATGCGATCCATCCCCTTGTCCCTCTGGCCCAAATCCAATCAAGACCGTAGCCCGCCCGGGCGGTCCCGCCGTCAGCGTCTCAAATCGCCCGGCGTCCGCTCCACCGGCCCGTCCGACGGCGCCGCCTCGGCCGCCCGCGCACGGCTCTGCGCCTTGCGGCGCTTCAGATTCTCCCGCAGCGACGCGGCGAGACGGGCCCGCCGGCGGTCCTCGGTCGCCGCTTGCTGCTCATCCGGGCTCATGCCGGTCCTTGCCAATTGCGAAAGCCCTCCTCACGCACAGGCGAAACGGCTTGATAGGGCCAAGGTGGGCGGCCGGGCAAGCCAATTCCGGCGCCGCGAGCGTCCTTTTCCGGTCGTCATTCCGCCTTTTCGATCAGGCTTTCGGCGGCTGCCCGGGCCTCGCGGGTGATTTCGGCCCCGGCGAGCATGCGGGCGATTTCCTCCCGCCGCTCGATCGCCCCGAGGCGCGAGACGCGGGTCGCGACCCGCTCGCCGACGCCGACATCGGTTTTGACGATTCGATAGTGGTTCTGCGCCCGCGCAGCCACTTGCGGCGCGTGGGTCACCGCCAGCACCTGAGCGCGCGCCGAAAGCCGCGCCAGGCGCTGACCCATGGCGTCGGCGACGGCGCCGCCGACGCCGGTGTCGATTTCGTCGAACACGAGGGTGGGCGCTGTGCCGCGCTCGGCGAGGCGCACCTTGATCGCGAGCAGGAACCTCGCCAATTCGCCTCCCGACGCCACCTTCATCAACGGGCCAGGCCGGGAACCGGGGTTGGTGCGGACAAAGAACTCCACGCGATCGTAACCGCTCGCCGCAAAGATCGCCTCATCGCGCCGCAAGTCGACGCTGAACTCCGCCCGATCGAGCTTGAGCGGCGCCAACTCCCCGCCCACGGCTGATTCCAGTTCGCGCGCGCTTCGCTCGCGCGCAGCGCTGAGCGCAACCGCCGCCGCGCGATAGGCTTCGCCGGCGCTGTTCAGGTTGGCCTCGAGGCGGCTGACCTCGCTGCGGCCTGCGGCGAGCGCCGCAAGCTCGTCGGCGAATTTCCGCGCCAGCGCGGGGAGGCTTTCGATCGGCGCATTGTGCTTGCGGCCCATCGCCCTCAGCGCAAACAGGCGCTCCTCGCACCGTTCGAGCTCATGAGGATCGTAGGCGCTGGCGTCGATTGCGTCCTCGACCGCGCGATTGGCGCGCTCGAGGGCTTCGATCGCCTCGTCGAGAGCCTTCACGCTCGGCTCGATCAGCCCGGGCGCCTGAGGCAAGCGTCGCAGCAGACGGCGCGAGACGGAATGCAGCAGCGGCAGGATGGCCGCTTCGCCGGTCAGGTGATCGCGCGCGTCGCGAATGTCGGCGACGACCTTCTCGCCCTGCATCATCGCCTGCCGACGCGCCGCCAGCGTCGCTTCTTCGTCCGGCTGAACGGCGAGGCGGGTGAGCTCCTCGTGCGCATGGGCGGCGAAGTCCGCTTCCGCTTCCGCCGCCGCCACCCTGGCGCGCTCGGTCTCGAGCGCCCGCTCGGCCTCGCGCAGAGCCGCGTAGGCCCGCTCAGTCGCCGCCGCCTGCGGCTCNNGGATCTCGACCAGCGCCGAAGCCAGCGTGCGCAGCGCCTGGGCGCTGACGCTCTGATCATTGACATAGGCGCGCGTTCGCCCGTCAGCGAGCTGGACCCGGCGCAGGATCAGTTCGTCGCCGATCTCGA
>PLUH01000196.1:0-127 GCA_003164825.1 Hyphomicrobiales bacterium
CGGGTCTTGAAGGAATAGGGGGTTCCCCCCAGCACGCCGGAATCGGTTGAGAGATTGCCGCTCCCGTCCCGACCCGTCCCATGCCAAACAGCTTTCGCCTTGCGAATCATGTGAACTCTCCCTCTGG
>PLUH01000196.1:205-3704 GCA_003164825.1 Hyphomicrobiales bacterium
TGCCCGAGAACCTGTTCCGATATGCCGTGCTGGGCGCGTGAATTGCGCCGTTGGCGTCGCCTTCCATGGTGATCGTGGGCACGGCAATGACCGGCCCTTCGGCGAGTTTCTTCTCCAGATCGTCGTACTTCCGCTCGCCGTCGGCGAGATCGAGCCGCCAACGGTAATTGTGGATCACGATCGCGACGTGGTCGGGGTTGTCGAAGGCCGCCGCGCTGCGGTCGAAGGTGGCGTCGTCGAAGTCCCATTTCGGCGAAGCGAGCCGCCAGATGAGCTTCGCAAAGTCGTATCGGTTCTTGTCGTAGCCGACGCGGCCGCGATCGGTGGCGAAATAGAATTGGTACCACCATTGGAATTCGGCCGCCGGCGGCAATGGCGCCTTGCCGGCTTCCTGGCTGCCGATCAGGTAGCCGCTGACCGAGACCAGCGCCTTGCAGCGCTCAGGCCACAGCGTGGCGACGATGTCGGCCGTCCGCGCGCCCCAATCAAAGCCGGCGAGGATCGCCTTGTCGATCTTGAGCGCATCCATCAAGGCGATCGTATCGAGCGCGACCGCCGATTGCTGGCCGTTGCGCATCGTGTCGGCCGACAGAAAGCGCGTCGTCCCATAGCCGCGCACATAGGGGACGATGACCCGATAGCCCGCCGACGCCAGCAACGGCGCGACGTCGACNNGGGCCGGCTTCGGCATATCCGACATTGAGGAGGCCGGCGTCGATCTGCTTCAAGGGCCCGAACGCGGTATGCGTTCCCGGCTTGATAGCGGGCAGTTTCGATTCGGCCGTCTGCGCGGTTGCAGGTCCGATGACGCCGAGCTGAGCGGCGGCGATGGTCACGGCCGCGGCGCCGAAAAAGTCGCGGCGACCAAGGTAGAGGTTTTCGCGCACGTAGAAGGTTTCCATTGCTGGCGCTCCTTGGATGGATCGTTGGCGGCAAAAGCCCCCCAAGGCCTGGTCGGCGCCAACGGAGACGCCTGTCACCTGCCGGAGCTGCTGCGGGTGAAAGGCGGACTTCTTCTCTCGCCGCCGCGGCCCGGAAGCGATGAGGCGGAGTCCTGTTTTATGCGGTCGCTTGAGCTGAGCCGCCGCCACGGCGCGCCGGCGTGGGAGTTGCGGACGGCGATCGACCTCGCGATCCTGCTTGACGGTCAGGGCCGATCGGATAGCGCCCGGACTCTTCTGCAACCGGCGTTCGACAAGTTCGCCGACGGCTCGGATACGGCGGACCTCAAGGCAGCCAGACGCCTATTGGCGCGCCTCGACTAGCCTGCCTGTCCTGCAACGCCGAGCCCGGCAAAATCCTTTCATCGGTTGCCCATCGGCTTATATTCGCGCGCCGGCGAACCGGTGTAGAGTTGGCGCGGACGGCCGATCTTCTGCTCCGGATCCTGGATCATCTCCTTCCACTGGGCGATCCATCCGACGGTGCGCGCGACCGCGAACAGGACGGTAAACATCGAAGTCGGAAAACCCATCGCCTTCAGGGTGATGCCGGAATAGAAGTCGATGTTCGGATAGAGCTTCTTCTCGATGAAATAATCGTCGTGAAGCGCGATGCGCTCAAGCTCGATCGCGACGTCCAGCAACGGATCGTCCTTGACCCCGAGCTCGTTGAGCACCTCGTGCGCGGTCTTCTGCATGATCTTGGCGCGCGGATCGTAGTTCTTGTACACCCGATGGCCGAAGCCCATCAGGCGGAACGGGTCGTTCTTGTCCTTCGCCTTGGCGATGAATTTGGGGATGTTCTCGACCCTTCCGATCTCGCCCAGCATCTTCAGCGCCGCCTCGTTGGCGCCGCCGTGCGCCGGACCCCAGAGGCAGGCGATGCCGGCGGCGATGCAGGCGAACGGATTGGCGCCCGACGATCCGGCGAGACGCACGGTAGAGGTTGAGGCGTTCTGCTCGTGATCGGCGTGGAGAATGAAAATCCGGTCGAGCGCGCGGGCCAGCACGGCGTTGGCCTTGTAGTCCTCGCAGGGGACCGAGAAGCACATGCGAAGAAAATTCGACGCATAGTCGAGATCGTTCTTAGGATAGACGAACGGCTGGCCGATCGCATATTTGAAGGCCATCGCCGCGAGGGTCGGCGCCTTGGCGATCATGCGGATCGAGGCGACTTCGCGCTGCCACGGATCGTTGATGTCGGTCGAATCGTGATAGAAGGCGGCGAGCGCGCCGACGCTCGCCACCATAACCGACATCGGATGCGCGTCACGCCGGAAGCCGTTGAAGAACCGGTTCATCTGCTCGTGCACCATGGTGTGGCGGGTGACCCGGTAGTCGAAGTCGGCTTTCTGCGCCGCGGTGGGCAGCTCGCCGTAGAAGAGTAGGTAGCAGGTCTCGAGAAAATCGCCGTGCTCGGCGAGTTCGTCGATCGGATAGCCGCGGTACAAGAGAACGCCTGCGTCGCCGTCGATGTAGGTGATCTTCGATTCCGTGCTCGCGGTCGAGGTGAAACCGGGATCGTAGGTGAACATGCCGGTTTGGGCGTAGAGCTTGCCGATGTCGACGACCGAGGGGCCGATCGTGCCGTGCTTGATCGGCAGCTCGACAGATTTCTGACCGACAGTCAGGGTGGCGGCGGCCGGGGTCGGCTTCTCGACCGGTTTGTCTTCGACGGCGAGGGTGGCGGAAGTCGGTGTCATCGAGCGTCTCCCATTGGCTCAAAGCGCTCTTGCACTGCAATATCCATATTGCAGCGCATTATGCGCAATAAGTCAAACCACAATAAGTCAAACCAAGGGAAAGCCAGGGCCGGCCGCTATTGCGGGTTTTCGTAACTGAACGTCTGGCTGTTTTCGTCATAGGCGAACAGCTCGCCGTAGCGGCCGAGATTGATGATCGCCCTCAAGGTCCGCTCGGCGTAGTCCTCGCTCATGTAATCCTCGAGTTCCTCGCGGAANNATATGCGCGAGCACCTGGTCGCCGAACACCTTCTTGCGCTGGTCGACATCCATGTCGACGAAACGCTGGCCGAGCGGCGTCAGCTTGATGTCAGCATCCTCGAACTCCGCCAGGCGCAACAATTGCAACGTTTCGCCGAGCGGAAACAATTCGTCGATCTCGAGCTGGAGCGAGTCGGCCAGATGCGGCAGGTCCGCCTTGCCGTTGTAAGGCGGGGCGGCGATCTCCTCGAGCATGCCGGCGAGCGAGTTGGTCGACACGCGCGGGAGCGCAAGCCCGAGCCCCATCGCCGCCGCGGCGGCTTCGCGCGCCGCCGGCTTCGTCGTGTCCGGCCTCTGGGTCATCAGCGCATAGATCCGGTCGACCAGCTCGCGGAAGATCGGGTCGAGCCGATCGCGGGGATGGGGCAGCGTGACCGGAATCTCGGAGGCGATGCGGCCGGGATTGGACGAGAGCACGAGGACGCGGTCGGCCATCAGCACCGCCTCCTCGATGTTGTGGGTGACCATCAGGATGGCCTTGATCGGAATGCGCCCCTCTTGCCACAGGTCGAGCAGATCGGTGCGCAGCGTCTCGGCGGTGAGCACGTCGAGCGC
>PLUH01000208.1 GCA_003164825.1 Hyphomicrobiales bacterium
GTTGAACAAGGTGGACTTGCCGGCGTTGGGCAGGCCGACCAGGCCGGCATCGGCGATCAGCTTCAGGCGCAGCCAGACCCAGCGCTCCTCGCCCGGCCAGCCCTTGTCGGCGCGGCGCGGCGCGCGGTTGGTCGAGGTGGTGAAATGGGCGTTGCCGAAGCCGCCGTTGCCGCCCTTAGCGACGACCACGCGCTGGCCTGGTTGCGTGAGGTCGGCGAGCAAGGCGCCGCTCTCCTCATCGATGACCTGGGTTCCGACCGGGACTTTCAGCGCCGCGTCGGCCCCCCGCCCGCCGGCGCGATTGCGGCCCATCCCGTGGATGCCGGTCTTGGCCTTGAAATGCTGCTGGTAGCGAAAGTCGATCAGCGTGTTGAGACCGTCGGCGCATTCGACCACGACGTCGCCGCCGCGCCCGCCGTCGCCCCCGTCCGGACCGCCGAACTCGATGAATTTCTCGCGCCGGAACGACACTGAGCCCGCGCCGCCGTCGCCGGAGCGGACGTAGACCCGCGCCTGGTCGAGAAACTTCATCGCCGCCGACCTGGCGCGCGGTCCCCGGTGGATCCCATCGGCGCGGCGTCCGATTCCTCGATCGCGTCCTTCGAGACGCGATGCTGCGCATCGCTCCTCAGGTCGAGGGACGCATGCGCGAGGCGGCAAAAGAAATCCTCATCCTGAGGAGCCGGCGAAGCGGGCGCCTCGAAGGACGAGGATTTCGGTCCGAACGGTGGCGACGCCGCGATCATCGGCAAGCCATATCACGACGCTCGCGCCAAGTCGGCTGTCGCCGCGCGGCGTTGCGCGCCGGCCTCCGCCCAATCGGCGCGGCGGACGCGGAAACTGTGGCACTCGACCATCCCCCCGCGCGCCGGCGCGCCTTGCGGGCCGGTCCCCGCCAGCGCGAATCCGCACTTTTCGATCACCGCGCGCGAGGCCTCGTTCTCGACCCTGACGCTGGCCAGGATCTCGACCGCCGGCGTCAGCCCGAAGCCAGCGTCGATCATCGCCTGGGCGGCCTCGGTGGCGAGGCCCTTGCCCCAAGCCTCGGGCGCCAGCACGAAGCCAAGCGCCAGCCGGTCTTTGCCGCGCGATTCGAGGCTGATCGAGCCGACCGCGTCCCGCTTGCCCTTGATCGGCGTCATGACCAGGGTCAAGTCGCGTCCGGAGGCGTTGGCCTCCCGCGCCGCGTAGATGAACCGCTCGGCCGAGCCTTGGGGATAGGGGTGGGGGATTCGGGCGGTGAAGCGCGCGACCTCCCATTGGCTGCAAAATTTGTGAATCGCCGCTGCGTCGCAGATTCTCGGCCAGCGCAGCCAAAGCCGCAGCGTCTCGATGCGGAACACATCGTCTCTGGCAAGATCGGGGAACATGGAAGCTCCGGTCAGGGCCCCTGAACGCGGGACCAAAAACGACGAAAGGGATGCAGCGACCGCATCCCCTTCGTAAGCTTCGCTTACCGGACGAATGAGCAGGCTCTTGGCCTTCAATCTCATCTCGAATTTTTTATCTTCGAGAACGTCCGCGGGGCTTGTCGCCGAAGCGGGGTTCTCGTCTTGCTCCCCGCTTTATTCTGTCGCGCTTTGGGCGTGCACCGATACATATTGGCGTCCGTCGCCTTTCCACTCGAAGGCGACCTCGCCGGCGGCGGTGGCGAACAGCGTATGGTCCGTACCGATGCCGACATTACGCCCAGGGTGAAACTTGGTTCCTCGCTGACGTACAAGAATCATGCCGCCAACGACGCGTTCGCCGCCGAATTTTTTCACGCCCAGACGTCGGCCGTCCGAGTCGCGGCCATTGCGCGACGAACCGCCTGCTTTCTTGTGGGCCATGGACCTTGCTCCAGAACTTTGCTGCGCCGGCCTTCAAGGCGCGGCGGGACTCATTTGCTTATAGCGCAACCGGGCCGGCGAGGGAATCCCTCGGCTCGCCGCCATGGGCGGCCTCGGCCGCGGCGCCGGTCAGAATTTCGGTCACCCGGACGATCGTGAGATCCTGCCGGTGGCCGCGCTTGCGCTTCGAATTCTTGCGCCGGCGTTTCTTGAACGCGATGACCTTGGGGCCGCGGGTCTGCTCGACGATCTCGCCGACCACGCTCGCCCCGGTCACGCGCGGGGCGCCGACCCGATGGGTGGCGCCGTCGAACAGCGCCAGCACCTCGTCGAACACGATCCTTTCGCCCGCCTCACCCGGCAGCGACATGACCGTGATCTGGTTGTCGGCGGCAACTTTGTACTGTTTGCCGCCGGTCTTGATGACTGCGAACATCGTTTTATTCCCGTGTTCCGCCCGGCTCATTACGCGAAGGATTCGCGCGGCCGGCTTCTTTGCAGCTATTGACCGAAATCGCAGGCTCCGGCGGAGCCCGCGGGCTTGCCGCTCGGTTTCGAGGCTCAGCCTCAAAACCAAAAGCGCGGCTTTGTGGCCGCGCTCGAGCGAAGCGGAGGGCTATAAGAGGGGCGGGCGGCGAAGTCAACAGGCCGCCGTCACCTTATCGTCACCTTATTCCCCGGCGAGACCGAGGTTTCGCTGTTGTTGTGGCTGCCATTCCTCTGACGTGGCGCGGTCCTGAAGGTCGCGCCGCACATCAGAAGGGCATTGCATCATGAAGAAATCCCAATCCTGCGCGTTCTTTAAGGTCGTCGTTGATTTTTGTGGCGCGTTAAGGAGCACCGCTTTCTTGCCGGCCCGAATAAGGCGGAGAACGTTCAGCAGGGTCCCCGCACTTTTCCCATCCCATATCATCAAGCCGAAATCGGCTACCCGCGCCATTTCCCGATCCTTGGCGGCATAAAACTGAAAACCCCTCGCGTACTTTGGTACGTGAATGAATTGCGCCGTCCAGTGGCCAAGGTTGTCCGGCAGGTCTCGCCCGAGCAAAAGATCGTGACGGATTGATAGCCGGACTCAAACAGGTGCTTTTGTACCGCCTTGTCGGCACCGTTCGCATCTCCCACGACAATCGGAAAGCCGCTCGCAACAACATTGTCCAGCCGCTCTCTCGCCAGGGACGGCAGACGCGACACTCGGCGCGAGCCGCCGACGAAAACCGTATTCATTGGGTGCTCCTGGTGCGCGTGATCGTCAGGGCGCGGACGCTCGCCGCTTTGCCCTGACCCATCAGCACTTCAGTAATCGCGTTCATGGTGGCGCCGGAGCGGAACAGGTCGTCGAAAAGAAGGATGCTCTTCCCCTTCGTTTGCGCGGGATCGACGGCGTACAACCCGTCAAGCAGTTTCCTACGTATTTCGAGGTCCATGACGCCCTTTAAGGCTGTCGCTGCACGGGTCGTCGTGACGCACTCGGCAACAGGCAGGCCAAGGGCCTCCCCGAGCCCTTGCGCGAGGAGGATGACGGGCTGCAGATGGCGGCACCGGCACGATCAGATCGAATTTGTTGACGGACGGTTTCACGAATTTGAAGGCCGCCTCGACAATTTCGGTGGCTGCGGATTTGTCCGAGTTGTATTTCAAACGGTAAAGCAGCTCTCCAAGCTCAGAGCGTTTTGTATCGAACACATCATGTCCGTACTCGTTTAGTCCGAGATGGGTGCTACTGATTGTGTGGATGTCGAGCGCATAACCGGAAGTCCACTTGCCAGCGATTTTTTTAGGACTGA
>PLUH01000301.1 GCA_003164825.1 Hyphomicrobiales bacterium
GCATAATGTACCTGAGGGGCAGACCGAACATCACAACCTCGAAATCGCGATGAACATGGTAGATTTCTACATCGCTTTCCTCCGACGAGGACGGGCGCCATGGGGACGAACCGCGCCAAGTGCTTCGCGCATGCGCGGCCAATCCTGTTGCATCCGGCGTTCCCCACCCANNAATCCTTGTGGCCCGCGCGAAACTCGCCATGTCGGCGTCGTTACCGTCGTCCTCCCGCCCGGCATCAGGACGCACGTCTCCTGTTTGTACGCGGGCCTCCCGGTCACGGGCCTCACCCCTCAGAATCGTGCTGACGGCAACGGGCGTAGCGCCCCGATGGCGTCGAGTACCTGCTGGAACACCCTGCGCGAGATCATGACCTCGGCCATCTGGAACGTGATCGAGCGCCCGTGCCGGACGATCTTCGCGCCGGTCTTCACTCCGTTGCCATCACCCGTTAGGCTCTCCTCCGGTGTCCCAGAAACCGGGGGCGGTACACAGCCGAACCCAAGGTAGCCGCCAAGGCGGCCAAGATTGCGTATCTCATTCAATTCCCCCTGAGGAAGCAGTGTGACGCTGGGGCAATTCCTGGGGCATGCGCGCCTATTCACCACTCGCGCTTCACGCAGGTGTTTATCGGTCCATTTTGTGACATGTTGGTAACAAATCGGAAATCTGAAAGTCATAATCATTGCGTTACCAACAACAAAAACTTGTTTGCTGATAGGTACCAACATCGCCTCGATTTACTTTTAGATTTATTCTGACATACGCCCGATAACGTACAAATTGAAGGGTTTTATATTCATGAAATAATAATGTATATCGTTGGCGAAGCTGAACGGCGATTCCGGATTTGCCGGCCTTTGGCGACGGTGACCGTCAACGGCCGCGAATTTGGTCACTGGCTATTTCAAACCGGCGAAAGGCGCCTGGTCGCGGTCGATGTCAACCTTCCAGCGCCTGCGGATAGAATTTCGATCCTCATACGCCACCGGCATCCTATATCGCCCCACGAGCTTGGCGCGGGAGACGATAAAAGGAAACTCGGCATATTCTTGCATTCTTTGCAGATCGCGGCCCAACCTTGATTGAAGCCTTATGATGTCGAGTGTTGCGCCTCCGGTCAGCTCTTCATCCACACCATGAGGTCGATGATGCGGCGGGAAAAGCGCGTATAGGGCGGCTGCATGAAGGTCTGCACCGCCGAAACCCAACCCTCCTCGAACACCGGCCTGAGCTTGCAGAAAGTCTCGAAGCCCTCGCGGCCGTGATAGTGCCCCATGCCGCTCGGCCCGACGCCGCCGAACGGCAGGTCGTGCTGGACGACATGCAGGATCGCGTCATTGACCGAGACACCGCCGGAACGGGTGTTGGCGATCAGGAAGCGGCGCGTCGCGGCGCTGCGGACGAAGGGATAGAGGGCGAGCGGCCGGTCGCGAGCATTGATCGCGTCGACCGCTTCCTGCAGGTCGCCATAGGTCAGGACCGGCAGGATCGGGCCGAAGATTTCGCGCCGCATCAGCTCCATCTCAGGCGTCACGTTCAGCACAATGTGCGGCGCCAGTCGGCGCTTCGACTTGTCAGGTGTCTGGCCCTCCGCGAGATCGACAAGCCGCGCGCCTTTGGCGCGCGCGTCGTCAAGCGCGGCGGTAAGCCGGTCGTACGACCGCTGATCGATGATCGAAGTGAAGTCCGGGCCGTTGATGTCAGGGTACCGCTTCGCGAACAGCGTCCGGCAATGGTTGACGAACTCGTCCTCGGACCCGCGGGGCACGAAGGCGTAGTCGACCGCGACGCAGGTTTGCCCGGCGTTGAAGGTCTTCGCCCAGAGAATGCGCTCGGCAGCGGTCGCGATCGGGTAATCCGGTGCGACGATGGCCGGCGATTTGCCGCCGAGTTCGAGCGTCACTGGCGTCAAGTTGCGGGCGGCGTTCGCCATGACCGCGCGTCCGGTCGTCCCGGACCCGGTGAAGAAGAGATAGTCGAACGGCAGCGACGAGAACGCGGGCCCCCGGCCGCCCCCATCGGCAAAGAACGCCAGCTTGTCCTCTGGCAGGTACTTCGGCGAAATCCCGGCAAGGAGTTCAACCAGGGCTCGTGAATTCTCCGACATCTTCACCATCGCCCGGTTCCCCGCGGCAAGAGCGCCGGTGAGCGGCCCGAAGCTCAGGAAGATCGGATAGTTCCACGGCACGATCACGCCGACGACGCCGAGGGGCTGCGGAATCAGGCGATTGCGCGCGCCGGGATAAAGGAGCGGATCGACGCTGCGCCGGCGCGGCCGCATCCACCGCGCAAGGCGCTTTTGCGCGTCGCGAAGCCCATCCAACGAGGCGAAGATCTCCCCGAATAGGGTCTCGAATTCACTGCGGCCGCCGTAGTCGGTGTCGATCGCCTTGATGATCGCCGCCTGATTGTCCTTGAGCAGCCGCGAGAGCGCCTTGAGGTCGGAGAGCCGTTCGGCGTGGCTCGGGTCGGGCGCCTTGAGGAAGGCCGCGCGCTGCCCGGAGAAGCAGGCATGAAATTCGGCGGGGATGGAGAGATCGTTGGAGGGAAACTCGGGCGCGTTCATGGGGTCACCCCTCTTGTGGTCGGTCGCCTGGCATCGGGGCTGGTTGGATCGAAGCGGGCGTCTGAGAGAAAATGGACGATGATCTGGAGCCTGCAGCTACGGGGGCTGGCTCTCGCAAGGCTAGATCGCGAACCTTTTCACGGCGGCCTCGTCCCACGCGATACCCGCGCCTGGCCGGTCCGGTATGTGAATCGCGCCGCCACGAATCTCAAACGGCTCCGCCAGGACCGGATTGCCGCAGTCGCGCCATTCCAGCCAGTCGGCGGTTTCCGTGACGCGCATCAGATGAGCGGAAAGCTCCGGATAGAGATGCGTTAAGCGTTCTGGCGGCTCTTGGCTCGGCTTACAGACAGGCTCACACGGCCCCCCGCACCCTGAAAAGGTTTGAAACGGCCATCGACCGGGTCCTAAGCGGACAGATCGCCCAGAGTTAGGGTCTCGACTGCTGCTTTTGTAATTCGCGAGCGGCCGCGCGGGTCAAGGGTTACCTTCGACATGTCGTGCGAGCGCCATCTCTGTCAGGGCCCACGCGACGAGCCGCGCTCGCCGGCCGTCCGAAAAGCCCCTTCAAGCCGCGAACTTCCGATCCCCCGCCACCCACGTCTCGCTGACCTTGATGTCGGCGATCGCATCCGGGCTCACCTTGTAGGGNNTCGAGCGAACCGAGGCGGTCGCCCTGTCCGATCTGGTGGGCCGCGTGAATCGTCACTCCGCGGATCGCGTCGTCAAGCGAAACGGCCTGATCGGGCCCCACCAAGGAATTGTCGATGATGCAGCGGCGAGTCACTGCCGTGCAAATGAGCGCGAGCGGTCCCGGCGGCGAGCAGGGCCCGTCGGTGTGCAAGGTGAAGGGCAAGTCGGCTTTCACGCAGGCCCCGGCAGGGTCCATGAAGGCGGCGCGTTCGGGGCCGAAGATCTGGTCGCGATATGCGGTGCCGTAGAAGCGCACGTGGTTCATCAGGAAGCTCGGCTGCACGTTGAGCTTCTTCATGCGCAGAATCTGGTCGGG
>PLUH01000266.1 GCA_003164825.1 Hyphomicrobiales bacterium
TGGCCTCGAACAGGGCGAGCGCGGCGCGGGCCATCGACGCGTAATCGTCGATGAGGGCGCGGGCGCCGGGATGTCCCTCCCGCCAGGCGTGCAGAAGCCGACCGTCGCCGCCCCGGAGCTTGCCCATGACAAAATCGAACGCGGCGCGCGCGGTTGCAATCCAGGCCGGCTCGCCGAACACAGCGCTGGCGCGGACGAGCGCCGCGATGGTCAGGCCGTTCCAGTCGGCCAGCACCTTGTCGTCGCGGCCGGGCTTCGGCCGCGCCTCGCGCACGGCGAACAGTTTTGCCCGCGCGGCGGCGAGCTCGGCCTCCTCGTCGGACGAACCACGCGGACTGACGCGGCGCAGCACCGTCCGGCCTTCCCAGTTTCCCCCGCGCGCTACGTCATAGGCGGCCTTGAAGCGGGCCGCGGCGTCGCCGAGCGCGGCGTCGATCTCGTCCTCCCGCCAGACATAGAAAAGGCCTTCTTCGCCGTCCTGATCGGCGTCGAGGGAAGCGGCGAAGGCGTCGCCGACCCGCATCTCGCGCATCAGCCAGCCGACCGTCTCGTGGGCGCGTGCGGCGAATGTCGGATCGGGCCACAGCGAGTGGACCAGCGCCAGCAATTCAAGGATTTGCGCGTTGTCGTAGAGCATCTTCTCGAAGTGCGGCACGAGCCATTCGGCGTCGGTCGAGTAGCGCGCATAGCCGCCGGCGAGATGATCGTAGATGCCGCCGGCGTTCATCGCCTCGAGCATGGCGCGCAAAGCTTCGCCGAAGGCCGGGTCGCGGCGGCGAAACATCTCGTTCCAGAAAAAGCGGAAGATCGGCGCATTGGGGAATTTCGGCGCTCCCGAGAGGCCGCCATGAACGGGATCGACCGCGCTCAGCAACGCATCGCCGATCCGGGTCAGATCGGCGGGCGTCACGCCCGGCCCGGGGCTTAAGGTCGACAGCGTCGCGAGGTGGTCGGTGAGCGTAAGGCCGCGCCGCTCCATCTCTTCCCGGCGCGTGCGCCAGGCCGCGTCGACGGATTCGAGAACCTGCCGGAACGAGGGGCGGCCCCAGCGCGGCTCGGGCGGCCAATAGGTGCCCCCTAACATCGGCTGGCCGTGGGGCGTAAGAAACATGGTCAGCGGCCATCCGCCCTGCTGGCCGAGCGCGTGGAGCGCGGTCATATAGATGTGGTCGATGTCCGGCCGCTCCTCGCGATCGACCTTAATGTTGACGAACAACTCATTCATGAGTCGAGCGGTTTCCGCATTCTCGAACGACTCATGCGCCATCACATGGCACCAGTGGCAGGCGGCATAGCCGATCGACAGCAGGATCGGGCAGTCCCGCCGCTTGGCCTCCGCCAGGGCGGCTGACCCCCACGGGCGCCAATGCACCGGATTGTGCGCATGCTGCAGGAGATAGGGCGACGTCTCGCCGGCGAGGAGATTGCGGCCGGCCTCCATGTAAACCCTCCGCCTCGCCCCTCAAGCCGCGAGCGCCGTCTTCAGCATAGCCTTGAACCGGCCCGAGTCGAGCGTCCATAGGATGTCGGCGCCTTCGTGCTCGCCGGCCGCGGCGTTCCAGACGTGGGCGTTGTTGGCGTCGGCGTTGACGTTGAGGCGGTCGACGACGGTCATGCCGCGGGTGAGCTCGCTTCCGCTTTCGATCGCCACCCGGTGACGGGACCATGAGAGGCCGACCGAGCGGTCGAGCGCGACCGCCATCGCGGTCGGATCGGCGAGCGAAAGCCCGACCTCGCCGGTCTGGACGCGATAGGCGTCGCGGGCGCGGCTATTCGATTCAACGGCGAATTTGGCCTTCGCCGTGCCGAGCGCCTCGATCGCGGCGATTTCGTCGTCAGTCAGCACCGACCGGCCGCGCGAGACGTGCCAGCCGACCATCTCGATCGGGACCTTCGAGCGGAAGACGGCGCGCGCCGCTTCCGGATCGACCCAGATGTTGTATTCCGCCGCCGGCGTCACGTTGCCCTCGCAGTTGGGCGCGCCCCCCATCACCACGCAGCGGCCGATCCGGCCGGCGAGTTCGGGCTCGCGCTTGAGCGCCAGGGCGATATTGGTCAGCGGCCCGAGCGTCACCAGTGTCAGGCCGGGCTCGGCCCGCGCGAGGCGCAGGATCGCATCGACGCCATGCTCGCGCTCGGGCGCGCGCTTCGGGGCGGGGTAGCCGCGATCGCCGAGGCCGTCTTTGCCATGGAACCAATGCGCGTCCTCATGCGGGCGGGTCAGCGGCCGGTCGGCGCCGGCGAAGACGGGCACATCGGAATTGCAGATCTCGGCGGTCAGAAGCGCATTTCGTGTCGCCTGTTCGAGGCCGACGTTGCCGGCGACGGTCGTCAGGCCAAGCACCCGCACGTCCGGCGCCGCCAGCGCCATCATGATCGCGACCGCGTCGTCGGAGGCGGTGTCGGTGTCGATGAGGAAATTGCGCATGGCTCCAATATTCTCGCGCCCGCTCACGCAGCGCGCTTGGATCGAAAGAGATCGGCGAAAACCATGCGGGTGACATGGGCCTGGCTTGGCCAGTAGCCACTGAGCTTCGGGATCGAGTCGGGAATGTCGGCAACGCGCCGATGATAGAAGATGTGCCGGTCGGGAACGGGCAGTTCGGCGGGCCTTGTAAAATTCTGCGATGGGAAGAACGCGACATTCACCCCGGGGACCATCGTCAGGAAGGCGACGACGGGATTGTTGCACTTGGCGCATATCCCGCGCCTCAGCGCCGGCGGCGACCGGTAACGGCGAAACTCCACCGGCTGACCGGCCGGCAGCGCGACCGCATCGGCCCGGAAGTACGTGACGTCGGCGAAGGGCTTGCCGTAAACCTTCTGACAGATCGTGCAATGGCAGAAAAACCGGCCGATCGGTTTTCCGTTGACGGCAAAGCGCGAAGCGCCGCAAGGGCAGGAGCAGTCTTGGTTCAAGGATCGCCTCCTCTGTCCCGCGTCTCAGGCCGTCGCCCGCAGGCGCGCGAACCCGCGGTCGAGGTCGGCCTTCAGATCCTCGATGTCCTCGAGGCCGACGCTGAAGCGCACCGTCGGGCCGCCGGGCGCGAAGCGCGTCGCGGTGCGAGTGGCTGTGCAGTCGAAGGGAACGGCGAGGCTTTCGTAACCGCCCCATGAATAGCCGAGTCCGAACAGCTCGAGGCCGTCCAAGAACGCCGCGACGCCGGCCTCCGACACGGGCTTCAGCACAATCGAAAAGAGGCCGGAGGAGCCGGTGAAGTCGCGCTTCCAAAGCGCGTGGCCCGGATGGTCGGGCAGGGCGGGGTGGACGACGCGAAGCACTTCGGGCCGGTCGCTGAGCCAGTGCGCAAGCGCCAGCCCCTGGCGTTCCGCCTCCCGC
Organism: Hyphomicrobiales bacterium; assembly: GCA_003164825.1. Lineage (GTDB taxonomy): Bacteria > Pseudomonadota > Alphaproteobacteria > Rhizobiales > Beijerinckiaceae > Roseiarcus. Next base: position 3,341 of record PLUH01000266.1, read on the forward strand.
AGGCGAAGCTCCATCGTGCGCAGGCCGCGAAGCGCGAGAAACACGTCCTCTGCGCCGGGCGGGATCGCCATCAGGTGGATCGTGCGGTGAAGCCGCTCGAACCATTGCTCGTTCCCCGACACGAGGCCGAGCAGCAGGTCCGCGTGACCCGAAAGATACTTGGTGCCCGCCTCGACCGCGAGATCGACGCCATGGGCGTGGGGCGAAAAGAAAAGCGGCGTCGCCCACGTGTTGTCGAGGATGACACAGGCGCCGCGCGCGTGCGCGACCTCGGCGATCGCGGGGATGTCCTGGACCTCGAGCGTCAGCGAGCCGGGAGATTCCGTGAGCACCGCCCTGGTGTTCGGGCGCATCAGCGCGTCGATCCCGGCGCCGATGGTCGGGTCATAGTAGCTCGTCTCAATCCCGAAGCGACGCAGAGCCTTATCGGCGAAGGCGCGCGACGGTTCGTACACCGAGTCCGTCATCAAGAGATGATCGCCGGCCTTGAGCGCCGTCATCAGCGCAACGATGATCGCCGCCAGGCCCGATGGCGCCAGCACCGTCCCCGCCGCGCCCGCCAGCTCGCTCCAGGCCGATGACAGCGCCTCGGTCGTCGGCGTGCCGCGGGTGCCGTAGGTGAAGCGCTGGGCGCGGCTCTTCAGCGTCGCGACGTCGGGATAGAGCACGGTCGAACCGCGAAACGGCGGCACATTGACGAACCCTTGCGAGAATTCGACGTCGCGGCCGAGATTCACCAGGCGCGAGCGGCGCCTCAAGCTGGCGCGCGTTTCATCGGTAAGCTTGGCCATGGGCGGGCGAGGGCTCTCAGCGGCGTCGTTTTCGCCGGTTGCCTAGCATGGTTCGGTCGCCCATGGCAGCCGATTGACTTCAATCGGCCGGGCCGACAATGAGGACGGCTCCAGTTTCGCGTCAAAAAGGAGATTCACATGCGATCGCTTGTTGCCTGGGTCGTCGGCGCGGCGCTCGGCGCCGCGGCCGCTGTGTCCGCCAACGCGGGTACGCTCGATCAGGTCAAGGCGCGGGGCCAATTGATCTGCGGCGCCAATCCGGGCCTGGCCGGCTTCGGCCTGCCGGACGACCAGGGGGTCTACAAAGGCCTCGACGTCGACGAGTGCCGGGCGATCGCCGCGGCGATTTTCAACGATCCGACGAAGGTCAAATTCCTGCCGATCAACGCCAAGGACCGGCCGACGATCCTGGCCTCGGGCGAGATCGACGTCCTGATCCGCAACACCACCTGGACGCTGTCGCGCCAGACCGGCGGCATGTTCTTCACCGGCATCAATTATTACGACGGGCAGGGCTTCATGGTGCGCAAGAAGCTCGGGATCGATTCGGCGCTGAAGCTCGACGGCGCTTCGGTCTGCGTCCAGCAGGGGACGACGACCGAGCTCAACCTCGCCGACTATTTCCGCGCCAACAACATGAAACTGGAAGCGGTCGTGTTCGCGACCGACGACGAGGCGACCAAGGCCTACGACAC
>PLUH01000155.1 GCA_003164825.1 Hyphomicrobiales bacterium
TTTCTGTTCAACCGCGGCGAGAAGATGTCGAAGTCGGTCGGCAACGTCGTGAGCCCGGCGAGCTTGGTCTCGGCCTATGGCCTCGATCCGGTGCGCTATTTCTTCCTGCGCGAAGTCCCGTTCGGCCAGGACGGCAGCTATTCGCACGAGGCGATCGTCGCCCGCATGAACGCCGATCTCGCCAACGACTTCGGCAATCTCGCCCAGCGCTCGCTGACGATGATCGCCAGGAACTGCGCCGGCCGCGCGCCCGACTGGCGCAGCGCGACGGCGGCGGAAGAGGATCTCGCGATGCTGGCGCGCGCCGACGCGCTCGTCGGCGAGGCGCGGCGGCATATGCAGAGCTTCGCGCTGCATCTCTATATCGGCGCCGTTTTCGAAGTCGTGTCGGAGGCCAATCGCTACTTCGCCAACGCCGAGCCGTGGCGGCTCGCCAGGACCGATCCGGCGCGCATGGGGCTGGTGCTCTATGTGACGATCGAGACCTTGCGGATCGTTGCGATCCTGCTCCAGCCGATCATGCCCGGCAGCATGGGCGCGCTTTTGGACCTTCTGGCCGTCGCGCCTGAGGCGCGCGCCTTCGCTGTGGTCGACGCCGGCGCGGCGGCCGGCCGTCTCGACGCGCCGCATCGACTCGAGCCGGGCAAGGCGCTGCCGGCCCCGGCGCCGGTCTTTCCCCGCTACGTCGAAGAGGAGACCGGGAAGTGAGGCGGGGTGCGCCCTCACCGCAGTCCTCTCGCGCAAGCGGGAGAGGGGGCGCTCCCTTCTCCCGTTTACGGGAGAAGGTGGCGCGAAAAGCCGGATGAGGGCCTGCGGCGCATGACTCTCATCGACAGCCATTGCCATCTCGATTTCCCCGACTTCGTCGGCGACCTCGATGCGGTCGTCGAGCGCGCGCGGGCCGTCGGCGTCGAGCGGATGATCACCATCGGGACCAAGGTCGCGAAGGCCGCCCAGGTGGTTGAAATCGCCGAGCGGTACGACGACGTTTTCTTCACCGTTGGCACGCATCCGCATGAGGCGGCGGGCGAGGGGGCGGCGGACTTCGCCGCCATGCGAAAATTCGCCGGACATCCCAAATGCGTCGGCATCGGCGAAGCGGGCCTCGACTATCATTACAGCTACGCCCCGCGCGATGTCGCCAAGCGGGTCTTTCGCGGCCAGATCGGGCTCGCCCGCGAGCTCGGCCTGCCACTCGTTATCCACGCGCGCGACGCCGATGACGACATTGCCGAGATTCTGAGCGACGAAATGGGGCAGGGGAGGTTCAGCGCCCTGCTCCATTGCTTCACCTCGTCGCGGGAGCTCGCCTGGACCGCGCTCGAGCTTGGACTCTCGATCTCGTTTTCGGGCGTCGTGACGTTCAAGAAATCCGAGGGCCTGCGCGCCATCGCTCGCGACGTCCCGCTCGACCGCATTCTCATCGAGACCGACGCGCCGTACCTCGCGCCGATCCCCCATCGCGGCCGCCGCAACGAGCCGGCCTTCGTCGTCGCCACCGCAGGCGTGGTGGCCGAGGCGCGCGGGCTTAAGCCGGAGGCGCTTGCGGCGGCGACGCGCGCCAACACCCTGAACGTTTTTCCCAAGCTGCGATCGGCCGCCGGACGGTCGCATTGACCCTTCGTCTGACCATCCTCGGCTGCGGCTCGTCCGCCGGCGTGCCGCGGGTCGGGCAAGGGTGGGGCGCCTGCGATCCGTCAAACCCGAAGAACCGCCGCCGACGCTGCTCGGCGCTGGTCGAGCGCTTCGGCGGCGGCGGCGCGACTACGGTCCTTGTCGACACCTCGCCCGATCTGCGCGAGCAACTGATCGACGCCGGCGTCAAGCGGGTCGACGGCATCCTGATGACCCATCCGCACGCCGACCACACCCACGGCATCGACGATTTGAGGCCCCTCTACCAGCAAATGGGCCGGCGCGTCGACGTGCTCATGGACGAGCCGACATCGCTCATTGTTCGTCAGGCTTTTTCCTATGTTTTTCAGACCCCTGACGGGAGCTCTTATCCTGCAATTGCAACCGAGCTGCGGCTCACCGCCGGGAGGCTGTCCCGCATTGAGGGCGCGGGCGGCGCAATCGAAGCGATGCCGTTCGATCTCGACCACGGCGATATCGGCGCGCTCGGCTTTCGCTTCGGGTCGCTCGCCTACACCCCCGACGTCAAGCGGATCCCGGCGGCGAGCCGCCCGTTCCTCGAGGGCCTGGACATATGGATCATCGACGCGTTGCGGTATCGGCCGCACCCGTCCCATTTCAGCCTTGACGACGCCTTGGCGTGGATCGAAACGATGCGCCCGCGCCGCGCGATCCTGACCAACTTGCACACCGATCTCGATTACGAGACCTTGCGCGCGCGCCTCCCCGCGCATGTGACGCCGGCCTATGACGGGCTCAGCGTCGAGGGGTTCGACGCCGGACCGGTCGATTGAGGGGAATTGCGATGACGCCGGTCGAAAGTGCAATCCATGCGTTCGTTGAGGCGCAGGCCGAAGCGGAAACGCGCTTCCTCGCCGAGATCGTCAAGGTTCCGTCCGACAATCCGCCGGGGGATTGCGATCCCGCCGCCGCCGCCGTCGCCAGGCTTCTGGAAGGATTGGGGTTTACCGTCGAGCGGCACAAGGTTCCGGATGACCTGGTCAAGGCCAACGGGATGATTTCGGCGACCAATCTGATCGTCCGGCGCCGGTTCGGGCAGGGCGGCCCGACAATCGCGCTCAATGCCCATGGCGACGTTGTGCCGGCGGGCACAGGCTGGACGCACGACCCCTACGGGGCTGAGATCGTCGACGGCTGGATGATCGGCCGCGGGGCGGCGGTGTCGAAGTCGGACATCGCCACTTACGCCTTTGCGATGCTGGCGCTGGACAAGTGCGGCGCGGCGCTCCACGGCGCGGTCGAATTGCACATCACTTATGACGAGGAGGCGGGCGGCGAGATCGGTCCGCGCAATCTTCTCGAGCAAGGGCTGTCGCGGCCGGACCTCGCCATCGGCGCGGGCTTCTCCTACGCCGTCGTCAACGCCCACAACGGCTGTCTGCATCTCGAGGTCGAGGTCCTTGGCCGCTCGGCGCATGCCGCCCGGCCCTCGACCGGCGTCGACGCGCTCGAAGCGGCGAATGCGATCCTCGGCGCCCTCTACGGCTGGCGCGGCGGGCTTGAGGCGCGGACCTCCGCGGTTCCTGGCATCGGCTCGCCGCAGATGACGGTTGGCCTCATCTCGGGCGGGATCAACACCAACGTCGTGCCGGATCGGGTCGTCTTCCGCCTGGACCGGCGCATGGTCCCGGAAGAAAATCCGGCCGCGGTCGAGGCCGAGCTGCGCGCGGTGATCGCCCGGGCGGCGGCGCTCCACCCCGACGCCAAGGTCGCGGTCAGGCGTATCCTGCTCGCCGAGCCGCTGACCCCGACGCCCGCCGGGGCGAAGCTGACGGAGACGCTTTGCCGGCACGCGAGCCGTGTCATGGGCGAGCCGGTCGCGGCTTCCGGCGTGCCGCTCTATACCGACGCGCGCCACTACGCAGAGGCCGGGGTTCCGATCGTCCTCTACGGCGCGGGCCCCCATACGATCGAGGAAGCCAACGCCCACCGCGCCGATGAGCGCCTGCCGCTCGCGGATCTCTACAAGGCGACGGAGGTTATTGCGCTCACGCTGGCGGAGCTCATGGGGGCGTGAGGGGGGACCGACTCTGCGATCGAATTGCGCCGCTATATATTCCCGGTGTATAAGTCTACACGGTATTGAGAACATCGTATGCCCCTGCACATCAAGGACGAAGGCGCCAGCGCGGCGGTACGGCGACTCGCGCGCATCCGGAAACTGACCCTGACCGATGCGGTTCGTACCGCTTGCGAGGAAGCGCTCGCGCGCGACGATCGCGCCCGAACGGTCGTCGAGCGGTTCGCCGACGTTCACGAGCGCGTGCGCCGCGCCGCGCGAACAGGCAAAAAGGCCGACAAGGCGTTCTTCGACCGCGAGTGGGGAGACGACGCGTGACCGAGATCGTCTTGGTCGAGACGTCCGCCCTGGTTGCGATCATCCTGGAGGAACCAGGCTGGCGACCGCTCGCCGAGCGGATTGCCGCCGCCAGCGCCTCCACGACCTGTTTCAATGTGTTCGAGGCCGCCCTTGCCGTGGTTCGCGCGAGCGATTTGGCGCGGGAAGGCGGGGCTTGAATATGGGCGATTGCTTGTCTTGCGGTGCGGCGAAGGAAGGCCGGGCGCGGCTGATCTATGTCGGCGAGGACTTCGCGCAAACCGACGTGAATGACGACGTTTGATCTTGAGCCGGACAGCGATTATTGGGCCCAGAGGCCGCGGAGCCCAGAATGTCCGCCCCCCCGCGTCAATAGCCGACCGTAAACCGCTCACGGATGTGGGCCGGCGTCTCGAGTTCGTCGACCGCAGCGATCGCATAGTCCTCCCAGGAGATGCTGCTGCCCTTGTCGGTGGTCAAAAGCTGATCCTTCCCGAGCCTGAACCTGCCGGTGCGCTCGCCGGGTCCGATCACCGCCGACGGTGACAGAAACGTCCATTCGAGCGCCTTTTCCTGGCGCAGCAGATCGAGGAATTCGCCGCCCTTGATCGCTTCCGCTTTGTACGCGGCGTGGAACTGCGGGGTGTCGACCAGCTTGACGCCGGGCGCGACTTCGAGGCTGCCGGCCCCGCCGACAACGAAATAGCGCCTGACGCCAGCCTCCTTGACCGCCTCGATCAAGAGCTTCGGATCGCTGGCGGTGAAATGGACCGCGCTCACGACCGCGTCATGGCCTCTGAGAAGCTGGACCAGGCCCGCCTTGTCGAAGACGTCGCCTTTCTTCGCCGTCACGGCCGGGCCAGCGGTGATCTTTTCCGGGTTGCGCGCGATCGCGGTCACCTGATGGCCGCGGCGAGTGAGTTCGGCCAGAAGGCGCGAGCCCCCTTGGCCCGAAGCGCCGATGAGCGCGACTTTCATGATTGTCTCCTGGGTTATGGCGAGGCGTCCGGGTTGGAGAACCGAGCGGCTTGAGCGCTTGACGCCAGTCGCCCGCATCTCTCATAGCTGAGTTTAGGTTCCATAATATATATTATGCGAATCGCGTCTCGGATCTCCCGGTCCCGGGCAAGGTCGGCCTCCTCCGCTGGGTTGGATGCGCGTCCCACTTTCGGCGTCCAAGATGCGGACCGGGTTCGCCGAAGCAAGAACTCAAGCCAGGCGCGACCCTTTTAGCCGCGCGCCCCAACGGCGTGCTCACGGCGCAAGCGCCAACGTCTCAAGCTCCTTGCGGACGGCGCCGAAGGTGCCGAGCTGGTAGACCGCCGCGCCGACCGGCGAAAACGTGAACGCCTTGAACGGTTCGGCGAACATCTTATCGAGATAGGTCTGCGGCGCGACGCCAATCGTGACGTGCGGATTGAACTTCTCGCCGGCCGCCACGGTGACGAAATCGGCGACATAGTCGATAAGTCCCGGCTGAATGTCGCGACCGTCGTCGTCGCTGTAGAACGCGGCGGCGGTTCCGGTCCTCTCGGTGAAAGGCGCGACTGCGTCGAGCAGTTCCCGCTGCAGCCGCAGCAGGTCTTCCGTCAGCTCGACGACGATGCCGGCGATGCCGAGCGGCGGAGAGGGAATGTAGTAGTACTTGAACGCCTTGAGTTTCCAGCCCGTCACCCCCTCCTTGCCGAGAACCGCGTTGGCGGCTGAGGCGACCTTCTTGAGCTCGGCGGTGCGGACGAACTGCTGGAGCATCGTCATATGCGGGTGATGGGTTGCGTCGAGAGCAAAGAACTCCGGAAACGCCTTAAGGAGGCGCGCGTTGTCGGCGCCCGCCCGCCGGACCATCGCCGCGCCAGGCTTGAGCGCGATGTCGATCGCTGTGAGTCGGTGATTGCTCATCGATGTCGAGGATTATTCTGTCGGCCCGACGCGCGTAAAGAAAGATACAAATTTGTGGATAATGGATTGTCTTTTCCGCCACCGCCTCTTGGCGTTCGCTGGTTATATCGACGAGCGCGGCGCGGAGGAGCAATCCGGCGCCGGCCGACGTGATTTTGCGGCGTGGCGGTCCGATTACTCAGCCGCGCGACGAAGCCGGCGCGCTCTTCGGACCTCGCCCGCTCTCAGCGCGCTAGCTTCGCTGCAAGTTCGGTCAACAGTTGCCCGGCCCGGGCTGCATCACGCGCCAATCCGAACGCATAAAAGTCAGGGCGAACGAGGACCGCAGCCGCCTTGTGTGTCGTCGACGCTGAACTCCTCTGAGTCCTCAACGCTGCGATGATTCGTGATCCGCGCCTTTAGAAGCCTCATCCGCGGCCGCCCCTATCTTCGCCGAAACAAATCAGAGCGCTGGGGCCAAGGCTGAGACCGTTGGCTTAGCGGTCACTCCGTGGTCACTCACCTCTTGCGAGAGCACGCCCAAATTCAAATTAAACTCTGAAAACCCTATCATTTCAATAATTTAAATGGTCGGAGTGGCGGGATTCGAACCCACGACCCCTAGTCCCCCAGACTAGTGCGCTAACCGGGCTGCGCTACACTCCGACGGCGCCCCTTATAGTGAGCGGCGCCGCGTCGCGCAACGCGGAGCTGGCGTCGCCCGCATCATAGACCCGGCGAGCGCGCCTGGGTCAGGATTCGTTCGGCGTCGATGAGTTCAGCCAGCGCCGCGCGCAGCGCCGCAAGGTCGTCGTCAGCAAGCTTGGAGGCAGGGTCGCTGACGCCGCCGCCTTTCGCGGACCCTGCAAGCTCGGTGGCGCCTGCCGGCTCGGCGGACGGCCGGCCGTGGGCTTGAGCGGCGCTCGACAGGGCCTGGACCCCCTGCTCCTTGAACAGCTTCTGGACGCCCTTGATCGTGTAGCCTTCATCGTACAAGAGGCGGCGGATGAGCCTGAGCCGCTCAATGTCTTCGGGGCGGTAATACCGCCGGCCGCCGGCCCGTTTCAGGGGCCGGATCTGCGGAAAGCGCGTCTCCCAGAAGCGCAGCACATGCTGCGGCAGATCCATCGAGTCCGCAACTTCGCGGATCGTTCGATAGGCTTCGGGACCCTTCTCAATCGGCGTGCTCGCGGCCGCCGGGGGCGAGAGAATCATGGCGCCTCCGTTCGCGTCGATCCAACTATCGGCCGAACGGAGCGGAAACGCTAGATGCGGCGAGTCTTTGCCGGCGGGTCCGGCGCGCGGCCGCGAGATGCGCCTACTCCTTTTCGGGCGGCTGATCGCGGCCGTTGATCTTGGCTTTCAGAACATTGGACGGCTTGAACACCATCACCCGGCGAGGAAGGATCGGCACTTCGACGCCGGTCTTCGGATTGCGCCCGACGCGTTCGCCTTTCGAGCGGACGACGAATGAACCGAAGCCCGACAGCTTGACGGTCTCGCCCCGCGCGGCCGCATCGCAGATTTCGTCCAGAACCGACTGGACCAGTTCCGCCGACTCCGTGCGCGACAATCCGACCTTCTGATANNCTTTTAGTCGTCCGCGTCGGACTTTCTTTTCCGTCGCTGCAAGTCCATAAGCGCGGAGCCTTTTGTCGGCGCCAATGAAAATCCACTTTTGCAAGGTCGCGCTCGAACGCAACCGACGCCGCCGCGACCCGGTCTCGCGCCGGCCCGCGATCAAGCCCCGAAGGCAAGCCTAGCAAATGGCGCAAGGAGTGTCGATTGAGCGCGTCGAGCCATGACGGATCGCCCCGCATCGCGCTGGTCACCGGCGCTTCTCGGGGCATCGGCCGCGCTGCGGCCATCGCCTTGGCCGCATCGGGCGCGCATGTGGTGGCGCTGGCCCGGACCCAGGGCGGCCTCGAGGAACTCGACGACGAGATCCGCGCTCTCCGGCCCGCAGAGCCGGGCGCGACGACTCTCGTTCCGATGGATCTGCGCGACTTCGCCGCCATTGATCGGCTGGGAGAAGCGCTCTATCGCCGTTGGGGCCGGCTTGACGCTTTTGTCGGCAACGCCGGCGTGCTGGGCCTGTTGTCCCCTCTCCACCACCTCGACCCGAAGACGTGGGATGACGTCATGGCGGTCAACGTCACCGCCAACTGGCGCCTCATCCGGTCGCTCGACCCGTTGCTGCGCCGCTCCGGCGCCGGCCGGGTCGCGTTCCTAACCTCCGCGGTGGCGAGCCGGGCGGAATTGCGCGCCTATTGGGGCCCCTATGCGACTTCAAAGGCGGCGCTCGACGCCCTCGCCCGCACCTATGCCGCCGAGACTCTGAACACGTCGAACATCCGCGTCATGCTCATCAACCCGGGACCGCTGCGAACGGCGATGCGCGCAACGGCCATGCCCGGCGAAGATCCCGCAACGCTGCGCGGGCCCGAACAGCTGGCGCCCAAGATCGTCGAGATCTGCTCGCCCGACTGGACCGAAACCGGAAAATTGTACGATTTTCCCTCGGATCGAATTCTGCAGTTCCACGCCCCGGGCTGATCAGCCAACGCCGGACCAGATTGGCCTTGCGGATTTCAGGCCGCCTCTATATGAAGGCCGCTTCGTTGCGTCCCGCTGGGGGCTGAACGGAGGGCCGCGGGCTCACGCATGAGCTTGCGGCAGGACTAAAGAGCGTCCGTCCTCCCGTGTTCCCGCCTTCGAACGATCCGGTTCGAGCCTTTCCCGGGCTCGAAGGGCTCTGCGTGGGACGTGGCTTGAAGAGTTGGAAAGGCACGAAATGGCTCTCTACGAGCACATCTTCCTGGCGCGCCAGGACGTCACGCCGCAGCAAGTCGAGACGCTGACGGAGCAGATCAAGTCAAAAATCGCCTCGCTCGGCGGCGCGGTCACCAAGGTCGAGCCTTGGGGGCTAAAGTCGCTGGCGTTCCGGATCAAGAAGAACCGCAAGGCGCACTTCACGCTGCTCAACATCGCCGGCCCCTCCGAGGCGGTGGTCGAGGTCGAGCGCCTCCTGAGCATCAACGAGGACGTCATCCGCTACCTCACCATCCGCGTCGACGAGCATGAAGCCGGCCCGTCGGCGATGTTGCGCAAGCGCGAGGACGGCGACCGCGACGATCGCGGACCGCGCGGACCGCGCGGCGACCGGCCGGATCGCGGCGACCGTGGAGATCGAGGCGACAGGCCGGATCGGGGCGATCGTCCGCCGCGCCGCCCCCGCGATGACGCGAATCTTGGAGTCAGCTGATGGCAACCGCTCCCCGCCGCCCGTTTTTCCGCCGGCGCAAGTCGTGCCCGTTCACGGGCGCCAACGCGCCGAAGATCGACTACAAGGACACCCGTCTGTTGTCGCGCTACATTTCCGAACGCGGCAAGATCGTGCCGTCGCGGATCACCGCGGTGAGCGCCGGCAAGCAGCGCGAGCTTGCGCAGGCGATCAAGCGCGCCCGGTTCCTGGGCCTCTTGCCTTACGTGATCCGCTGACGGCCCCCAGGCGGCGTCGCCGCCTCTGAAGTTTCGAACCGCCGCGTTCGGCCTTGACGGGTCGCGGCGGCAGCTGGAGGCGGCCCGCCGGCACGCCTTCTAACCGCAAACCAACGCGGGACAGCGCTCGTGATGCTGCATCGATTTGTTGTCGCGATCGGAGCGGGATGCGCCGCCGCGCTGCTGTTCGCGGTCAGTACGCAGCCGAGCCTTCTTGCGATGGCGCTCGCCTATCTCGCGCCGTTGCCGATCATGATCGCGACGCTCGGTTGGGGGCTCGACGCCGGAGCGATCGCGGGAGGGATTTCGGTCGCCGCGCTCGCGCTGTTGTCCGAGCCCCTGTCGGCGTTGCTGTTCGCCGCCTCCGTCGCCGGTCCGGCCTGGGCCCTGGCCGCGTTCGCGATCACTCCGATCGCGCGGTATTTCCGCACCCACAAGCCGGACGCGCCGGTCCACCCCTCGGTCGGCGCCGTCGTCACGCTGGCGGCATTGTTTGGAATTGTCGGCAGCGCCGCGGTGCTGACGACCATCATCGTTGTGTACGGCGGCTATCGCGAGGGCGCGCGCCAGGTCGCCTCAGCCGTCGCCGCCCTCGCCGCCGACGCTTTCGATGGCGCGCCGGACCAACTTACGGCGCGCGAATTTGCTGACGCGCTGGTGCGATTTGGCCCTCCGGCGATCGCCGCCTCGACGCTCATGATGCTGTGCGTCAATCTCTACGCCGCCGCTCGTTCGACCCAGCTGTCGCGCAATCTTCCCCGGCCCTGGCCGGATCTGCCGACATCGCTTTCCCTGCCCTGGCCGCTGGGCGTCGCATTCCTCGCCTGTCTCGCGGCCTGCTATGCGCTGCCCAGTCCCGCCGCCCAGTATTTCTCGGTCGGCGCCGGGGGGCTCGGCGGCGCTCTGGCCCTGCAGGGGTTGGCGGTTGCGCATGCGCTGTCGCGTGGTCTCAAGATGAGGCCGCTGATGCTCGTCGCGCTATACGCCTGCTGCGTCTTGCGGGCCAAATACACGCTTCCGGTTCTCGCCGCGCTTGGCCTTCTCGACGGTTTCTTGAGGCTGCGCTCCCGCGCCGCCCTCATTCCCACCCCCACTCCGACAGGACAGAAATAGGAGACGACAATGGACGTTATTTTGCTGGAACGCGTCGGCAAGCTCGGACACATGGGCGACACGGTGCGCGTGAAAGACGGGTACGCGCGCAATTTCCTGTTGCCGCGTGGCAAAGCCTTGCGGGCGACCGAGGCCAACAAGAAGAAGTTCGAGGCCCGGCGCGCCGACCTCGAGGTCCGTAACCACGAGCTCAAACGCGGCGCAGGCGAGGTGTCGTCAAAGCTCGAAGGGGCGACGGTCGTCATCATCCGCCAGGCCGGCGAGACTGGGCAGCTTTACGGTTCGGTGTCGGCGCGAGACATCGCCGAAGCGCTGACCGCCGCCGGCCACCCGGTGCAACGCGGCCACGTGGCGATCCAACACCCGATCAAGACCCTCGGCATGCATCCGGTCCCGATCCACCTTCATCCCGAAGTCGAGACCAAGGTGGTCGTCAATGTCGCGCGCTCTGTCGAGCAGGCCGAACGACAGGCGAAGGGCGAGGATCTCACGGTGCGCGAGCAAACTTCGATGGACGACCTGGGACTCGAAGTCGGCAAGGCGCTGGCCGAGGCCGGCCCCGGGGAGAGCCTCGGGCGGGAGTAG
>PLUH01000217.1:0-2073 GCA_003164825.1 Hyphomicrobiales bacterium
CCTTCGAGACGCGATGCTTCGCGTCGCTCCTCAGGACGAGGATTGGGCGAGCGATCGCGCGCGAACCCCTCGTCCTGAGGAGCCCGCAAAGCGGGCGTCTCGAAGGACGACTCCAGAGTGCGGCGGCTACGGCGCCGCGGCGGTCGCGATGCTATCGAAATTGGCCAAAGCGTCGTACCGTTCCTAACGACATTCGAACCGGGACACGATCTTTGAGCGGTGCTTCGATCTACATCCTGCGATGCGCCGACGGCAGTTACTACACTGGAATCACACGTCGCTCGGTTGAAGAGCGATTGAGCGAACACATGCAAGGGCTGATCCCCGGATGCTACACAGACGCGCGCCGGCCCGTGAAGCTCCTGTTCTCCGAACACTACGAGAGAATCGACGAGGCGGTCGCCGCGGAGCGACGCATCACGGGCTGGTCGCGCGCGAAGAAGGAAGCCTATATGGGTGGCGATTTTCCCGCGCTTGTCGAGTTGGCGAAGCGCGGGTCCAGAAGGGACAACAAAGCATAGCCCGTGCGGTCGACGACGGCTTCTGGAGTCGTCCTTCGAGACGCGATGCTTGGCATCGCTCCTCAGGACGAGGTTTGGGGTGAGCGATCGCGTGCGAATCCCTCGTCCTGAGGAGCCCGCGAAGCGGGCGTCTCGAAGGACGGCTCCAGCGTGGAGCTTGGGTATCGCCCTCGCGCTCGCCTCTTGCCCCTTCGCCCACGCGGGGCAGATCGTCGATCGCATCAAATCTGCCGGCGTCATCCGTTGCGGCGGCGTCCCGCGTCCGGGTCTCGTCGGCCAGTCGCCTGACGGGCGGGAGGCCGCCGGCCTTTATCTCGATCTGTGCCGCGCGATCGGCGCGGCGCTGCTCGGGGGAGATGGCAAGATCGAGTTCCACACTTACGATTCCGATCACGCCTTCGAGCGGGTCGAGAACGGCGCCGACGATCTTTCCTTCCTCGACGGTTCGGACATCGCCGATCGCCGCCTCGCCGGCAAAATCGCGCTTGGCCCCGCCGTTTATTTCGTGTCGACGGCGGCGATGGTCCGCGGCGACTCGGCGGTCCAGCGCTTAGGCGATCTCGCCGGCCAACCGATCTGCTTCTACCAGGGCGACAGCGCCCATCGGCATTTGGAAGGCTGGATGGCGGCGCATCGCCTGAGCTTCGCCCGCATGGGCTATATGGAATACGGCGAGCTTCATGACGCCTTTCACGCCCGCATCTGCGCCGCCGAAGTCGGCGAGAGCGGCGAACTGGCCGCCGCCCGGCTCGAGGAAGGCGCCGCGACGCCAAGCCGCATCCTGGCCGAGCCGCTCGCGACCTTCCCCGTGTTCGCCGCGACCCCGGCNNCTTCGCCCTGGGCCGCGGCGGGCGTCGATTCCCTTGGCGTCGGCGGGCGGGAGTTCGGCCTCGCCGACGATTGGCTCAAACGCGTCGTCGGCGCGGCCGGGTCCTACGCCGACATCTATGCGCGCAATCTCGGCGACCGCTCGCGTCTTAAGCTTCCGCGCGGCTCGAATGCGCCCGCCGAAGCCGGCGGCCTGTTCGTGACGCCCTATCGGGAATAGGGATGTGTCGAGGGTTCAACCATTGACGGTGATGCGAGTGGCGAAGATCAGCGCCGGCATCCTCCTTTACCGCCGTCGTCCGGCCGGCGTCGAAGTCCTGCTGGCGCATCCGGGCGGTCCGTTCTGGGCCCGGAAGGACGCCGGCGCGTGGTCCATTCCCAAAGGGCTGACGAACGAGGGCGAGGACTGGCTGGCGGCGGCGAAGCGGGAATTCCAAGAGGAAATGGGGATGGCGATCGAAGGCGAATGCCTCGATCTCGGCGCCCACAAGCAGCCCAGCGGCAAGACGATCGTCGCCTTCGCCCGTGAGGGCGATTTCGATCCTGCGTCGCTGACGAGCAACGCCTTCTCGATCGAGTGGCCGCCGCATTCCGGCCGCACGGCGGAGTTCCCCGAGGTCGACAGAGCCGCCTGGTATTCGATCGACGAAGCGATGGAGAAGGCGACTCGCGGCCAGAGGCCGATCATCGCCGCCCTGGCCGAAAAGCTCGGCGCCAAGGCGCC
>PLUH01000217.1:2106-8749 GCA_003164825.1 Hyphomicrobiales bacterium
ATGCGGTGTCGCCGATCAAGTTGGGCCACGACTACGGGCTGACCAAGAGGCAGCTCGCCGAGACCATCGGGCTCGCGCCCGAAGCGCTCTATAAGCGTGAGCGCCTCGGCGCGGCGAAGACACAGTCGCGCTTGCGCGAGATGAACGAGATTCTGACCCGCGTCGCCGGCTGGGCGGGCGGCCCGGCGCAGGCGATGGCTTGGTATCGGGCCGAGCCGATCCCCGCGTTCGGCGGCCGGACCGCGGAGTCGTTGGTCAAGTCCGGGCAGGCAGGCCAGCTTCGCGACTACCTCGATTCGATCGCCATTGGCGGTTTTGCTTGAAATTTGAGGGCCTAGCTTACCGAGCCCATGATCCCCGCTGGTCGTTCAGGCCGCTGTCAGGCGACGGCGCCGCCGTGCACGGGGGCCGCTTCAATCCCAAGGGAACGCCCGCGCTCTACGTCGCGCTCGATCCGATGACGGCGATCAAGGAGGCGGCGCAGGGCTTCGCCCGCAAATTTGAGCCCTGCGTGCTGTGCACATACGAAATCGACTGCGAGGATGTCGTCGATCTGCGGAGGGAGGAAGAGCGCCAATCCGCAGGCGTCAGCGAGGAAGACATGGCCTGCCCTTGGTTCGCTGAAGCGGCAGCCGGACGCGAGCCGGCGTCGTGGCGCCTCGCGCGGCGCCTCATTGCGAGCGGCGCGGCCGGTCTCATCGCGCCGAGCTTCGTCCGCGGAGCCGTCGCCGGCGACGTCAACCTCGTTCTTTGGGACTGGAGCGACCGCCTACCCCATAAGGTCGCGGTCTACGACCCAAGCGGCCGGCTGCCGAAAAGCCNNTTGATGGCGTTCTGGTTGGACATCGCCGCCTTCGCGCTGAAGGCGCTTCTCATCGTCGCCGCCGTCGGCGGCCTCGCGGTGCTGATCGCGCGCCTCGCGCGCTCGGGCGAAGCCAAGGATAAGGACAAGGAGATCAAGGTCCGCTCGCTCAACGAGCGCTACGACGAAATGCGCGACGCCATGAACGGCGCGCTGCTCGACAAAAAGGAGCGCAAGGCGCTGGCGCGGACAGGCAAGAAGGAGGCCAAGGCCGCGGTCAAGGCGCGCCGTGGCCAGGAGCCGGGCAAACGCATCTATGTGCTCGCGTTCAAGGGCGACATGCGCGCCAGCGCGGTCAAGCGTCTCGGCGCGGAAATCGACGCCGTGCTGATCGCCGCGCGGCCTGGAACGGACGAAGCCGTCATCAGGATCGAAAGCCCCGGGGGAACGGTGACCGGCTATGGGCTTGCTGCGGCCGAAATCCTGAGATTGCGCGAGCACAAGATCAAAGTCACCGCCTCCGTCGATCAGGTCGCGGCAAGCGGCGGCTACATGATGGCCTGCGCGGCGGACCGCATCGTCGCGGCGCCCTTTGCGGTCGTCGGCTCGATCGGNNGCCGGCGAGTTCAAGCGCACCGTATCGGTGCTGGGCGAGATCACGCCGGCGGGCCGCGAGCATTTCCGCGGCAAGCTCGATTCGACGCACGAGGCGTTCAAAGCCCATGTCCATGAATGCCGTCCGAACGTGGACATGGCCAAGGTCGCCAACGGCGACTATTGGCTGGCGCGCGAGGCGCTCGGGCTTGGCCTCGTCGATGAACTCTCGACCGGCGACGAGCTTCTGTTTCGCGTCCGTGACAGCGCGCGCCTCTACGAGGTCTCGACCGAAGCACGCAAAACCCTGCTGCAGCAGCTGCTCGGCGGCTTCGGAATCGCGGCGCGCAAGACGGCGGACGTCATTGCCGGAAAGCTCGGCGCGTTGTAAGCGCGCTTGCGGCGTCAGTGCAGCTCGTAGCAATTGACGTTAACGCGCGGCTCGCGTGTCACATCGTAGAGAGTCGAGCACTGGACGAGGTAGCTCTTGTCCTTGTGGCGGAACAAGAGCAGGGTCGAGCGATTGTCGTAGCCGCTGGTGTAGCCGGCGATCTCCCATCCCTCGCCGATGAGCCGCTCGATGGTCAACGGCGGCTCGGCGGCCGCCAAGCCGGTCACCGCCAGGATCGCTGCGAAGCTGAACGCCGCACGCATCGAAGCCTCCATAGGCGGCGGCGTCCGGGGCGCTTGTTTCACGCCAAGGCCCCTGCTAGGCAAGCCGCCAATTCCCGAATTCGCAAGGACGTAAGCACATGGCCGCGCGCCAGTTCATCTATCATATGCAAGGCCTCGGCAAGACCTGGCCGGGCGGCAAGAAGGTGCTCGAGAACATCAACTTGTCGTTCTACCCCGACGCCAAGATCGGCGTGCTCGGCGTCAACGGCTCGGGCAAATCGACGCTTCTGCGCATCATGGCCGGCCTCGACACCGAGTTCGTCGGCGAGGGCTTCGTCGCCGAGGGCGCCAAGGTCGGCTATCTACCGCAGGAGCCTCAGCTCGATCCGGCGCTCGACGTCCGCGGCAACGCGATGCTCGGGGTCAAGGACAAACAGGCGATCCTCGACCGCTACAACGAACTGGCGATGAACTATTCCGACGACACCGCCGACGAGATGACCCGGCTGCAGGACGAGATCGAGGCCAAGGGCTTGTGGGATCTCGACAGCCAGGTCGAGCAGGCGATGGACGCGCTCGGCTGCCCGCCGGACGATTCGGACGTGACCACGCTCTCCGGCGGCGAGCGCCGCCGGGTCGCGCTCTGCCGCCTGCTGCTTGAGAAGCCCGACCTGCTGCTGCTCGACGAGCCGACCAACCATCTCGACGCCGANNGGCTGGATCCTCGAGCTCGATCGCGGCCGCGGCATCCCTTACGAGGGCAATTATTCGGCTTGGCTCAAGCAGAAGCAGAAGCGGCTCGAGCAGGAAGGCCGCGAGGACGCCGCCCGGCAGCGCGCGCTTGCCGAAGAAAGCGAATGGATCGCTTCATCGCCGCGGGCGCGTCAGACCAAGTCCAAGGCGCGTATCGCGGCTTATGACGAACTGGTCAAGAAGAGCAACGACAAGGCGCCGACGACGGCGCAGATCGTCATTCCCGTGGCTGAGCGGCTCGGTCAGAACGTGATCGATTTCGTCGAGCTGTCGAAGGGTTACGGCGACCGGCTGCTCATCGACAAGCTGACGTTCAAGCTGCCGCCCGGCGGCATCGTCGGCGTCATTGGCGCCAACGGCGCCGGCAAGACGACGCTTTTCCACATGATCACTGGCCAGGAGAAGCCAGATTCAGGGTCGATCAAGATCGGCGAGTCGGTCGAGCTCGGCTATGTCGACCAGTCGCGCGACGCGCTCGACGGCAAGAAGACCGTGTGGGAGGAGATCTCCGGCGGCTACGACATCATCTCTCTCGCCAAGCGCGAGATGAACAGCAGAGCTTATGTCGGCGCGTTCAACTTCAAGGGCTCCGACCAGCAGAAGAAAGTCGGCCAGCTTTCGGGGGGCGAGCGCAACCGCGTTCATCTGGCGAAAATGCTCAAGAGCGGCGCCAACCTTCTCCTGCTCGACGAGCCGACCAACGATCTCGACGTCGATACCCTGCGCGCGCTCGAAGAGGCGCTGCTCGACTTCGCGGGCTGCGCCGTCATCATCAGCCACGATCGGTTCTTCCTCGACCGCATCGCCACCCACATGCTGGCCTTCGAAGGCGAGAGCCATGTCGAGTGGTTCGAAGGCAATTTCGCCGACTACGAGGAAGACAAGAAGCGCCGGCTGGGCCTCGACAGCGTCATCCCGCACCGGCTGAAGTATAAGAAGTTCTCGAGGTAGGGCGGCCTGGCGCGCGGTTCCCCTCATGCCGGTAGACGAAGCAAGCGGCCGCGACCGCTTGACCGCCCAGACGCCTTCGCCGCGGAGATTTGTCTGAATTGCATCTTGCCGGCGACGGACAGCCGTCGTCGGAAGACGCCGCGGCGAGGCGTAAGTCGTTTTTCGCGCATCATTCTGGCGCAGTGGTTACTATTCCAGCGAGCTCAGTTGCAGTATTTGCCCCAAAACTCTATAGCAGTACCACTTTTGGACGCCCGGCGAACGGTATGAAATGTGTCTCCGTCCTTGGTAATTGTGCTCGCGCCGCTGCCATGATCACCGTGCACCTCAAGCTGGTCGCTGACTAAGCTCCAAGTCCCATGGCCCGCGAAGGTCCCATCGAAGGAGCCATCTTTGCTATACGAGCTGGTTGCACCGTTGTTCCAGCAAATTTTCTTGCCCCTCAGATCCGCGTCGGTCACCGCGCCGGCGACCGCTGGAAAGGATTGCGCGAGCGCCGCTCCACACACTGCCACGGCGACTATAAACGACTTTCTAGACATGATTTTCTCCTGAATAATTTTCCATAAAGCGCCCTTCTTGGGGCTTAGTACCGGTAACATAAACGTGAACAGAATGCTACTTCGACGATCGTCACCCTCGCGATCCGTCAGGCCGACGACATCGCCGACCAGATGAAGTCGAACACGATCTGAGCGGACGCGCCGCTTGATGAAGGGGAGCGCCGCCCGTTANNTTGACCCGCGCCGCGCGCCCCGCGGCTTCATACGAACGCATCGGCCCGGCAACTGGAAAGACAAGCGCTCCGCCGATCGGTATGATCGGGAACAAATTGTCGTGCGCGGTATTGTTCCGCCAAGTAGAGCGGATTAGTTCAAGTGCGTGCGCTGCATTCGGATCTGCGCGTATCTCCATGTGCGGACCCCCAGGAGGGCGTCATGTTGAGCAGAATCAGTCTCGCATGTGTCGGCGCTCTGACACTCCTGCCGCATTTGGCCTTGGCGGCGAACGGCGCCGACCCCTGGTCGATAGAGACCGCCGCGCCGGACGAGGCGGTCCTCGCGCTCGCCGATTCCTTGCCGACCACCAGCATCGAAAGCATCTGTCGAGATGCGCAGTCGGCGGCTCTTCCCGAATCCAAGGCGGCTGCCTATCAGGCGTGCGTACACGATGAACGCGCGGCTTACGATGAACTGCGGAAAAAATGGCCCCGCTATTCGGCCAAGTCACGCGTGACGTGCGCGGAGCCAGGCCACGGGGCTGCGATAAGCTACGTTGAACTTCAGACCTGCCTTGACATGCAGCCGGGGGGCAGTCTGACCGTACCGGGCCCAGCGCCTGGAGACGCGCCTGCGGTCGACACGATGGCGTACCCATCACCCGTAGCGCCTACGCCAGGCCAAAAGGAATGACCGAGCCCCGATCCGGGTTTTGGCGGCCTCACGCTCCCCGATTGCCGGCGCACCCTTACTCTACCTTCTCCGCCAGCCACATCTTGATCAGCGACTGATAGGGCACGTCGCGCTTATGCGCGGCGATCTTGATCTGCTCCAGCAGGCTGATGGGAAGGCGCAGCGAAATCGCCGTCGTGCTCGGCTGCAAATTGGGCAATCGCACCTGCTCGGCGCGACGCCAGTCGAGATGCGCGGTCGAATCGTCGCGCTCCCAGTAGGCGCGCTCATCGGCCTCGCTCGTGAACTTCGCAGGCGCCTTACGCGCTTTTGTCATGGATCGCCCTTTCCCTAGCGCTCATATCGCGCGCGGAGATGACACGAACCAGCGAGCCCTCCCGGCGAAGCGTGAAAGTGATGTGCAATCTCCTGCCCGCCTCGGTGCGTCCTAGAGCATGTTGCATTTGGGTGGAGCCAGACCCGTCATTGCGAGCGAAGCGAAGCAATCCAGAGAACGTCGGGGCCTTACGTTCCCCTGGATTGCTTCGTCGCTAACGCTCCTCGCAATGACGATTCCAAGTCGGAGCAACTTTCTGTAGGGCGTGAAACCGGCGCTCGTCCGCGCTGTGACGCTCATCCTCGAGGACGAGCAGCGGCTGATTGAAGAAAGCCTGCTCCGCCTCCGTCTCGCGCACACGATGCTCGTCGACGCTCTTTCGCTCGTCGCCTGCGTCCCAATCGAAGCCGACAACGCGCGTCCAATCGATCATGCATGTATATTATAGATATATACACCGACGCCAAGACACGCACCGCGGCCGCTTGCGGTCGGGCCGGGCGTGGGGCACGCTCAGCGCCAGCACATGAGGCTCTCCCTTGATCGTCGTCTTCGACATCGGCAACGTTCTGTTGCGCTGGAGCCCGCGCAATCTCTACCGCAAGACGTTCGACGACGAAGCGCGGATGGAGCGCTTTCTCGCCACTGCGCTCGCGATGGATTTCGTCGCCCATACCGACACCGCGCCGGATTTCGCCGCCGCGGTCGAGGCCCGGGCCAAGGCCTTTCCCGAATTCGCCGCCGAGTTGCGGCTCTTCCATGAGCGCTGGATCGAGACGCTCGGCGGCCCGATCGACGAGAACGTCGCGCTCCTGCGGCGTCTCAAATTGGCTGGCCGGCCGGTCCATGCGCTGAGCAACTTCGCAACCGACAAATTCGCCCTCGCCCGCGCCCAGCACGACTTTCTGAACACATTCGACGTCGCGGTGATCTCCGGCCACGTCGGCGCCGTCAAGCCGGAGGCGCGCATCTACGAGATCCTGCTCGAGCGGGTGGGCGCGGCGCCTAAGGACCTGCTGTTCATCGACGATTCGCCCGCCAACGTCCGCGCCGCCGCGGCGCTCGGCATGGCGACGATCCACTATCACCCCGGCGCCGATCTTGAGCGCGAGCTCGAGGCGCGCGGCGCCCTGCCCTGAGCCCGCGCCCGGGCGCCTTGCGTCTTGTACGAGGCAGAACCGTCATCGCGAGGAGCCATAG
>PLUH01000293.1:0-7531 GCA_003164825.1 Hyphomicrobiales bacterium
CCGCCGGTCAGCGGTCCGCTGCTCGCCGCCGGCGGCGCGGTCGCCGGGATCGGGTTCACGGTCTCCCTGCTGATCTCGAGCCTGGCCTTCAGGGGGCAGCGACTCGACGAGGCGAAGCTGGGTGCCCTCGGCTCGGTGGTGCTGGCGCCGATGGTCGGGTGGATCGTGCTGCGCCTGGTGCGCAAGCTGCCGGCGAGCACCCGCGCGCGGCAGGTCGCCGCCACCGCCGAGGACATCCTCGATCTGGCAGTGGACATCGACCCCGAGCGCGATCACATCCGCGGGCCCGAGGACGCGACGGTGACGCTGCTCGAGTACGGCGATTTCGAATGCACCTACTGCGGCCAGGCCGAGGGGGTGATCCGCGAGCTGCTCAGCTCGATGGGCGACGACGTGCGCTACGTCTGGCGCCACCTGCCGCTCAACGACGTCCACCCGAGCGCGCAAGTGGCCGCCGAGGCCTCCGAAGCGGCGGCCGTCCAAGGCAAGTTCTGGGAGATGCACGACCTGCTGCTCGACCATCAGGGCGAGCTCGGGCTGCGCGACCTCCGTCAGTACGCCGAGCAGCTCGGCCTCGACGCCAGGCGCTTCATCGACGAGCTGCGCAGGCGCGAGTACGCACAGCGCTTGGCCGAAGACGTCGCCAGCGCCGACGAGAGCGGCGTCTCGGGCACGCCCACCTTCTTCGTCAACGGGCGACGCCACTACGGCGCGTACGACATCGCCACGCTCACCGACACGGTCAAAGCCGCGCGGAATCGTGCCCGCTTGACGTCCACCGCGCGCGTCTGAGCGCCGCGGCCTCGGGTGCGCCCTCGGCGTGATCGACGAGCTCTCCGATCGCGCGGGCGAGCGGCGCCGGATGCGAGCGCTGCAGCCAGTGCCCGGCACGGATGTCCCGGCGCCAGATGCGCGTCGCCCAGCGATCGGCGTCCGCGTACAGCCCCGTCGAGATGTAGCGATCCTGCGTCGGGACGATCAGCTGGACCGGTACCTGGGCGGCTACGGGATGGCGCGTGAGCGAGCGTGCGCGGAGGTTCGTCCGGTACAGCGCGAGCCCGGTCCTCGCGTCTCGCGCGAGCGATGAGGCGGGGTGCCCCGACCGGGGCTCGATCCCTTCGAGGCGCCGCATCACCCCGGGCCAGACGCGCTCCATGCCGCGAGCAGCGAAGAGGTCCGGCAGCACGGGTAGCTGAATCGCGGCGACGTACCACGAGCGCCGCGCCTGCGCCGCGATCTGCGCCAGCGCCGACGGCCGCGGGCGCAGACGACGCAAGGCCCAGCCCGCCGTGCCGTCGATCCGTGGGCCCGCGACGGCGGTGAACGACGCGATCGGGCGAACGTCCCGATCGCGTGAATCGGGGCGCCCGCCGGTGAGGGCCTCCCAGCACTGGAACGCCCCCCAGTAGTGGCCCACGAGATGCACGGGACGGTCGGGGCTGACGGCCCCGGCGACCGCCTCGAGGTCGGCGGCGAGCCGCGGCAGCGCGTACGAATCCCTGCCCGCGGGCGCTGTCGAGTCGCCCGTGCCGCGGGTGTCGTAGGTGACCACGTGGAAGCGCTCGGACAGGAGCTCGACCACCTCGTCCCAGACACCGTGGGTGTCGGGATAGCCGTGGACGAGGATCACCGTCGGCGCCGTCGGATCGCCCGTCTCGTGCACCGCCAGCTCGGCGCTCTCGGATTCGACGCGGCGCGTTGCCGGCCCACGGCGCTCGAAATCGCGAACGTGCGTGCTCGCATCCGACGGCATCGGCGCAAAGTATCGTGTATGCCGTGAGAGGCGGAGCTCGTGTGCGCGCCCGGGCGCCCGGCCTGGTCAGATGAGCCTCCCCGCCCCGACGGACCGGACGTTCGTGCTGGTCACCGGCGCCGCCGCCGGCATCGGTGCCGAGCTCGCTCGCCACCTCGCGGTGCGCGGCCACCACCTGCTGCTCGTCGACCGCCAGGCCGATCGCCTCGGGGTCCTCGCCGCCGCGCTGAGCGAGCGCCACGGCGTCCACGTGGCCACCCGCGCCTGCGATCTGACGGTCAAGCGCCAGCGCGACGCCCTGATCGCGCTCGTTCGTCGTGATCCGCGCGCGCTCGTGGGTCTGTGCAACAACGCCGGCATCTTCAGCCTCGGCCGCTTCGACGAGCTGCCGCTCGCGCGCGAGCTCGAGATGGTGCAGGTCAATGCTGTCGCCGTCCACCACCTGACGGGAGCGCTGCTGCCGGCAATGGTCGCCCGTGGCGAGGGAGCGATCCTGAACACGGCCTCGATGGCCGCCAACCAGCCGCTGCCCGGGCTCGCCACCTACGCCGCGACGAAGGCGTTCGTGCACTCGTTCTCCGAGTCGATCCACGCCGAGCTCGCCGGCACGGGCGTCTCGTGTACCTCGCTGCAGCCGAATGCCACCACCACCGAGATCGCGATCGACGCCGGCCTCGAGCGGGAGTCGGGGCGGATCCCGAGCTTCGTCTGGGCGAGCGCGGAGTCGGTCGCCCGGCTCGGGATCGACGGCATGGTCAAGGGCCGGCGAACCGTCGTCCCCGGGGTCGCGAACCGGATCCTCGTGACGCCATTCGGTCGTTATCTGCCCCGCGGGATCGGTCTGCCGGTCATGCGCGCGGCGGTCTCCTCGGGGCTGGGGTTGGCGCGGCGTCCGGGGCGATGAGCTCCGACGCCGCCCGGCGTCGCCGAGCCCAATCGGAGGTTCGACGCAGCAGCGGCCGCTCGACGAGGATCCAGCTCAGCGCGCCCGCCGGGAGGGCCACGGCGAGAAGCATCGCCACGTGCACGAGCCACGGGCCGAACCCCGCGTGCTTCAGCGGATCCCAATGATGCGCCAGCGCTTGCTCCGCCACCCAGTGCCACAGGTAGACGCCGTAGGAGATCACGCCGATCGGCGCGAGCACGCGTGCGATCGGGCGCAGCCAAGCCCATCCCTGGAGGGCCGTCGCAACGATCAGACCGGCGCTGACCGCCCACAGCTCCTTGCTCATGTCGAACACCTCGGTGCTCGTGCTCGCGAAGGCGTACGCCGCAGCGACGATGAACGCCGCCGCGATTGACAGTGCCAGCCACGGCCGGCGGATTACCCAGCGATAGGCCGCCCACGGGCCACCGCGCTCGGCGGCCTGGGGCGACTCGGCGAGGAAGACGAGCATCCCGGGGCAGAACATGCTCAGCATCGGCGGCAGGTTGTAGCGGAACACGTCGGCGTCATGGACCGCGAAGTCGGCACCGATGTTCGGGTACGCGTGCGCGGCCCAGAGCACCCAGATCAGACTCAGCGCCCACAGGCCGAGCACCATCGCCCCGAGCCGTCCGACGTCGATCGGACCCCGGTGCACCCGCCGCACCGCGTAGGCGCCGAGCGGGATCGCGAGGTAGAACATCGCCTCGATGCCGAGCGTCCACGCGACGTAGAACAGGTTCATGCCTTCGCCGGGGACCTGGTTCTGGACCAGCGTCAGATGCACGAGGTATTGCCACCAATGGATCGGTACGCCGCGGAAGACGAGCACGTCCATCGCAAAGAACGCGATCCAGTAGGCGGGCAGGATTCGAACCGCCCGCCGGACGAGGTAGGAAGACGCCGACGGGAGCGGGGAGCCGTCGATCAACGCGGCGAGGAACGCACGTGGCACCAGGTACCCGCTGAGGCAGAAGAACAGCCATACCCCCGACGAGAGGTTCCAGATCGCGAGCATGTCGGGAGAGGTGTCAAGCCGCGATCCGATCGCACTTCCCCCGAGCAGGTAGGCGTGCGCCCCCAGGACCATCAGCGCCGCGATCGCCCGCACCATGTCGAGGTTCGCTGAGCGATGGCGCTCGGTCACAGCGGCGGATCGTAGTCCCGTGCCAGGTGGTGCCGGGGCACCCTCGACCGCCGCGATCGGTCCGATACGGTTCCCAACCGATGACCTCCGACGCGCTGCGCCGGATCGACACGCTGATCCAGGTCGGCTTGCGCCTCGCGCGGACGGCTCCGAGCGGGCGGATCGTGCTCGCCCAGATCGCCCGCGCGATCGAGCTCGAGCTCGGCCGTCAGCGTGATTCGATCGAACTCATCGCGTCCGAGAACATCGTCTCGCGCGCGGTGCTTGAGGCGCAGGGTTCGGTCCTGACCAACAAATACGCGGAAGGCTATCCGGGCCGGCGCTACTATGGCGGATGCCAGTTCGTCGACATCGCCGAGACTCTGGCGATCGAGCGCGCCTGCCGATTGTTCGACTGCCGGTTCGCCAATGTCCAGCCCAATTCCGGCAGCCAGGCCAACCAGGGCGTGTTCATGGCCCTGATGCAGCCCGGCGATACGTTCATGGGCCTCGATCTCGCCGCCGGCGGCCACCTGACCCATGGGTCGCCGGTCAACATGTCCGGCCGCTGGTTCAAGGTGGTCCCCTACGGCGTCGATCGAACCACGCACCGGATCGACATGGATGAGGTCGAGGCGCTGGCGCGCGAGCACAAACCGAAGCTCATCATGGCCGGCGGCTCGGCTTATGCGCGGCATTGGGACTTCGCCCGCTTCCGCGCCATATGCGACGCGGTCGGCGCCTTTTTCGTCGTCGACATCGCCCATTTCGCCGGGCTGGTCGCCGGAGGCGCCCATCCGTCGCCGTTCCCCCACGCCCATGTCGTCACCACCACGACCCACAAGACGCTGCGCGGCCCGCGCGGCGGCATGATCCTCACCAACGACGCCGAACTCGCCAAGAAGATCAATTCGGCCATCTTTCCGGGCCTCCAGGGCGGCCCGCTCATGCATGTCATCGCCGCCAAGGCGGTCAGTTTCCACGAGGCTCTGACGCCCGAATTCAAGCTTTATGCCCATGCCGTCGTCGCCAACGCCAAGGCGATGGCCGAGCCGATCCTCGCCGGGGGCTATAAGCTCGTGACCGGGGGCACCGACAACCACCTGATGCTGGTCGATTTGACGCCCAAGGGCCTCACCGGCAAGGCGGCCGAGGCGGCGCTCGACCGCGCCAACATCACCTGCAACAAGAACGGCATTCCGTTCGATCCGCAGAAACCCATGGTGACGTCGGGCATCCGGCTCGGATCGCCCGCCGCCACCTCGCGCGGATTCGGAACGGCGGAATTCGCCAAGGTCGGGCGGCTCATCGTCGAGACGCTCGACGGCTTGGCGGCGAACGGCGAATCGGGGAATGCTGCGGTCGAGGCGAAAGTGAAGGCGGACGTCGCCGAACTCACCCGGCGGTTCCCGATCTACTAGCCGCCGGGGCGAACTCATGAAGGGCTGGCTCGGATGCGATGCCCCTATTGCGGCGGGCTCGATACGCAAGTGAAGGATTCGCGGCCGACGGAGGACGCTTCGTCGATCCGCCGGCGGCGCATCTGTCCCGATTGCGGCGGCCGCTTCACCACTTTCGAGCGGGTGCAGCTGCGCGAACTGCAGGTGGTCAAGAAGAACGGCCGCCGCGCGCTGTTCGACCGCGACAAGCTCGTGCGCTCGGTCCAGGTCGCCCTGCGCAAGCGGTCGGTCGAGCCCGAGCGGGTCGAGCGGATGATCAACGGCGTCGTGCGCCAACTGGAGAGCCAGACCGACGGCGATATTCCGACCGAACGGATCGGCGAACTCGTGATGGAGGGCCTGAAAGCGCTCGACGACGTCGCCTATGTGCGCTTCGCCTCAGTCTACCGCAATTTTCGCGAGGCGCGCGACTTCAACGCCATTGTCGGCGAACTGGAGGCCGAGCCTGACCCGGCCCCGGCGCGAGAGGCGCCGCGCCAACGCCGGGACGCGCCCGCTTCATGAACGGAAGCGCAGCCGCAGGGCCCGACGAGGACCTGCGCTGGATGACGGCGGCGCTTAATCTCGGATCGTGGTCGCTCGGCCTTGCCGCGCCCAATCCGTCGGTCGGCGCGATTCTGGTCAGGCATGGGGCGGCGGTCGGGCGCGGGGCGACGGCGCCGGGCGGAAGGCCGCATGGCGAACGGATCGCGATCCAGCGCGCGGGCGAGGCGGCGCGCAGCGCGACGCTCTACGTGACGCTCGAGCCGTGCTCGCATACCGGCGTCTCGCCGCCCTGCGTCGACGCGATCATCGCGGCTGGCGTCGCCCGCGTCGTCTCGGCGATGGAGGACCCGAATCCGCTCGTCGGGGGCCAAGGCCACGTGCGGCTCCGCGCGGCGGGGATCGCGGTCACCGTCGGCCCGGGGGAGGCGCAGGCGCGGCGCGACCATCTCGGCCACATCCTGCGGGTGACGGCGGGACGGCCATGCGTGACATTGAAGCTGGCGGAAACGGCGGACGGCTTCGCCTCCGGCGGCGCGCACGACGCGCGCCTGCGCATCACCGGGCCGATCGCCGACCTTCGCGTCCAGGTCATGCGCTCGACCCACGAGGCGATCATGGTCGGCGTCGGGACGGCGCTGGCCGACGATCCGGCGCTGACGGTGCGCCTGCCGGGCGTCGACCTCAAGCCGTTGCGCGTCGTACTCGACACCCACCTGCGTCTGCCCGTGCGCTCGCGTCTCGCTGCGACGGCGCGGGACGTTCCGACCCTCGTCATCGCCGGGCCGGACGCGCCGGACGAGGCGTCTCGGCGTCTCGTCGACCTCGGCGTTGCGATCGAGCGGGTCGGGCTCGACGCCGGCGGCCGAGCCGATCTCGGCCAAGCCCTGCGTGCGCTTGCGGCGCGCGGGCTCACCCGCGTGTTCAGCGAAGGCGGCCCGCGCGTCGCCGCCAGGCTGATCGCGCTCGGACTCGCGGACGAGGTCGCGCTGATCACGGCGGAAAAGCCGCTCGGCCGGCGCGGCGTTCCCGCGCTCAGCGAGGCGGCGCGAGCGGCGCTCTCGGACGCATCGCGCTATCGGCAGCATGAAACGCTCGACTACGGACCCGACACGATGCGGGTTTGGCAGCGGGCGGAATGATCGGCTATGGCGGCTTTCCGGCTACCTCCAGGCGCGCTCATGGACCAGCGAAGCTTGCACCGACAAGAGTTCGCACTGGGTCCGTCGGAAGTAAAGACGCCCATCTTTGTCAAGGACGGGTAATAGTTCAGAATCCGGGCCCGCGTCTGCGATTATTTGTCGCATAATTGCAATTTTCATCGACATTACAACCGTATCAATCCTTTTTGTCACGTACAGTTCCACCAAATGTCGCAACATTTTGGTTTGAACGTGTATTTCGAGTCGCGGCGCGCGAACGTCGACTTCGTTCCAAATCATCTTGGCTGAGCGGTGGTCTTCAGAGGGCGCGACATTCTCGTCAGATTGTATAAACGCCGCGACGTCGACCGCGAAGCGGTGAAAAGTTTTCGCCCTATCGCCGACGGATAAAGCGTTCGCAACCGTCCCGACGCCGTGCAGAACCGAATACTGCAAGGATGATGGCGGCAGACGAACGATGGATTCGCCAGGAATCATTCGTTGCCGGCGAAGGATGTCATTAAAGGTTACGTCAATGTCCAGCCAATACAGTTTTGAACGCGGATCAGGCCGTTCGCGAAATGAAGTGTGACCAGCACTGTTTGTCATGCGTCGAATGTAGATGTTATCCAGCGTCACCCA
>PLUH01000293.1:7558-21594 GCA_003164825.1 Hyphomicrobiales bacterium
TCGCGAGCGCCTATCCGGCCAAGTCGATCAATGTCGGCGCGTCGATCGCCAACGCGGGCGTCTGCCTCACCGTCGTTGGCGTCGAGCCGCACGCGCGCGGCTCGGCGATCGCCTACGACGTCGGGGCCGAGACGCTCGCGGTTGCTACGCTCGGCGAATGGCGGACGAGGGGCCGCGTGAACCTAGAGCGGGCGTTGAAGGTCGGCGACGAGCTTGGCGGCCACATGGTCAGCGGCCATGCCGATGGGATCGCCGAAATCCTCGCCCGCCGCGACTTCGACGGCATGGCCCATTTTGCGTTGCGCGCGCCGAAGGATCTGGCGAAATTCATTGCCGTCAAAGGCTCGGTCGCCCTCGACGGAACCTCGCTCACAGTCAACGCCGTCGACGGCGACACGTTCGAAGTGCTGCTGATCCCGCACACGCTGAGGGTGACGACCTGGGGCGAGCGCAAGGCTGGCGACAAGGTCAACATCGAAGTCGACCAGATGGCCCGCTACGCCGCGCGGCTCATGGAGGCGGGGCGGGGGACTTGACGAAGCAGGCCCGAGGGTATCGATTTGGAGCCTGTTCAGACCCAACCATTTGAGCGCGCGGCAAGAACGCTGCGCCGAACCGCGTCGGCATTGAGGTCGACCAGATGGCGCATTACGCCGCAAGACTCATCCAGGCGAGGCGGGCTCGCTGAGCATGAGCTCCGCTTCGCTGCGGGTCGAGAAGACACGGTCGATCAGGCCCCATTCGCGCGCGCTTTCCGCAGTCATGAAGTGGTCGCGGTCCAACGTGCGCTCGACCTCATCGTAGGTCCTGCCGCAATGCTTGGCATAGAGGCGGGTGATGCGTCGCTTGGTCTGGAGCGTCTCCTCGGCGTGAATGAGGATGTCGGACGCCTGTCCCTGGAACCCGCCGAGCGGCTGATGGACGTGGAGGCTGGCGTTAGGCAGCGCCGCGCGCTCGCCCGGCTCGCCCGCCATCAAGAGAAACGATCCCATGGATCGGGCGGTCCCGACGCAAAGGGTGCGGACGGGCGCCTTGATGAATTGCATCGTGTCATACATCGCAAGGCCGCTCGTCACGACGCCGCCGTAGGAGTTGATATAAAGGTCGATCGGCTTCTTCGGGTTCTCGGCCTCCAGGAAGAGCAATTGCGCGCAGACCAGCGACGCCATCTCGTCGTTGACCTCGCCGCTGAGAAAGACGATCCGCTCCCGAAGCAGGCGGGAGTAGATGTCGAAAGAGCGCTCGCCGCGGCTTGATTGTTCGAGAACCATGGGCACGAGCTGCATCGTGTGGCGCATGACGCGAACTCCTTCCAAGCTTCAAGATTGACCGGCTTCGAGCCGCTCTCAGGCGGCCAGACCCATCGGGCGAAGGTTGTCATTCGCGCCGTTCCGGCGAACGTCACCCTCAATCCGATGGATGATCCGGAACAACGTGCCGCCGTGAGGCGCGGGCTCGATCCGGAAGGTAACGGTGCTCTCCGGGAACGGGGCGTCTTCCTCCCGCATTCGGTACCGGACCTCCACGCCGGGAACCGACGCGATGGGCTCCGGTTCCGCAAGGTCCGCCTCCGGCAGCCACCGCTCGCGAAATGCGGCGACGGCGATGGCCCGCCATACTTTTTCCGGCGCCGCGTCGAGTTCGTACTCGAGCGCAATTTCCGCTTCCTCGCGCGGTTTGCTCGCAATGTCGCTCATTGATCCATGTCCTTCAGCAGCGCCTTGAGATCGTCGATGCGACGCGGCCAGTAGGCTCGATACCGGGCCAGCCACTGCCCGATCCGGACGAGCCCTGCCGGGTCCACCTCATAGTTGACGAAGCGGCCCTCTCGACGCTCGCGCACGAGCCCGGCGGATCGCAAGACAGCGAGATGCTGCGACATCGCCGGCTGGCTGATCGTCATGCCGCGCCTGAGATCGCTCGCGTTCATGCCCCCGACCGCCAGCTTTTCGAACACGCTGCGACGGGTTGGATCGGCCAAGGCCTTGAAGATGTCGCTCTCCATGCCCGACAGATAAGCATAGACTTATGTGATGCGCAAGCCGGCTTCGGTTCACGTCGCGGGCTCAGGGGCCGAACCCGGGCTAGGCGCCTGATGAGACCGAGTGCGGCTCGGCTCGGTCTGCGGCGGTTCACACCCTAAGAGCTCCCGCCCACGCGCGCCCGCACATAGGCGCGCTCGCCGGTTCGCGGGCAGTACCAGACTTCCAGCATTTCGACCGATTGAGGATCGCGGAACCGCTCGCTGGTGAGGGTCCAATCGGCTCCGGGCGGCGCGTCGAGGGGATGGCGCTTATAACCGCCGCTGCGGAAGAAAAACCAGACGAGAATGACCGCGACAAAGATCCCGAGCGGAAACACAAACGGGATCATGCTACGGGTTCAATCACCGCCGCGGTGCCGTAGGCGACGATCTCGCTCATCGTATTGCCGATCTCGGCGCTGTCGTAGCGCATCATGAGCACGGCGTTGGCGCCCATCGCAGTCGCGTTCTGGACCAGCCGGTCGAGCGCGTGGCGCCGCGCCTCCTCCAAAAGTTGGGTGTATTCGTGAATCTCGCCGCCGACGATCGTTCGCAANNTGGACGGTGCGATGGCCGGCGATGTTTTCGGTGGTGGCGACGATCATGTGGGAATCCCTCAAGAATCCCAGCCATGTTGGCAGACCAAACCTAACCAACGGTTGAACCGCCCGCGGAAAGGCGACGGATCCGGTGGCGCCGCTACTTGTTGATCGTCGCCGCGCCGGCCGTGCATGCGGCCTCGTCCTGCGACCCCGCGCCCCCAGAACAGCCGATCGCTCCGATCAACTTGTCGTCCTCGATCAGCGGAATGCCTCCGCGCGACGCGATGACGTCGTCGATGGACAGTTGATATTTAAAGTCGTTTTTCTGAATTCCGTCTTCAAACGATTTGGTTGGACGACGGAATTTGACCGCCGTGCGGGCCTTATGCTCGGCTACGGCGATCGAGCCGAGTTGAGCGCCGTCCATTCGCGAAAAGGCGACGAGATTGCCTCCGGAATCGACGACCGCGACATTGAGCGCCCAGCCGCGCTTCTCCGCTTCCGCTATCGTCGCTGCAATGGCCGCGTCGGCGCGGGCGAGGGAAATCGGCGAGCCATAGGGAGTGCTGAACGGCATCTTGTCGGGGATGACGTCGAGGGGGTTGGCCTGCTGGGCGGAAGCCGCGCCGCAAGCGCCCAGAAACGCAGCCAAAGACATCGCGCGCAGCAATAGCGCCATCGTCGTTCCTCCCTTTTTGCTTCTGTCGCATTATCCGCCGCTGGCCGACGCCGCGCAACGGCCGAGCGAATCATTCCGATGCGCGGCGCTCGCCGCGCTTTACCGTCCAGACCGGACCCGGCCGAAATGGCGGGCGAGGGCGACGGCCACGACGAGCGCGCCTAAGGCCACGAGCGACCATTCGGCGATCACGTCGCTTCCCTTGGGCGCAAAGGCGAAGAGCAGGGCGAAGCCGGCGGCAAGGTTCAGGAACCCCCACAGGACGTTGACCACCGGCGACGATTCGCCCACGCCCGGGGGCGAAGCGAACGGGCTCTGAAACGGATGGCCGCAGATCCCCTGGACGAAATGCGGAACGCCGTTGGCGAGCAGCAACCCGCTGACGAATTGCAGAAGGTAGATATACCAGGGGAGGCTCAGCATGGCGGCCGGCTTTCATTTAGGGACCTGAACGTCTGCGGATGCCGGCTCAGTCTCCGTGGTCCAGCGCGCGATCATCCGGGCGAGACTGGGGCCGATCAGGATCACGAGCAGCAACCGTCCGATCTGCATCGCCATGACGAAGGGAACATCGACCGGGGACGATGTGGCGATGATCGCCACCGCATCGGCGCCGCCGGGGCTGGTGGCGAGATAGGCGGTCAGCGCGTCCGTTCCCGCCGCCTCATGCAACGCAAACGCCAGACCCCCGCACATGGCGATCAGGGTGAAGATCGAGGCCAGAATCCTCGGCAATTGTTTCGCCGCGTAGAGCACGATTTCCCGCGTGAACCTAAGACCGATCGACCAGCCGACGAGGGCGTAGCATATCGCCAGGAGCCATGGCGGCAGCGTGATCGTGAGAAGATGGCTCGCCGAAAGTGGGGCGCCGACGAACAGCGGCAGAAGCAATGCGCCAGCCGGGATCCTCGATTTGACGCCAATGACTGCGCCGCCGATGGCCAGCGCCAGCGTTCCCAGGAAAGGCCCGGCTGCGAGATGCGGAAACCAGTCGATCGCGACCGGAGCCGCGGCGCCCGAGGCCGACCACGCCCGGGCGACGATCGACGCCACCAGTCCGACGCATGCGACGCGCAGATATTGCATGACGGCGACCAGCCTCATGTCGCCGCCGAAGGCGTCGGCCATCAGCACCATCGCAGTCGCGGCGCCCGGCGATGAGCCCCAGACCGCCGTTGTGCCCGGAAGCACTTTCCAGCGGGCGAGGGCGAAGCCGAGCGCGGTCGCGAAAAATATGACCGCGCCGATCAAGGTCAGGAACATCGGCCATTTCTGCAAGATCGTCAGCAAAATGTCGGGAGTGATGCTGCGCGCCACGAGGCAGCCGACAAAGCCCTGGGCGACGACAAACGTCCAGGGCGGGATCCTGACCCGTCCCTCGAACCACGAAACCAGGATCGCG
This sequence comes from Hyphomicrobiales bacterium, assembly GCA_003164825.1. Classification (GTDB taxonomy): domain Bacteria; phylum Pseudomonadota; class Alphaproteobacteria; order Rhizobiales; family Beijerinckiaceae; genus Roseiarcus. The sequence goes on from PLUH01000293.1 coordinate 12,205, forward strand.
GCCCCGATCGCGCCGAGCAACAAAGCCGCGGGCAGGCGCATCAGCTCGAAGGCCACAACGAAGATGAGCGAGGCGCTCAGAAGCGCGCCCCATTGCAGGGCCGGCGGTCTCTCGCGCAGTGTAAGAGGCGACATTTCTCCTCTCAGGCGCCGGAGAACGCGAGCCCGTCACTGTCGGTTATGCGCGCGATCCGGGGGAAGATCCGGCGCATCGAATTGTCGTGGGCTTCAGGCGCGATGCTGCTCGTCGCGTCCTTGACGATGATGAGTTCGTAGCCGAGCTCCCACGCCTGCCGCGCCGTGGATTCGACGCCGAATTGGGTGGCGACGCCGCCAAGCGCGATCGTGCGCACGCCGCGTTCGCGGAGCTTGAGGTCGAGCTCGGGGACGGAAAATGCGCCCCAGCTTTTCTTGGTGATTTTGAGATCGCTCGGCTCGGCCAGGCCGGGCGCGAGATCGATGAAGCCCTTAGGCAGGATTTTGGCTAGCGTCGAGGGCTCGTCGACCCGACGTGGCGGCTCTTCCATCGCGGGCGCCACATTGACGAGCACCACCAGCGCTCCGACGGCGCGAAACCTGCCCGCCAACGTTTTGCCCCGTTCCACCAGCTCCGCCGCCGAGATCGGCTCAAGCTTGCGGCCAAGGATGCCGTTCTGCAGGTCGATAAGCACGAGAGCGGTCGTCTTGGGGTCGAGGGCGATCATCGGCGGCGGCTCCGGGAAGGAACGGCGTGCGCGACGGTTGCGCCGCCACAGTTTATGAGGGATACTCGTAAATCGTTAATATGAGCGTCCCTCACAAATGTCAATCGAAATCCTCCCGACGGCCAAGGAACCGAAGCGCGAGCGCGGAAAGCAGCGGGTCGCCGCCCTCATCGACGCTGGCGCGGAGCTGTTCGCCGAGAAGGGCTACGAGGCGACCACAATGACCGAGATCGCACAGCGGGCGGGGGCGGCGATCGGCTCCCTCTATCAGTTCTTTCCGTCCAAGGAAGCGCTGGCCGAGGCTCTATTCAACCGCTACGCGGAGCGGGCGGCGGCGTCCTTTGCGCGGGTCGAGGAGCTTGCCCCCGGACGGCCGGCGCGTGAGCTCGCGGATTTGCTCATCGACTACAAGCTCGCGCTCAGAACCGATCGCGATGCGACCATTGCGCTCTCAAGCTCGGTCGCCGGCATTGTCGAGCGCCGAAAGCCGCTTGGCGACGCGCTGCGCGGACGCATCGCCTCGATCCTGCGCGCCGCCAACCGCGCCTTGAGCGAGGATGAAGCGGCCGCGGCCGCGGTCATCGTCAGCCAGGTCATGAAGATCGTCCCGGCGCTCGCGGCGACGGAAAACGAACGCCCCCTGCCGCTTATCGGCGAAACGCGGAAGCTCCTGGCGCTCTACATCGGCGAAGTCTTGCGGACCTGACGCGGACCGCTGCGCGCTCGCTCAGTCCTCATATTCGTTGATCACCGCGTCGGCGATCGCGCGCTTGGTGATGACGCCGACGACATCGGCGGCGCGCGGCCGGCGCGCTCCGTGAAAGACGATCGCCGCGCCCGCTTTGTGGCGTTTGAGGCGCGCCAGTACGAGGCTCAGCAAGTCGACATCGCGGCAGACGACCAACTGCTTCTCGACGAAGTCGTCCACCGGCCGGTCGGGATTGCTCACGCTTTCGCGCCATATGCCGGAACGGGGCGGGATCAAGCCGACGATTCGGCCCTCGCGCTCGACGATGATGGCGCGCAGGTCGTCGACGTCTTCCCAGCCGATGCATTGCCTCAGCGTCGATCCCGCCTCCGCGAGAATGAACCGCTGCTCCATCATGTCCTGCGCCTGCTGGACGAGATAGAGATTGACATGCCGCTCCTTGGGGATGCGGTGGCCGCGATGGCGCAGCTTGATGGTGTAGAGGGTCTCGGAGATGAGCGCGCGCCTGACCCCGGCGGCGACCGCAACGGCGACGGTGACCGGGACGATGATCGCGTAGTCGCGCGTCATCTCGAACACCATGATGATGGCGGTCATGACGCCCCCGGTCCCCGCTCCGACCATTGCCGCCATGCCGACGATCGCCGCCGACGGCAACGTCATGCCGGCGTTGGGGAGGAGGAGGATCGCAAGCGACGCGAACGCCGCCCCGAGCGTCGAGCCGAGAAAGAGCGAGGGCGAAAATATGCCGCCCGATGCGCCGCAGCCGAGGCTGATGGTGGTCGCGAGCAGCTTGAGCACGAACAGCAGCGCAAGGAGTCCGGTCGCCGTCATGCCTTTGTCGAGGATCGACTGGATGACGCCATAGCCGACGCCGTCGACATACGAGTGGCCGAAGGCGTGGGTCAGCCCGACCATCATTAGCCCGACCAGCGTCATGCCGACGATGTTTTGGGTGTAGATGTTTCCCGGCAGCCTGGGAAAGCCGTCCTCCATGAACACGAGAAGCCGAATGAAGGCCCAGGCGGCGACGCCGCATAGCGCGCCAAGCGCGGTGAACGCGATCGCTTCCTCGACGCCGAAAGAACTCGCGGACGGAAAGAGGATCTCCGGAACGGCGAAGGCCGGATTGGGGCCGATGAGGATGCGCCCGACCAAGGTCGACGCGGCCGTCGAGATCACGACCGGCAGGAAGGTGCGGTTCGAGACTTCGGGCAACAGGATTTCGAGCGCGAACAGCACGCCGCCGAGCGGCGTGTTGAAGGTGGCCGCGATCCCCGCGCCGGCGCCCGCCGACAAGAGGGTGATCTTCTGCCCGGTCGTGAGGCCAATGGCTTTCGAAAAAGACGATCCCAGCGCCGAGCCGATCTGGATGATCGGCCCCTCCCGGCCGACCGACGCGCCCGACCCGATCGACAACGCCGAGGCGAGCGACTTGATGACCGCGACAATGCCCCGAATGTTGCCGCGCTTATAGTAGATGGCGTCCATCACCTCGGGGACGCCATGGCCTTTGGCCTCCGGGGCGTAGCGCTGCACCAGATAAACAACGACGAGGCCGCCCAAGACCGGCGACAGGATCACCCAGTTCCCGAACCGGCTCGGCCCCTCGAGGATGTTGGCGTCGTAGGCGATCTTGAACACGCCGTTGAACATGGCGTTGTGGATGAGCCCGATCAGCGACCGGAGAGCGACCGCGCCGACGCCGGTCATGATTCCCACCCCCAGCGCGAGCAGGCACAGGGTGAAGAGGCTTACCCGTCTCTCCTCACGGTCGGCGGCGGCGACGGCCTCGGACGGAACGGCGGCATCTGCGGTCGTTGACGACATCTCTCTCGGCTTCTCTTGCGAATCAAAGACGAGGCGGCGCGCCCCGTTCCGCATGAATCAACGTATAGGCTGAACCTCCCGGCGCCGTGAAGACAACGCACGAGGATGTGACGCGATCCCGGCGCAGGCGTCATCACCCCGCTTTACGAAATCGCCTATCCGACCTAGCTTTTGAAGAGTCGCTTCTCGGGAAGCAACGAGAGCTTACAGGAACAGGTCAAACATGGTCGGTGCGCGAAGTCTCCTCCTGATCGCCTTGGCAGGCGTTGCGATCCCGGCGGACTGGGCTGCCGCCCAGACCCTGTTTCCGTTCCTCGGCTCCGGTTCGCCGCCGCCGCAAACCGAGACCTATCTGCCGCCTGACGCCGATCCGAACTATTCGACTCCGGGAGGCTTCGACAAGGACGTCGACATGCACCTCACGACTCGCAAGGAGGTCAGCGATCCGACCGGCGAGCCGGCCGGCACGGTCACCATCAATACCCACGAGCGCAAGCTCTACCTCTCGTTGGGCGACGGACGGGCGCTCCAGTATGGGATTGGCGTCGGGCGCCAGGGTTTCTCCTGGAAGGGAACGGCCGAGATTGGCCGCAAGGCGTTCTGGCCGGGATGGACGCCGCCGCCGGAAATGCTGGCGCGTCAGCCCGGCCTGCCGGTGCATCTCGAGGGTGGGATGGAGAACCCGCTCGGCGCGCGGGCCCTCTATTTGTTTCAAGACAAGAAAGACACCTTGTTTCGCATCCACGGCACCAATGAGCCCAACTCGATCGGCAAAGCCGTATCGTCCGGATGCATTCGAATGATGGACGCCGACGTGATGGATCTCTATCAGCGGGTCGCGAAGGGAACGCCCGTCGTCGTGCTTTGAGGCCGAGGCGCTCGCCGTCGCGACCCTCTGGCGCTATTGCGGATGCGGCGCGCCCAGGTATGGGAACTCCCTGAGTACGTCGGTGTGCGGCTTGAGACCGGTCGGCGGGATGTCTCCCTTCGAAAGAAAGGCGAGGCGGGTATTGATGACGTCGTCAGTGAAGACGCGGCCGTTGGGGTACTTCGCCGGCTTCGACGGATCGAAGGTCAGCATGTCGGGCAGAATGCCCTCGGCGTGGATCGCCGCAATCGCTTCGTCGCGGGTGTAGCCGCCGGTATGGCCCATCAAGTGGACGAATTGATCCGTCCAGCGACGGACATCGTTGACCGGCTCGCTGGCGTTGTATTCGAGCTTGGTGTCGTCGGTGTTGAAAAAGCTGCTGACCGATGGATGGCCGGCGCGATCGACGTGATTCAATTTGCCGTTCTCGCGCAGGCTGCATCGCCCCCAGATGCGAATTGCGGAATTGGCGCCGAGCTCGCTCGTCGGCATCTCAATCGTCGTCGAGAACACATTGGCTTTCGTATTCGAGTCCACACCTGTCCACGGCGACTTGCCTCCAAGGTGCGGCGCGGTGAAATTTCTGCCGCCCGAGGTGTCGAAGAGGGCCTTGATCCCGTCAAAGTCGAAAAAGAAGGCGTCGCTGCGCGCGCCGGCGCAAAACGTCATGGCGCCGGATCGCACGATGTTCGGCTTGGGGCCGAACGAGACCTCGGCGTCGGCGATGACCTTCGTTCCGACAACTTCGGCCGAGCGGGCTTCCGCGCCTTTTGCGACAAAAACGCTGACCGTCTGCTTGTCCCCTTCCGGTTTTGAGAAGACGTAGCTGATCGCGATGTCGGTGAGCAAATCGCCGTCGTTGTCGATGTTAAGACGGTAGATGGCGTCGGGATGAAGCGCGTCGGCCCGCGGATTGGCGTTGAGGATGATCGCGGTGCGCGTTGGGTCCGCGGGCGACTGGAAGGCGTAGAGGTCGCAGAGGTCGAGCCTTTGATCGCCGAGAGGCGGGCCGAGGCTCAGGCCGGTAAAATGGTTGGACATCCCTTGTCTCCTTTGGCTTCCTCAAAAAACAGGTCCGGGGGGAGTTTTTGCAATAAGAGGTTGGGGCGTCGCCCGAACCGCAAGCGCCCTCGTCCGCCACCGCCAACGGAAATTCGCATCGAGATCGACTCGAACGGGAATCGCCGTTCGAAGAGGGTTGCGAAGGTCGTTGTGGAAACCGCTCTTGAGATTAACCCTGACCCCGTCGGTCGCGCAAGGCCGCGGCCGAAGCGCTCGGGAATGGCGGCGTCGCCTCAATCCTCCGGCGCGGTGAAGACGGCGCATGGCGACGTGATGCCGCGCAGCGCGTGCGTCCCGAGGGAGATCAGCGGCGATGTCGTCTCGGCCGCGAAGGCGCCCGAGATGAGGACCGCCTTGTCGAGGGGCCGGCATAGCCCTTCCAGCCGGCTGACCAGATTGACGGCGTGGCCGATCGCGGTGAAATCGAGCCGATCGGCGGCGCCGATATTGCCCCACAGGATCTCGCCGAGATGCAGCGCGACGCCGAACGGCAAAGGCGCCAGGCCCTTCTGTTGTCGCGCCTCGTCGAGATGCGCCATTCCGGCCCGGGCGGCCGCGACCGCGCTCAGCGCGGCACGGCAGGCGCTGCGGGGCGTCGAGCCTGCGACCGGAAAGATCGCGAGCACTCCGTCACCCATGAACTTGAGCACTTCACCGCCAAAGGCTTGGACCGCGAGTGCAATACGGTCGAACCAGGCGTCGAGGGCCGAAATGACCTCCGACGGGGGATTGCTCTCGGACAAAGCCGTGAAGCCGCGCAGATCGGCGAACAGCAGCGCCGCCTGGATGGTCTCGCCGACCCCGCGCCGCAATGGACCCGCGAGTACCCGCGCGGCGCTGCGCCGGCCGAGATAGGCCTCGAGAGCCGCCGTCAGCGTGGCGCGCGCGGTTAGCGCGGCGAGCGGCGCGGCGGCGAAGCGCGCAGCCTGACTGAGGCGGCCGGCTTCCTCGGCGGTGAATGGACGCGGCCCGATCCAGGCCAACATCGGCCCGTTCGGCCTCGGCGGGACGGCGTCCTCATGCACGCGCCCGCCGGCAAGGCCGGCGAGCCAGCGCCGGCCGGCCTCGCCTGGCGGGCTTGGCGCGGCCGAAGTGGCGAGCCCTCCGGGCATGAACCCCAGCGCCTCGGTCACCTCGCCGCTATCCGCCCGCCAGAGCCAGCTGCGCCGGGCGATCAGCGGATGCGGCGCAGCGAGGGCCAGCGCTCCACCGGCCAGCGGCGCGCCGTCCGCGATCAGGCGCTGGCCGAGATCGGCCAGAAACCGTTCGGGCGCCGGCGCTTCGGCCGCCGCGTCAACCAGCCAGGCGAGGGTTGAAGAGAGCTGCATGGATCGATCATCGGCCGGACTTTGCTTCCTTGTCATCAGCGCTGTCCGCCGGCCGACGTTTTGAACGTCTTTTAGATAGCTTGGCCACTCAGCCAAAACATTCAACCAAACGGTTGACCTTCAACAACCGGACGCCCATATTGAGCCCACTTGAACCAGACGCGCCTTAGCTCACCTTCGTTTGAGGAGAATCCGATGGATGAATCGCTCGTCGTCCGGCGTGAGACCCAGATCGCGGCTCCGCCCGCCACCGTCTTCGCCTTCCTGACCGATCCGCAAAAGATCCTGAGCTGGATGGGCGCCGAAGCGGAGACTGAGGTCCATCCAGGCGGGCTCTATCTCGTCAAGGACGTTGGCGGACGGCCCGGCCGCACCGCTCGCGGGCAATTCCGCGAGGTCGTTCCGGTCCATCGCCTCGCCTATAGCTTCGGTTGGGAGGGGGACGACGCGGCGCCGCCTGGGTCGGGCCTGGTCGAGATCGACCTCATCGACCGGGACGGCGGCACACTCGTACGCATGACCCACACCGGACTTCCCAACGCCGAGCAATGCGCAAACCACGCCAAGGGTTGGGCGCACTACCTCGGCCGGCTGGGAGTGGCCGCCGCCGGCGGAGATCCGGGCGTCGACGATTTCGCCCGCAGCCTCGCCGTGTGAGGTCCGAGTCCTTGGCGCATGACGAAGCGCCTGAGCGGGCCGATCGCGGACAGGGTCGCCAGGACCGCGCCGCGGGCGAAGTCGACCGGCGCGAAGTGGGTCAGCAACGCGCGGTTGAGGCCGTCGACCACGCCAGTCCTCAGCACGATGTCCGGCCGTCGGTCGCGTTCGTAGGCGCTTAGAGCCGTCGCCCCGCCGATGTCCCGGTTTGCGTCGCGCGCCTCGACGGCGCAGGCGATGATCGCCTCGACGTCGCGTAGGCCCAGATTGAGCCCTTGCGCGCCGATCGGCGGGAAGACGTGCGCCGCGTCGCCGACGAGCGCCAGCCGCCCGGCGATGATCCTCGGCACGATCTGGCGCGTCATCGGGAAGACTCCCCGCTCGCCCTCGATGCGCATGGCGCCGAGCAGCGACCCCGCCTGACGCTCGATCTCCTCCGCCAGCGCCTCGTTGTCGAGCGCCTCGCGCCGGCGGGCGTCCTCGTCCGCCATCACCCAGACGAGGCTCGACCGGTTGGGCGCGGCGGCGCTGGCTGGCAGCGGCACCAGGGTGAACGGGCCGCCGCGGGTGTGGAACTCGCTCGAAAAGTCATGATGGGGAAGACGGTGGGCGAGAAACGCGGTCAACGCGCTCTGCCCGTAGGCGTGGATGCGTGCGTCGAGCCCGGCGGCGCGGCGCGCTTTCGAATCCCGGCCGTCGGCGCCGATGGCGAGCCGGGCCGAGATCGTGCGTCCGTCTTCCAGCCGCGCCCGCACGGCGTCGGCGGTGAAGTCATAGGCGGCGACGCCGCTGGCGACGCGCTCGACGCCGGGAGCGCGACCGACCTCGGCCGCGAGCGTTTCGGCCATCCGGTCGTTTTCGATATTCCAGCCGAACGCGTCGAGCCCGATTTCCGCCGCGTGGAACTCGACCGGGCGGGGCGGAAAGAGCGTTCCGGTGTCGTCGATGAGGCGCAGGGACCTGAGCGGCGCGGCTTCGGCCCGCAATCGCGTCCAAAGGCCGAGGGAGTCGAGAAAAGCGACCGAGCGGTCGAGGAGGGCGACGGTGCGCCCGCGCCCGGTCCGCTCCCCGGCGCCGCTTAGGACGACGTCGAAGCCGGCCCGCGCAAGGCCTAGAGCAGCCGCCAGCCCGGCGAGCCCCGACCCGGCGACCAGGACGTCCGAAGCACGCGCGGCGGGCGTTTCGCCGTTGGTCATCGTTAATCTCCCGCGAGGCTCCCCGAGGCCCGCGCTTGGGCGCGTACGACCGGGAAGACGGCGCGGCGCAACTTTGATAAGCCGGAAGCTGCAAGGTCAAGCCGACGCCGGCTGAGCCGCGCATTCGCCGGCGGCGAGGCGGATAGGGCAGGGCATGTCGATCGAAAAGCGGCCCGTTGACGTCGCCAGCGCGGCGGGGTTCTCCGTCCATCTCTTCACCGCCTCGGGCGGGGCGGTGGCGGTGCTGGCGCTTTACGCGGCGATCGAGCGCAATTTCGCCGCCTGCTTCGCTTGGCTTGGCCTGGCGCTTTTCATCGACGGCGTCGACGGCACGCTTGCCCGGGCCGCACGGGTGCAAGTGACGGCGGCGGCGATCGACGGCGTGGTGCTCGACCTGGTGGTCGATTTCCTCACTTATGTGCTGGTGCCGGTGGTCGCGCTCTGGCGCTCCGACCTGATGCCGACCGAGGCCTCGTTCTGGATCGGGCTTATCGTCACCATCGCCTCGGCGCTCTATTTCGCCGACACCAGGATGAAGACCGACGATCTATGGTTCCGCGGGTTTCCGGCGACCTGGAACATCATCATCCTCTATCTGTTCGTTCTCCGGCCGCCGTGGGTTGTCAGCGCTTTCATTCTGCTCGCCGCCGCCGCGCTCATGTTCACGCCGATCGTGTTCGTGCATCCGCTGCGGGTGGTCAAGTTGCGCGGCCTCACGATCGCCATGACGGTCGCGTGGTTCGCGCTTGCCGCGATCGCGATCGCCGAGAAACTGGCCCCGCCCGCCTGGGTCGGCTGGGGCCTGATCGCGACGGCGGCCTATTTTCTTTGTCTGCCGCTGTTGCGCGATTCGCCCTGGGCGCGCGACTGAGCCAAGGCCGGCGAAAAGTCCGAAGCGCCTTGCGAGGGGAAGCGAATCCTTGGTATAGGCGCGCCTCGCGATGCTGCTTGGCGTCATCGTCGGCCTCGTGGCGGAGTGGCTACGCAGAGGACTGCAAATCCTTGCACCCCGGTTCGATTCCGGGCGAGGCCTCCAA
>PLUH01000377.1 GCA_003164825.1 Hyphomicrobiales bacterium
GCGACAACCGCGCACGAGGCGATCGTGACCAGTCCCCAGCGGAAATCGCCGGTCAGGTCCTTGATCCAGCCCATGACGAAGGGGCCGAAATAGCCGGAGAGATTTCCGATCGCGTTGATGGCGGCGATGCCCGGCGCAACCGCCGCGCCCGCGAGAAATGCCGTCGGCAGGGTCCATAGGATTGGCAGCGCCGAATAGACTCCGAGCGCGCCGATGGTGAGCGCAATCATCTTTGCGACCGGATCGTCGAGAAACGCGGAGCCGCCAACCCCGACCGCGGCGATGAGGAGCGCGCCCGCCAAATGATAGGTGCGCTCGCCACGCTTGTCGGAGCGAAGGCCCCACCAGACCATGCCCAGGAAGCCGGCGATATACGGAATGGCGCTGATCCAGCCGGTCGCGGCGATCGAGACGCCGAAACCCTTCACGATCGACGGCAGCCAGAACGTGACGCCATAGAGGCACGCCACATTGCCGAAATAGACCAGGGCGAGCGCGAGCACCCGATAGTCGTAGAGGCTCGCAAGAATGCTTTGCGGCGACGCGTCGACACGTCGAGCGTCCTCCGCGGCGAGACGGCGCTGGAGCCAATCGCGCTCACCCGCCGAAAGCCATGTCGCGTCCGCCGGCCGATCCGTCAGATAGAAATAGGCGACGAAGGCGAGAAGGATCGACGGCGCCGCTTCGATGATGAAGAGCCACTGCCAGCCCGAAAGCCCGCCCAAGCCGTGAAGGCCGAGGAGCGACGCCGAGACCGGCGATCCAATCGCGGACGAGAGCGGAATCGCCGCCATGAAATAGCCGACGATCCGGGCGCGATAGGAGGCAGGAAACCAAAGGGTCAGGAAGAAGATGATGCCGGGAAAAAATCCCGCCTCCGCAAGCCCGAGAAGAAAGCGAAGCGCGTAGAACGTGTGCTCGGGGCTCAAACCCGTCCATGCGGAGATCTGCGGAATGAAGGCCATTGCTCCCGATATGAAGCCCCATGTGATCATGATTCGCGCGATCCAGATCCGCGCTCCGACCCGGTCCATGATGACGTTCGAGGGAACTTCGAACAGGAAATAGGCCAGGAAGAAAATCCCCGCGCCGAATCCGAAGGCGGTGTCGGAGAGGCCAAGATCCGTGTCCATGGTGAGCTTGGCGAAGCCGACGTTCACCCGGTCGAGATAATTCACGAAATAGCAGAGCATTAAGAACGGAATGAAACGGTACGCCACCCGATTGAGGGTCAGGGCTTCATTGTCGGCCGCCAAGCTCGCTTCCTCCCGTGGACGCGCGATTCCCCAAACGATCGTCGCGCAGTTGAACCAAAATGTCGAATGAAACTGCAGTCCTATTTTGGCCCCGCCGTCAACCTCCGCGCGGTCGCGGCGTCGGTGACGAGCGTGGTCGGCTCGAGCAGCTTGATCGCGCCGGCGATCGCTCCTTGTTTGTGGGCGCCGCCGGCGGCGAGCACCCGGATCGGGGCGGCGCGCACCGATTCGATGGGGACGGACATCACGCGCTGGTTGAGAGGATGCTCGACGATCCGGCCTTCGCGGTCGAAGACGTTGCACAGCATTTCGCCGACNNTCAGCGAAATCGTAGACCTCGCCGAGCCCGCAACGCTGGATGAGCGCCTCTTTGGTCGCCGCGCTGTCGACGAGCGCGGGCGCTGGAATGAGATAGCAGTCGGCGTTGAAAGCATGGGCGAAGGCGGAGGGGAACTCAGCCGGATTGTCCTGGGCGAAGCGAGTGACCCCGCCGACCAGCGAGACGACGCTCAAACCCCGCAGCGACCGCTCGCGCAGATATTCGAGCGAACGATTGAGGGTGCGTCCCCAGCCGAGGCCGATCTTCATGTCGTTGCGCAACAGCGCCGAGACGTGATCGCCGAGCGCCGCGCCGATCGGCGCGGTCGGGTCGGCGGTCGCCGAAGAGAGCGGCGCAACGATCGCCTCGGAGAATCCGTAGAGCCTGCATAGCGCCGCCTCCAGCCCGCCAAGCTCCGCGTCGCCGCGCGAGAGCGCGATCCTGACCTCGCCCAGCGCCTTCGCCTCCGCCAGCATTCTGACCACCGTCACCCGGCCGACGCCGAGCGCTTCGGCGATTGCGCTCTGCGTCATTTCCTCGACGAAATACATCCAGGCCGCCCGCTGCCGCAGGCGCTCGCTGCGCTTGGGCGCGCGCAGGACGTCGCCGGCCGGGATGTCTTGAGTCATGGCTTCCCTTCTTGATCGATCGTTCGCCCCAAGCTCAACACCCTCAGGCATGCGAACGCAACGGATCCGCGATCGCTCACGTGAGGCTGTCGAGGAACGAGGCGACGAAGATGATGAGCCCGGCCAGCGCCGCCAGAATGACAAAGCCGACAACCACGGCGCGCTCCTCGCTCCATCCGCCCGAGGCCTGGGTATGCGGCTCGGTGGCGACCACTGGCCTAAGCTCTTCGCGCGGCGGCCGCTCGGGGCCGGGCTCATGCATGGTCTCGAGGCCGGCCGCGGCCGGCGGCGATGCTACAACCGCAAGCCGGGGGGGAGGAGCGGTCCACGCCGCGCGCTCCGCCTCGATCGCGCGGCGCGGCGAGCGTCGTTCCGCCCCCTNNTCAGGATCGCCGGGGCGCGGCGAATGATCCCGGAAAGGATGAGGCTGCCAAAGGCGATGATCGGTATGCTCAGAACGACCCCGAGCGCGAGAAGCCAGAAACTTCCCCCCGCGATCGCCGCAAGCGCCACGACATTGTCGAGGCTCATCGCCGCGTCCGCCAGCATGATGACTGCCGCGGCGGTAACGAAATCGCCCCTGCCGACAGTCCCGGCGGTCGCAAGACGATCGTCGCCGCCACTCCGGGCGCGCACGTTGAGGGCGATGACGATCAGCGTCCAGGCGGCGACGAGTTTGACCAACGGCACGTCGAGAAGCGCGTTGGCGAACGCGAGCATGCCGAGCCTCAGCGCGATCGCGCCGACCGCGCCCAGTATCACCGCGCGGCGCGTTTCCTCCACCGGCAGCCTTGAACAGGCGAGCGCGATCACGACGGCGTTGTCGGCGCCGAGCAGGAGATCGACGCAGAGGATCTGCACGAGGACGACGATCCACGCCGCGCCGTCGATCAAGTCCGGGCCTCCGTCGGCGCGCTCCGAAGCTCGGGCGCAGGACTGGCGAGCGCCGCGGCGCGCGGCAGGCTCAAGGCTTCGCGCCCTCCGCGACCGGCGCCGATGCGGCATCAAGCTTGGGGCCGGATTTGAGGATCTGAATGAAGTCGGCGTCCGGGCTCACGACCATGGTCGGCGCGGAATTGGCGAGCGCGTTGCGGTAGGTCTGCAGCGAGCGGTAGAAGGAATAGAATTGCGGGTCTTGCGAAAAGGCGGCGGCGAGCGCCTGGTTGGCTTTGGCGTCGCCATCGCCGCGCGCGATCGCCGCGTCGCGGTGAGCCTCCGAGAGGATGACGGTGCGATCGTGGTCGGCGCGGGCCTCGATTTGCTGCGCCCATTCGAAGCCTTGCGCCCTCAGCTCCTTCGCCTCGCGCTGCCGTTCCGATTTCATCCGGTCGTAGATCGCCTGACTGGTCTCGAACGGCAGATCGGAGCGGTCGAACCTCACCTCGTCGACCTTGACGCCGAGCGGCTCGGCCTTGGCTGCGACTTCGCCCTTGATGACGTCGAGGATGTGGCCGCGCTCCTCGGTCAACAGCGCCCGGAGCGGAACCTGCCCGAGCTCACGCCGCGCCGACGAGCTGACGAGCTGGGCAAGCTGCGCGTTCGCCGTCTCGCTCGTGCGCAGCGCCTGGTAGAAGCGCAGCGGATCGACGATGCGATAGCGCGCGTAAGGCTGCACTTCGAGCCGCTTCTCATCGCCCATGATCACCTGCTCGAGCGGCGGCTCGAGCAGGAGCGAGCGCGTCGATGTGACGTAGACGCTGTCGATGAACGGCGCCTTGAACTTGAGCCCCGGCTGGTCGACGACGCCGATCGGCGCGCCGAGCCGGACAACGAGACCCTGTTCGCCCTCGTTGATGACATAGATCGACGAGGCGGCGACGTAGAGTGCGAGCGCGGCGAGGCCGAGCGCGATCAGCGGCGCGCGGCTCTTCACTTCGCTGCTCCCGGCGGCTGGAGTACGGGAGCCGGCGCCAATGGCGTCATCTCCGACATCGGCAGATAGGGAACGATGCTCGACACGCCCCTGCCGGAAGCATCGACAATGACCTTCGACGACTTCTTCAAGAGCTCATCGACGCTGTCCATGTAAAGGCGCCGTGCGGTGACGTCTCTCGCCGCCTCGTAGCTTCTCAAGAGCGGCACGAATGCGTCGGCGTCGCCTTGCGCGAGATTGACCACCTGAACTTTGTAGGCTTCGGCTTCCTGGCGAATCCGTTCGGCGTCGCCGCGCGCACGCGGCAGGATGTCATTGGCGTAGGCCTCGGCCTCGTTGCGCGCCCGCTCCTGGTCGGCGCGCGCGCGCTGGACGTCGTTGAAGGCGTCGATGACCGCAAGCGGCGGCTCGACGCGCTGCAGCTGCACCTGGGTGATCTCGACCCCGGCCTGGTCGTCGTCGAGCAGCCTCTGCAGCAGGGCCTGGGTCTCGTCGGCGATCTGCTGGCGCTTGTTCGACATCGCCGCCTGGATCGGCGTGCGGCTGATGACGTCGCGCAGCGCGCCCTCGGCGGCGATCCTGACCGCCAGTTCCGGATTGTCGACCTTGAACAGGAACTGACCGGGATCGCGAATTTTCCAGAACACGGCCCCGTCCGCCTCGACGATGTTCTCATCTCCGGTGAGCATCTGCCGGGCGCGGCCGCTTTGGGCGTCGTTGAGAGCGGCCGTCGAGCCCACGCCAAGTTGCATCTGGTTGATCTGGGTCACCTTCGGCAGGAGCACGGTTTCGATCGGAAAGGGCAGGTGGACGTGGAGGCCGGGCTCGGTGGTCGCGACCCATTGGCCGAAGCGCAGCACGACGCCCTTTTCGTCCGGCTGAACGCGATAGAGCGAGGTCGTGAGCCAGGCGAGGAGGACGAGTCCGGTCAGGGCGACGATGCCGCGCCGGTCGAGGCGGGGCAGGCGGAAGAGATCGCCAACACTGGCGCGAAGGGCGCCCGACAGATCAAGCGGCGACGCCGGCAAGCCGTCTTCGCGCGCCTCCTCGCTCACAGGAGCGTCCTTTCGATCCGCGCCGGAATTGCGCGCGCGTCAGTCCTGTCCAACGGCCAAACTCTCCTCGAGCATCATGCGGGCGCGCGCGCGCAGTTTTTCGCTCTCGCTCTTGAGCTGGCCGCAGGCGGCCAGAATGTCGCGGCCCCTCGGCGTGCGCACCGGGCTCGCGTAGCCGGCGTTGAAGACGATTTCCGAAAACCGCTCGATCGTCTGCCAGTCCGAGCATTCGAAGGCGCTTCCGGGCCAGGGGTTGAATGGAATGAGGTTGATCTTGGCGGGCAGGCCCTTGAGCAGGCGCACCAGCGCCCTGGCCTCCGCCGGTGAATCGTTGACGCCTTTGAGCATCACGTATTCGAACGTGATGCGCCGGGCGTTGGAGGCGCCCGGATAGTTGCGGCAGGCCTCGAGCAGCGTCTCGAGCGGATATTTCCGGTTGAGCGGCACGAGCTTGTCGCGCAGCGCATTGTTGGTCGCGTGCAGCGACACCGCGAGCATCGTCCCGCATTCGGCCCCGAGCCTCGCCATCTCAGGCACGACCCCCGAGGTCGAGACGGTGATGCGTCGCTTCGACAACGACAGGCCGTCGCCGTCGGTCAGAATCGCGATCGCGTCGCGCACCGCCTCGAAATTGTAGAGCGGCTCGCCCATGCCCATGAAGACGATGTTGGACACCGCGCGGACGCCCTCGCCCTTGGGCACGAGCCCGCTCGCCGGAGCAACGCCGCCGGGAAAATCGCCGAGCCGGTCGCGGGCGACGAGGACCTGGGCGACGATCTCGGCCGCCGTCAGGTTGCGCACCAGCGGCATCGTGCCGGTGTGGCAGAATGAGCAATTCAGGGTGCAGCCGACCTGACTCGAGACGCAGAGGGTGCCGCGATCGGACTCCGGGATATAGACGCATTCGATCTCGGCGCCCTTGTCGAAGCGGTGAGCGGGCGCCATGCGCAAGAGCCACTTGCGCGTCCCGTCGGCGGAGAGCTGCTCGGCGACGACCTCTGGCCGGGCGAGCGTGAAGCGTTCGGCGAGCCGGTCAAGCACGGGCCGGGCAATGTTGCGCATCGCGCCGAAATCGCCCGCGCCGCGATGGTAGATCCAGTGCCAGAGCTGGGAAGCGCGCATATTGAGCTCGCGGTCGGGCACACCCGTTTCGCGAAGGCTCTGGATGATTTCGCCGCGCGTCGCGCCGGCGAGGCGCATGGACGCGCGGTCCTCGGCTCGAGGGGCGGCGGAGGTCATGGGCGCCGTTCTAGCATGCACGGGTCGGGCGGACCAACGACCCTTTGTCGCAGGCTCAAGACGCGAGCTTTAGCCGACCGAAGCCGAGCGCTCGCAGACGCGCGGCTGTTGGTAGCTTAAGCAGGTTGATACCAATTATGAATTCAGGTATTAATATCAGCAATGGTATCAGATGGCCGGAAGGTCGCATTGGCGCAGGCGGTCAAAATCATCGAGGGCGGAAAGCTTGTGATCCCCGCTTCCATGCGGAGAGCGATGGGGATTTCCCGCGGCGACACCGTCGTCGTCGAGTTGCTGCCTGAAGGCGAGTTGCGCGTGCGCCCACTCGGGTCAGCGATCCGGGAGGCCCAGGAGATCGTTCGCAAATCGGTCAGGCGGGATCGAAGCCTGGCGGAAGAATTGATGCGGGAGCGCAAGCAGGACGCGGCTCGTGAGTGAGTCTTACATCCTCGATGCGTCCGCGCTTCTTTGCCTGCTCCAAGAGGAAAAAGGCGCCGAGCGCGTCGCGCGCGCATTGCCGGCGGCGAAAATCGGCGCGGTCAACTATTCCGAAGTCGTCGGCAAGCTCGTCGAGGCGGGAGTCGACGAGGCGAAAATCGACCGGTTGGTCGATGCGCTGCACCTGACGGTGGTTCCGTTCGACCGAACCCAGGCGCGGCTGACCGGTTTGCTTCGCGCCGCGACGCGGAGGCTCGGCCTCTCGCTCGGCGATCGCGCTTGCCTTGCGCTGGCTTCGGCTGAAGGCGCGACGGCTCTGACCTGCGATCGAAGCTGGACGAAATTCGAGTCGCCCTGCAGGGTCGAGGCATTGCGCTGAGCGGCGGCCTTCGCCTCAGTTCTCTCACCCCCCGAACACGTCGTTGGTCTGTGCGGTCACGCGCACGAAGGTGGTGCGCTTCGAGACCTCCTTGAGATGGGCGGCGCCGATATAGGTCATCATCGAGCGCACGCCGCCCATGATCTCGGCCATCGTGCCTTCGACCGATCCGCGGTAGGGCGTCTCGACCGTCTTGCCCTCGGCGGCGCGATAGTGGGCGACGCCGCCGGAATGCTTCCTCATCGCGGTCTCCGACGACATGCCGTAGAACGTCATGCCGACCGCAACCTTCTCGCCGCCTCGCTCCTCGAATCGGATTTGGCCGTCGCACTCGTCGTGGCCGGCGAGCATGCCGCCGAGCATGACGAAATCGGCGCCTGCGCCGTAAGCCTTGGCGACGTCGCCGGGCGCGGTGCAGCCGCCGTCGGCGCAGACCTGACCTTTCAGCCCGTGCGCGGCGTCGGCGCATTCGATGA
>PLUH01000244.1 GCA_003164825.1 Hyphomicrobiales bacterium
GGCGCTGTCGGCGATGGCGCCGGTGCGATTGCGCGGATCGAATGGATCGCGCCGCCCAACTCTGAGAGCTTGTGGGCGCCGGCGCAAGTGCGAAAACGCCCGCCGCGGAGAACCGTAGCGGGCGATGTCGGGCCTGCCATGTCAAGCTCCTAGCGCTTTCTCGATCGCGTCGAGCGCACCTTGGAAGCCGGCAAAGGCGGCGTCGAAGCCGGCGCCACCTGATGTCTCGGCGTCGGCCTCGGTAATTGCGTCGAGTCGGCGGCTGGCGTTGAGAAGGTCGATGGCGAGTTGAGTGAGCATTGATGACTCCTATTTGACGCGCCACAACCCNNTAGCACGGCGCTGTGAAGGTTCTATGTGAGCTTTGTGGTTTGCGCCGGCGCCGCTAACTCCCGGCGCCGGCTCCCTCATCGACCTCTCAGGGTTCTATCGAGTTGGCGGGTTGCACAAGCGAAGCGCGGGACAACACTTCGTGATCGACCAATGTTGCGGGTACAAGAAGTAAGCGCGCCACCAGACGAGTGAAGACGACCGGTGCCATTACTGACCGATCATACAGAAGGCGGCGGACCGCTGCTTGTGATAGCCTCCGTGTCTCCGAGCTGGCGTCCGAACCAACGCGTCACTGTATGACAGCGTGACTACATGAGAGGCGCGGGGTAGAACCCTGCCGACGGAATGCGCTGGGGCGATCGCATGGCTGAGACAGGGATGGACGAGCGGCGAGTGTCGGTGGTCGTACCCGCCCACAATGAGGAGCAAGCACTCCCTCGACTACTCGAGTCGCTCCTCGGACAAGAACTGACAGGAGTGCACCTCGAAGTGATTGTGGTGGTCAACGGTTCCGCCGACCAAACCGCGGCCGCTGCGCGCGCGNNGTTGAAATGGCGACGGCCTCGAAGGCTTGCGCGCTCAACGAGGGTGATGGGAGCGCGACATCCTTCCCCCGCCTGTACCTCGACGCGGACATCCTTCTCTCCCCCAACGCAATCCGACGAACGGTCGAGGAACTCACCGCGGTCAGCACGCCGCTGCTCGCCGCCCCCAGGATCCATGTAGCGGAGAACGCTGCTCGCGCTGTTCGCTCCTATAGTCGCATTTGGTCCCGGCTCCCCTACATCCGTTCGCACGTGCCGGGGGTAGGTTTCTACGCGGTCAACGAAGCCGGTCGTCAGCGATGGTGGCGCTTCCCGACCCGAATGGGTGCGGATGATAAATTCGTGCGTCTTCACTTCAGCAGCGATGAGACCGTCGCCATCGACGATGCTTCCTTCATGGTCTTCCTTCCTGAACGCCTCTCGGAGCTACTCCGAGTCCGGGGCCGATGGACTTCGTTCAACCGTGAAATAGCTCATCACTGTCCTCGTCTCCAACGTCACGATGACTCTCGTTGGATATCGTCGCTACGTTATATCGCCACAAACACGTCGACGTGGTCGGATGTGCCGGCCTTCGTGGCGGTGTGGTCGGTCGGGTGGGTACTTTCGCTTCTCCGATCGGCCGGCATCGGACAAGGTTGGTCGCGCGCTACGTCGTCGCCCATGCGTGCGCCGCCACATTTCCCGGCGCCCGCATCGGTGTCAATCGGACCGAGCGAGAGACCCAGGCCGGTCAAGACCTCGGTGCGCGAGCGTCGCAGCCTTCACGTAGTTGTGGTGACGTACAACTCGATCGCAGTCGCGCCCCGCTGCATCGAGCGCCTCCTTGAGAGCCGGGGGATGGATGAGATGCGCATCACGATTGTGGACAACGCGTCGGACGACGGCGGCGCGGAGGCGCTGGCCGAGATATTCCCCGATGTCGAGGTGATCGCCAACGATCTGAACCTCGGCTTCGCAGCCGCGGTTAACCNNCGTTAACCAAGCCTTCACGAACACGACCAGTCGCTGGTTGGCGATCGTCAACCCGGACGTCGAGGTCCGGCCCGAGACCATCGCAGCCTGCGTCGCTCATCTCGAGAAGCATAGCGCCGTTGGGTACTGCGGTGTGCCTGCCGTACACACAGACGGAAAGGTGAACGATCGCTCCTTCTTCATGCGTCCGACCCTGTGGAGTGAGATCACCTTATCCTTGGCTGCGCACCGGATCGCGCCGGCGTCGCGACTCCTGAATCCCGAGCAGTACATCGCTTATCGACCCTCCAAAGCTCCACTCGATGTTGATGTCATTGCTGGGTGCTTCACCGTCCTCGACCGAGGACTGTTCCAGCACCTCCGAGGCTTTGATGAGTGCCACTTCCTATGCGGGGAGGACTTCGATCGCGGTGCGCGGGCTGTCGAGGCGGGCGCTGCACCTGCGGTCGTGCCCGTCCATCCGATCCTCCACCAGTCCGAAGCATCCTTCGGCACACGAGCATATGCTCGGGTGGCCTATCTGCGCGGCCGGGCCGAATACCAGCGCCGGTGGTGGCCCGCACGTCGCGTAGCGGTTGCCGGTGCAATTCGCGCCTTCGCGGTCCTCGCGCGGCTTGTGACCCTCTGGATACTGCGGTCGGCCCGCGTTGACGAGTTCACGACGATTTGGGCGTGCCGCGAGCAGTGGGGGGNNGGCGCCGCGGCGGCGAGAAAAAGACGAGAACGAATGTTGTGGACGTGAGGGGCGAGGCGCGTATGCGTCCGCGCTATGTGCAACCTCTACAGTCTGACAAAAGGCCAAGCCGCGATCCGCGATTGGTTTCGCGCCCCGCATGATCGAACAGGCAATCTGCCGCTGTTTCCCGCGATCTTCCCCGACCAAATGGCGCCGATCATTCGGCGTGGCCGAACGACGAGCGCGAGCTTGTCATGGCGCGTTGGGGAATGCCCGGGCCGTCGCAGTTCGGCGGGGCGCCGATCACGAACATTCGGAACGTGGGAAGCCCGCATTGGCGACGATGGCTCGGGCCGGCGAGCCGGTGCGTCGTTCCGCCACGTCGTTTTGCGAATACGCGGACACAAAGCCTCGCAAGACGCCCAAGTGGTTCGCGTTGAGCGAGAATCGGCCGCTGTTCGCCTTTGCCGGACTATGGACGCCCTGGCGCGGGCTGCGCGGTCCAAAGAGCGCGCCGATTGAGGGCGAGCATGAGCTAAATCGCCGTGTTGGTCACTCAGTAAAGCGTGATGTCGTCGA
>PLUH01000067.1 GCA_003164825.1 Hyphomicrobiales bacterium
ACGCGGTTTTTCGCACTGATCGATTTGGATGTCCATAGGCGGGAGCGTCGCTATCACTCCCCGTTCGACACGCGATGGCGACATTTTCCGCCCTCAGCGCCGCGCTTTGGTTTTTGGCCTCCTGCAGGTAATGGCTACGCATGATGGCCGAGCCGTCCGCGCCGCTCCTGCTCGCCCTGTTTGAGCCCGATATCGCGCAAAACGCCGGCGCGATGATGCGCACCTGCGCCTGCCTCGGCGTGGATGCGTCCATCATCGAGCCGGCAGGATTTCGAATCAATGATAGCCGCTTCCGGCGCGCCGGGATGGACTACCTCGACGCCTTGACGATCAAGACTCACGATTCGTGGGCCGACTTTGCGGCCTGGCGCGCGTCCAGTCAGCGCCGCCTCGTGCTCTTGACCACGAGGGGCCCAGCCTGTTTGTGGGACTTCGCCTTTCGCGAAGGGGATATCATTCTCGTGGGACGTGAGTCGGCCGGAGTTCCCCAAGCCGTGAGCGCGGCGGCCGACAGCCGGCTCCGCATCCCCATTCGGCCTCGGCTGCGTTCCCTCAATGTGGGAATCGCCGCGACAATCGCCATCACCGAAGCGTTACGCCAGCTTGGCCGCCTGCCCTCGATGATCGAGCGTAAGCTGTAGGGCGTGACAACGACGGTAAAATCAGCGATTGTCGGCTGGGTGCGCTGGAGGAAACGATGAGCGAAGCGAACCCCTTTCGCGTCCTCATTGCCGATGACCACCCACTCGTCGTCGGCGGGTTGCGGCAGGCGGTGCTCGCCGCGGCTCCAGGCGCCGAAATCAGTGTCGCGCACGATTTCGACAGCATGGCCGCGGCGCTGGAAGCTTCGCCCGACACCGACCTCGTGCTGCTCGATTTGACCATGCCGGGGGTGCGCGGCTTTTCCGGACTTCTGTTCCTGCGTTCGGAGCGTCCCTCGACTCCGGTGGTCGTCGTCTCGGGAAACGAAGAGCGCGCGGTGATCCGCCACTGCATGGAATTCGGCGCGGCCGGCTACATTCCGAAGTCAAACTCGCTCGAGACGATGCGAGCAGCCATCGCACAGGTTCTCGATGGCGGCCGGTGGACTCCTCCCGATTTCGATCCGAGCTCGCAGCCCAATCGCGAATCGAGCGCCATGGCGCGCCGGCTTGCTTCGCTGACCCCGCAGCAGATTCGGGTCCTGATGATGCTGTCGCAGGGTCTGCTCAACAAGCAGATCGCTTACGAGCTCAGCGTTTCCGAGGCGACCGTCAAGGCGCATGTGTCCGCGATCTTACAAAAGCTCGGCGTCGAGAGCCGAACCCAGGCGGTCATTCTTGCGACCAAAATCGAAACTGCTCAGGAATTGCTGGTCGCGTCCTGAGAACCAACGGCCATCAGGTTTCCCGACCGACAGGATCACTCGAGCTCCGGTCAATTTTTGCCGCGGTTCTGCCTTTTGTCGATGAGATCGCTGACCACGGCTGGATCGGCAAGCGTTGAGGTGTCGCCCAGCGAACCATACTCGTTCTCTGCGATCTTGCGCAGAATTCGGCGCATGATCTTGCCCGAGCGGGTCTTTGGCAAGAGGGGCGCGAATTGGACAAGGTCGGGCGAGGCTATCGGCCCGATCTCCTTGCGCACCCAGGCGACCAGTTCTTTGCGCAGGTCCTCGTTCGCCTCGACGCCCGCCATCAAGGTCACATAGGCGTAAATGCCCTGCCCCTTGATGTCGTGCGGATAGCCGACAACCGCGGCTTCCGACACTTTCGGGTGGGCGACAAGGGCGCTCTCGACTTCCGCCGTTCCCATCCGGTGCCCTGATACATTGATGACGTCGTCGACGCGCCCGGTGATCCAGTAGTAGCCGTCGGCGTCGCGCCGCGCGCCGTCGCCGGTAAAGTATTTGCCGGGATAGGCGGCGAAGTAGGTGTTCACGAACCGGGAATGATCGCCGAAAACCGTCCGCGACTGGCCGGGCCACGAGTCGGCGATGACCAGATTGCCCTCGCAGGCGCCTTCCTGAACCTTGCCGGCGGCGTCGACGATCTCCGGAACTATGCCAAAGAAAGGCTGCGTCGCGGATCCGGGCTTGAGCCTGATGGCGCCGGGCAGCGGCGTGATCAGTATGCCGCCAGTCTCCGTCTGCCACCACGTATCGACGATCGGGCAGCGACTGTCCCCGACCACGCGGTAGTACCATTCCCAGGCCTCTGGATTGATCGGTTCGCCGACCGAACCCAAAAGACGCAGAGAGGCGCGGCTCGTCTTCTTGACCGGCTCCTCGCCGGCGCTCATCAGCGAACGGATCGCGGTCGGCGCGGTGTAGAAAATATTCACTTTGTGCTTGTCGATGACTTCCCAGAACCGGCTCAGCGACGGATAGTTGGGGATGCCTTCGAACATCAAAGTCGTCGCGCCATTGGCGAGAGGCCCGTAGACGATGTAGCTGTGGCCAGTCACCCAGCCGACGTCGGCCGTGCACCAATAGACGTCGCCGTCGTGATAATCGAAGACATATTGGTGGGTCATCGAAGCGAACACGAGATAACCACCGGTGGTGTGCACGACGCCTTTAGGCGCCCCGGTCGAACCCGACGTGTAGAGGATGAACAGCGGATCCTCCGCCTTCATCGGCTCGGCCGGACAATGCGCGGTCACAGCCTTTACGGCTTCATCCAGCCACACATCTCGCCCGGGCCGCCAGCCGACGTCTCCGCCAGTGTGTCTGACGACGATCACGGTCTTGACGCCACCCGCCTTTTCGACAGCCGCGTCGACGTTAGCCTTGAGCGGCACCTTGCGGCCACCGCGAAGGCCCTCGTCCGCAGTAATGACAACTTCGGATTTGGCGTCCGCGATACGGCCCGCGAGGGCGTCTGGCGAAAAGCCGCCGAACACGATCGAATGGATCGCGCCTATGCGAGCGCAAGCGAGCATCGCGTAGGCCGCCTCGGGAATCATGGGCAGGTAGATCGTGACGCGGTCGCCCTTCTTGACTCCGTGACTTTTCAACACGTTGGCGAAATGCCCGACCTCACGGGCCAGCTCCGCGTACGTGATGTGCTTGGACTTGGAGGGGTCGTCGCCTTCCCAGATGATCGCGGTCTGGCTCGCGCGCTTGGGTAGATGCCGATCGATGCAGTTATGGGCGACGTTGGTGATGCCGTCTTCGAACCACTTGATCGAGACGTTGTGCGCGTCGAACGAGGTGTTTTTGACCTTGGAATAGGGGGTGAACCAGTCGATGCGCTTCCCGTGCTCAGCCCAGAACCCGTTCGGGTCGGTCAGGGAGCGCTTGTACATCTCCTCGTACTTGGCCGCGTTCACCCAGGCGCGCTTCGCCCATTCGGCGGGAACGTCATAAACCTTGTCGGACATGGGCTCCTCCCGAGCAATGCGGGCGGAGTTCCGCCCCGCGCGCATAGTGCTGCAAAGCGTTTATGCCCCATCGCGGGGAAACCCGACAAGTCGCGCCGGGCAATCCTTTGGTCTTAGCCTGTCCGGCGGTGAAGGCGCGCCTCGGTTCGCGTCAAAGGCCGGCGAGTTTCAAGACGTGCGCCCACTCGGCATCGGTCACCGGCTGCACCGACAGGCGCGAGTTCGTGACAAGGGCCATCTCGGCCAATCGCTTGTCGCTTTTGACCTCTTCGAGCGTCACCGGGCGCGGCAAGGGACGCACGGCGCGGATGTCGACCATGCCGAACTTGCCGCTGGCGTCGGTCGGATCGGGCCGGTAAGCCTTGCAAACCTCGACGATTCCGACGATCGCCTTGCCCTCGTTGGAATGGTAGAAAAATCCCTGCTCGCCGACCTTCATCGCCTGCATGTTGAGTTTGGCTGAATGATTGCGCACGCCGCTCCAGTCCGTGCCGGCGGCGCCCAGGCGCGCCAGCTTTTCGAACGACCACGCCGAGGGCTCGCTCTTGAACAGCCAGTGCGCCATGGCCTCACTCCAGACGTTTGCATGCGCCTCGACGCCGGGACGACACGCTGCAGCTCTCGAACAGGGCGGCGGACGAGATTGCGCGGCTTATCCACGCAGGCGGCCTTGGAGCCATAAGCGAGGCGGGCTCGGATTGCAAAGCGCGTCCCTCATTCTTCCCCCTTCGGCGGCCGTCCGAGCAGCGCCCCGACCGCACCCGCAACGTCCAGCGAGCCCTCGATCAACCCCTCGACGCAATTGGCGATCGGCATGTCGACGCCGCGTTCGCGCGCCAACTCGATCAACGCCAGGGCGGTAAAGACGCCCTCGGCTAGTCCGCCCTTTCCCGCTTCCGCCACGTTCACGCCTCGCCCGAGCGCCTGGCCAAAGGCGAAATTGCGCGATTGGGGCGACGAACAGGTCAAAACGAGATCGCCGAGCCCCGAAAGCCCCATCAATGTCGATCCCCGCGCCCCGAAGGCCTCGCCGAAACGGCGCAGCTCGGCGAAGCCGCGGGCGATCAGAGCCGCGGTCGCGCTAGCGCCCAGGCCGTAACCGACGGCGACGCCGCAGGCGATCGCCAGCACGTTCTTGGCCGCCCCGCCGATCTCGACGCCGCGAACGTCGGTCGAGTGATAGAGGCGCAGGTTCGGTCCGCGCAGCGCGTCGCACAGGGCGCGCGCGAGGCCCTCGTCGGCCGAGGCCAGCGTCACGGCGGTCGGCAGGCCAGCGGCGACGTCGGCGGCGAAGGAGGGACCGGAGAGAATGGCCGTCGGCCGTCCTGGCGCGGCTTGGCGCAGGACCTCGGTCATGAAGGCATGCGTGCCGCGCTCGATGCCTTTGGCGCAGGACACCAGCGGCGCGGATCCCGGCGCCTCCGCCAGCCGCGTCGCCATTTCGCGGCTCGACTGAGCCGGCGTCGCCACCAGAATGGCGNNATGCCCCACGCGCCGGCGCCGGCGACGCCGATCGGATTTGCGCCCCTCACGCCGTCTCGCGCCGCATTCTTATGCTCCTGGGACAGTGCGACGGCGCCGACCTCGGCGGCCGGGCATGCCTTGGAGGAGCCGCCCCGTCGGACCTGCTCCTAGCCAAAACGCTCGCTTGCGCCTAGGTATGGGCGCGGCGCGTCGCCGGCGGGACGCTTCGCCGCGGGCAGCAAGGAGCTTAACAGCGATGCCGGAGATCGATCTACCGACCGTCATATTTGCGCTTGTCGCCTTGTTCGTCGCTTACAAGCTACGCTCCGTTCTTGGCATGCGCCAGGATTCCGAGCGCCAATCCGGCGGCCTTCTTGCTCCATTGCGCCGTGTGGCGGCGCCTCCGACCGCGCCTGTCGTCCCGCCGGACGCGGCGGCGGCCCCCGCTCCGCCGCCTGCCACGGATCGGTGGAAGGGCGTCGCCGAGCCCGATCCCGCGGTCTGGAGCGGCCTTGACGCCATCGCCGCAGCCGATCGCAGCTTCTCGCCGCAAGCCTTTCTTTCCGGCGCACGGGTCGCCTACGACATGGTCGTTCATGCCTTCGCCGCCGGCGATTCGGCGACGTTGCGCAATCTGATGACGCCGGAAGCGTTCGCCAATTTCGACAACGCAATTCGCAGCCGCGCGGCGGCCGGCCAAACGATGACGACGACCGTCGTCTCGATCGACGACGCCACCATCGTCGGGGCGCAACTCGTCGGCGCGGCGGCGCAACTCGGGGTGCGTTTCGCCGCCAAGCTCGCCTCCGTCACTCGCGACGCCCACGGCGTGGTCGTCGATGGATCGCCGAGCGCCGTCGCCGATCATGTCGATTTGTGGACGTTCGGGCGCGACATTCGCTCGCGCGATCCCAACTGGATGCTGACGGCGACCGAGTCAGCAAGCGGGGCCGCCGCACAGCGCTAAAGCGCAGTGCGAGCCCGCCTCGAGACGCTCAGGTTCGAAAGCCTCGCGGGCTGGAACGACGACGACCATCTGGCGGCGCTCCGCGCTTTCGAGCGCTCGGCGCGCAGGCTGGCCACGGGTCGCCGCAGCGCCCGGCCCGCGCAGCCGCCATCCCCCGAATTGGTCGCGACCGCCCGCGCGGCGCTTGACGCGACCCTTTCGGCCGAGCGCGATGCGCAGCAGTTCTTCGCGGCGCGGTTTCGACCTTTCCGCGTCATTCCCGAGGACGGGGCAGGATTTCTGACCGGATATTACGAGCCGTGCGTCCGGGCTTCGATGGTCGAGACGGAGGAATTCCGCTGGCCCATCCTGGCGCGGCCCGCCGATCTTGTGAGCTTTGCTCCCGACGCCGCGCCCGCGGGATTCCCCAACGGGGTCACCTGCGCCCGGCGCCTGGGCGACGGCTCGCTGGTCCCGTATGCCGATCGGGCTCAGATCGAGACGGAGCGCCTCGACCCGATCGTCTGGGTGCGGGACGCCGTCGAGGCCTTCCTCATTCAGGTGCAGGGCTCGGCGCAGGTCGAATTCGCCAACGGACGGCGCGCGCGTCTCGCTTACGACGGACGCAATGGCTTGCCCTACACGTCGATCGGACGGATCCTGATCGAGACCGGAGAGATCGCCGAGAGCGCAATGTCGCTCTCGAGCTTGAAAGCGTGGCTGCGCGGCGACGGCGAGAGGGGGCTCAAGCTGATGCGGCGCAATCGGTCGTTCGTGTTCTTCAAGCTCGTTGGGGATTTCGACCCTGAACTCGGTCCGGTCGCCGGCGCCGGCGTTGCGCTCACGCCGTTGCGCTCGATCGCGGTCGACCGGACGATCTGGGCCTATGGCCTGCCGTTCTGGATCGACGCCGAATTGCCATGGGCGGACGAGACGCCGCGAGCGTTCCGCCGGCTCATGATCGCCCAGGACACCGGCTCGGCGATTGTGGGCCCGGCGCGCGCCGACCTCTTCTTCGGCAGCGGCGAGGCGGCGGGGGCGCGCGCAGGAGCGATCAGGCGCAAGGGCGAGCTCGTCGTGCTCCTGCCGCGCGGAGACCAGCCGTGAAGGAGGCGCCGCAGCGCCCGCATCGCCTGAGGCGCCTCAGCGACGAGGAGATCGCGCTCTGGACCGAAGTCGCGCGCGGGGTTGCGCGGCGACGCGGCGCGGCGTTGCCGACGCCGTCGAACCCTGATGCCGGTAAGCCGCCCCGTCCGCCTCCATCCGCGGCCGAGGTTCTGCAAAGCCGGCCGGCGAAGCCGTCGGCGCCGCCGCTCGCGCCGATCGAACGTCGGCTCAAGCGCGAGCTCGCCCGCGGGCGCGGCGCCATCGACGCCGCGCTCGACCTGCATGGGCTCACCCAGGCCGAGGCGCACCAGGCGCTGCGCGGGTTCCTGCGCCATTCACAGGCGCGCGGCGCGAGGCTGGTGATCGTCGTTACCGGCAAGGGCGGTCCGCTGGACGAGCCGGGCTCGTGGCCGCACGAGCGCGGCGTGCTCAAGCGGCTCGCCCCGCACTGGCTGCGCGAGCTCGACCTGCGTTCGGTCGTGCTCGGCTTCGAAGAGGCCGGACGCGCTCACGGCGGGTCGGGCGCGCTCTACGTGCGGCTCAGACGGCCTCAGGGCGCCCCGGCGCGAGGCTAACCAATATAACGCCAAGCTGCTGTATTTAGCTCAAATCGGAACAACGAATTCCAAGCCGGGCGCAACAAATTCAAAGGCGGCCGAAACGAAATCCAAGGAAATTGATCGGAAATCCAAGCCGAAAACAACGAAAACCAAATTGGACTTCCTGCCGCAGATTGAACCTTTTCAAGGTGTTGCGCTGACTTTTGGAGCGCGACGCCATAAGGTTGAACTGCCGCCGTCAATTGCGAGGAGCCATAGGGCGTCGANNAAAAGGCTGTCGTCAATGTCGATCATCAGAATCGTATAGCACGGTCTTCTGATTTTCGCAACCTAATGCTTCGAAAAGAGTCGTCAGCCGTTGTGGCCGTCAGGCCGGCCAGGCATGGGCCTGGAACGGCGCCTCGAGCGGTATTCGGGTAACGCTTCCGGTATAGTTCGTGATCGTCGACGCGGCGACGATGGCGATGACCTCGAGCGCGAG
>PLUH01000061.1 GCA_003164825.1 Hyphomicrobiales bacterium
GCGGCGGGCTCGTCGAGCAGCAGCACGGTGGGATTGGCCGCCAGAGCGCGCGCAAACTCGATCAGGCGCTGGTGCCCATAGCTGAAGCTCGGGATTGTCTCGCTCGCTCGGGCGCCGAGCCCGACAAAATCGAGCGCGGCTTGGGCGCGCAACCGCAGCGCCGCAGGGCCTGCGGCGACAAGCGCGTTGCCGTCGCGTTCGGCGCCGATGACGACATTTTCAAGCGCGGTCATCGAGCGGAACAGCCTGATGTTCTGGAACGTGCGCGCGAGGCCGAAGGCGTTGCGCTTATGCGGCGGCAGGCCGGTTACTTCGACGCCGTCGACGAAAATTGCGCCCGCGCTTGCGCGATAGAGGCCGGTGACGACATTGAGCGTGGTCGTCTTGCCGCTGCCGTTCGGNNACGGCTCGGCAGCCGCCGGCGCGGCGCCCGCCCGGCTCGCGAATAGCCGTCGGATGAAACCCCAGATGCCCTCGGGCATGAAGATGACGATCAGAATGACGGCGGCGCCGTAGATCGCGAGGTAGAGGCCGGGCACGCTCTTCAGAAAGCGCAACCATTCCGGAATCAGGATCAACAGAATAGTGCCGATCGCCGAACCGATCGGCGAAGCGACGCCGCCGAGCAGCGCCATCGTCAACAGCACGATCGAATCCGAGAAGGCGAACTGATCCGGGCTGATGTAGGAAAAGCCGGCTGCGAACAATCCGCCGCCGAGTCCGCCCAGGAGCGCGCAGAGCGCGAACGCGATCAGCTTGGTTCGGAAGACGTCGACGCCCGCCGCCCCGGCGGCGAGCTCGTTGTCGCGGACCGCGCGCATGGCCCGGCCCAGCCGCGTGTCGGCGAGGCGCCAGACGAGATAGCCCGATAGCGCCAGCACGGCGACGACGAGCGCGAGAAAGGCTTGACCCGACTGGAACCCGGCGGGACGCGCGATCGAGCTGACGCCGTCGGGCCCATGGGTGACGGGGATCGCGTTGATGAGGACGACGGTCAAGATTTGCTGGAAGGAGATCGTGACCATCGCCAGGTAATGCCCGCCGAGCCGCAGCGTCGAAACGCCGAGCCCTGCGCCGGCCGCGGCGGCGAGCGCCATGCCCCCAAGGAGGCAGAGCCAGAAGGGCAGGTGATAATCGGAGCCGCCGAGGCCGACCGCATAGGCGCCCAACGCGAAGAATGCAGCCTGTGCGAGATTGATCTGGCCGCAGAGGCCGAGCACGATCGACAGGCCGAAGACCGCGATCGCGTATGTCGCCGCCTGCATCAGGATGTTGGCGACATAGCCGTCGGTCTTGACGCTCGCCGCGAGCGCAACCACCGCGACCGCCGCCAGAGCGTAGAGGATCTGTCCGACGGCGAAGGCGCGCGAACGGCTCATGCCTTCTCCGCCACCCGTTCGCCGAAAATGCCTTGCGGGCGAAGGGCGAGAAAGAGAATGAGCACGAGAAACGCGAAGGCGTCCTTGAACGGCACGGAAATATAGGCGGCGCCGAAGGTCTCGATGATTCCGATCGCGAAACCGCCGAGGATCGCGCCCGCCACGTCGCCGAAGCCGCCGATGATCGTCGCCGCGAACGCCTTCAGCGCGATCGTCGAGCCCATCTGGATCGAGACGAACAGGATCGGCGCGACCAGTATGCCGGCGACGCCGCCGAGCACGGCGCTGTAGATAAACGTAAGCATGATCATCGCCGCGACGGGAATGCCGAGCAGCGCGGCCATTTCCTTGTCCTGGCTCGTCGCCTGCAGCTTCTTGCCCAAGAGGGTGTGCTCGAACAGCCAATACTGGAACCCAACCAGGGCGAGGGTCACCGCGATGACAACGAGATATTGGCTGTCAAGATAGACGGGTCCGACCTGGAATCCCGGGGTGTCAAGCCAGCCCGGCAGCACCTGGGGCTGTGGTCCGTAGAGCGCCAGCACGGTGTTGGAGAGGAAAATCGAGGCGCCGATCGTCGAGATCAGCACCGGCAAATAAGTTCGATTGCGAAGCGGATAGTAGACGGTGAGATTGAACACGGCGCCGAGCAGCGCCATGCCTGCGATCGCGATCAGAAAGGCGAGCCAGTAGGGCCAGCCGAGATCCACCGCGAACACGACCATCAGATAGGCCGCCACCATCGAGAACTCGCCTTGGGCGAAATTGACGACGCTGGTCGCGCGGAAGATCAGCACGAAGCCGAGCGCGACGAGGGCGTAGACGGCGCCGATGCCGATGCCTGCGAAAAGCAGTTGGAGAAAGAAATCCATGCGGCGGCGCTCTCGAACCCCTCTGTCGTCGAACCACAAACTCCCGAGCTGATCGACTGCCGGGGCGCAAAACACCGTCCTCATGCCTCGAGGTNNGTCTCGAAGGATGCTCCAGAGGCCGCGCGGGCTCGGCGCGTACTGGAGCGTCCTTCAAGGCCCCTCCGGGGCGCCTCAGGACGAGGCGGTAGCTTCGGAGCTGCTTAAACCACGAAGTTGAGCGCCGCGCTTCAGTCCTTGAACTCGATATGCTTGTCGAAGACGATCACGCCTTTTTCATTGCGCACGATGTTGTAGCCGTGCAGGCCGTCGCCGAATTCGTCGAAATTGTATTCGCCCTCAGCGCCCTTGTAGCCCTTGGTCGACAGGATCGCGGCGCGAATCTTGTCGGGGTCGGTCGAGCCGGCCTTGTTGATGGCGGCGCTCAGCACGCCGATCGCGTCATAGGTCCACGAGCTGTAATTGTCCGCCGGAGCTTTCGATACTTCGGCGTAAAGCTTGGCGAATTCCTGCGCCTCCGGGCTCGAATCGATGGCGTAGTCGGCGACCCCGAAGGTGCCCCAGAGCGCCGGGCCGGCAAGCTTCACCGCGCCGGCGACGATGATCGAGGCCGAACCGACCCAGGGCAGCGTCACGCCGAGCTGCCTGAGCTGGCGGGCGAAGATCGCGATGTCGTTATCGAAGGTGAAATACGAGCCGATGATGTCGGCGCCGGAGGATTTGATCGCAAGCACGACCGGCGTGAAATCCTGGCTCTGGTTGGGATAACCCTGGTCGATCGCGACCTTCGCCCCGCTCTTGTCGAGCGCAGCCGATAGCGCCTTGAACCCGCCGGTGCCAAACGCGTCGGTCGAATGAACGATCGCCCAGTTCTTCTTGCCGAGCGTATCGACGCCGTAAGCGGCGATCACGCGGCCCGAATAGGAATCATTGGGCCGAAAGCGAATGAGCCAGGGATTGCCCATCTTGGTCAGCGCTGGATCGGTGCCGCCAAAGCAAACAGGCTTGCCAGTCTTCAAGATGTCGGCCGCCATGGCGTGATTCTGCGTCGAACGGATCGAGCCGAGGAAGGCGACAATGTCGGGTTGCGCGGCGAGCTTGGAGAAGGCCAGCACCGCGCCCGGATTGGTGGTCTGATCGTCCTCGGTGACAAGTTCGATCGGCTTTCCGAGGACGCCGCCCGACTTGTTGACCCGATCGAGCGCGATCTTGGCCCCGGTCAGCGCGTATTTGCCGCTGTCCGCGGCGGGTCCGGTGACCGGCAGCACCATGCCGATCTTGATCGTATCCCCCTCGGCGCGAGCGCCGCGCGAGAACGCCGGCGCCGCGAGACTGGCGACGAGCCCCAGGTTTACGGACCTTCGGGTGGGCGTCATGCGTTCCTCCGCGATCTTGTTCATTCCGATTGGCTCCGGCGAGCTTTCGCTTAGGCCGGGTCAACCTAAGCTTGCGGAATTTGCACGCTCCTTGCAAGCCGGCGCCGCTTCGGCGCGCCGTCGCCATGAGATTGGCGGGAGGCGACGCCCTGGAGCTTGAGAAAATCGCCAATGCCAGCCATCTTGGCCGTCGTCGGAGGCGGCATCCGGGGAATGTCGGTTCGAAGCAGCGGATCGAGGGCGCAACGGACATTCCGAATCACTTCATCCGCGCCGTGAACGATGGGACCGCAGGCTCGAAGGGAGAAACGGACATGGTCAATTCTCATGGCCGTTTCGTCTGGTACGAGCTGATGACGACGGACATGGAAGGCGCCAAGGCCTTCTACGCCAACGTCGTGGGCTGGGGCGCGCGGGGCGCCTCGATGCCCGGTCCGGCCTATAGCCTGTTTACTTTTGGAGAGTCCCCTGTCGCCGGGGTGATGAGCCTGCCGCAGCACGCGAGTAGAACCGGTGTGACGCCGCACTGGATCGGATATGTCGGAGTCGACGACGTCGACGCTGCCGTCAGCAGAACCAAAGAGCTTGGCGGAGCGGTCTATGTCCCACCTTCGGACGTTCCCGGCGTCAGCCGCTTTTCGGTCGTCGCCGACCCGCAAATGGCGACGCTGGCGTTGGTCAAAGGGCGGAAATCCGGCCAGGCGCAGTCCGCGCAACTGGGCGCGCCGGGGCGCGTGGGCTGGCATGAGTTGCTTGCCGCCGACTGGGAGAAGGCGTTCGCATTCTACGGCGAGCTGTTCGGCTGGCAAAAAGCCGATAAGCATATCGGCGCGATGGGCGCGTATCAGGGGTTCTCCGCCGGAGGGGAGACGATCGGCGGCATGTTCACCAAGCCTGCGACATTGCCGCTTCCGTTCTGGCTTTACTATTTCAACATCGACGACATCCTTGCGGCGGCGAAGCGCGTGGAAGCCGGCGGCGGGCAGATCCTGTATGGTCCGACTACGGTGCCGGGCGGCGCCTTGATCGTCCATTGCACCGACCCTCAGGGCGCCATATTCGCGCTTTTGGACAAGGGCAACCGCAAGGCCCTCGGATATGTTTATTTCGAGCGCGTCGCGCGCGACCCGGCCGATGCGCGGAACCGCCGGTAGCGTCNNCGATTAAGCAGGAACGTAGGTCAACCTAATCACGTCCTCGCCAATTGGATCGCAGGCCACAAAGCGGAGCCGCGGCGCGGGGCCGGCAAAGAATGGCTTGCCGCGACCAAGCACGATGGGGTGGAGGTAGAGCCGGTACTCATCAATAAGACCAAGGTCGGTTAGGCTTCGCGCCAGGTCTGGTCCGGCAACTTCAATCTCCCCGCCGAGCTCGGCCTTCAGCCCACGTATAACGGCCTCGAGGTNNCGACTTCAACGAGCGCGACACGACCCACTTCGGTTGGCTGCGCCACGCCGCCGCGAAGTCGAGTTCCTCCGCGCTCCACTCAGGATGGTCTTCGTCCCAATAGCGCATGACCTCGTACATCCGGCGGCCGTACACGCTGCCGGTCAAGCCGCGCACTTCTTCGATGAAGTGACGAAAGAGCAAGGGATCAGGCGCAAATTCCATGTGGTCGACGTAGCCGTCCAGGGACTGGTTCAATCCGAAGACGAGCTTGGCCATGCGACAAAATCTCCATTCCAGTTTCTTCACAATACTTTGAGCCGCCGTTACGCGTGAGTGGGGTTCGAAATTCAAACTTTGGCCGCGTCATCGCCATTTGCGTGGCCGTCGCGAAGCCATGCCGGGCTCCAGGCGAAGCGTCAGTCGGAAGCTTCCGATTTCGCGCCGCGGCCGATCGCAAATTGACCGACGGATCCCTCGACGTGGAATTCGACTCCCGTCATCTTTTCGAACAGATCGATATTCGCGATCCCGATCGCGCATCCGCCGAGCCCCATGTCGGTCGCCATCAAGTAGAGCGTTTGCGTCAGGGCGCCGACGTCCTTCAGAATCAGCGCATAGGCGATCGAGCTGTACTTCCATGAAATCCGGCCAAAGCGAGCGGCGATCGTGATCAGGATCTGGGGCGCGGCCGGGGCGCCCATTGCGGATACGGCTCCCGCCAGCAGCGCTTCGAGCTCATTCGCGGGGACGCCGATCGGCGCCAGCGCGTGAGCGCCGGCGTCGTAATGATAGAAGCCGCGTGCAAGCCCTTCGCAGTGATTGACGGCCAGATAGAGCTCGAGCCCGTAAGCAGCGCCCGCCGACGGGTACGGCCTGGCGGCGTGACCGCCGTCGTCGAGGTCGGGCTTGGTGTCCGATCTCGGCAGGACGCGCGCGGTCCCGTCAAGAAACTGCGCCAGCTCGGCGAGCGTGATCGGTCGCTGGTCATCAAAGCTGCGCGTCGAATGGCGTTCACGCAGGAGCTTTGCGACTGGCGACATTGCCTCCGGAAACGCTGCCGAGACCTTGCGGAGATCGATCGTCTTTCCAGGCCAGCTCGGCCGAACGGCGGGCAGGGGGGAAATGACGCCGACATGCGGATAGGTTCCGCCGAGCGGATTGGCGTGCCGACCTTCCGTGCTGCGCGCATGGAAGAGAAGATCATGAAAGTCCCAAACAACGAGGCTGTGGTCGCCCTCGGCCAGTCGAAGCCCGCTTTCGCCGGCAGCGGCGGCCTTGAAAAGGATTTGGCAATCGAGAAGGAGGGCAAGAAGCTTGACCCCTGGAAAACCCTGCTGCCGACGCAGCTCTTTGATTTGCCGCGGGGTCGAGAGCATGGCGATGGCGGTCGCAATCTCCGGATCGCAAATTTTGAACAGCGCCCCGGCGCGCGGCGATTCCAGGACCATTTCGGCGCCGCGCCGCCGCAGGTACGCAAACCGCGACAGGACGAGAGCGTCGGCGTCGCGGAGCTCCGGCGCCTGCGGCCAATAATCGGCAACCTGCGGTTCGATGACCACCAGGTCCTCGCCGTCGCGCGAGCGCCCGAGCCGGTACTCCAATAGACCGCGCCTGGCCAATCGCCGGACCAATAGACCAATCTCTTTGCCGGTCTTCCGGCTGTCGGACGCAAACGAGCTGAGCGGCAGGCCTGTGCGCAGTTCCCGCGCGCGATCCGCCGCGCCGGCGCTGAATGTTCCCAAGCCGACCGAATAGCCATTGAAGCAGGCGACGATTTCTCCGTTCGCCTGCGCCTCGAGCCTGATGTGACCGCGGAGCCGGGCGGAAACAGTCGCCGGCGCGGCCGCTCGCACTCTCTTGGGTCCGCTACGGCCTTCACGCATCCCAGCCGCCAAGCGCAATAATAGGCCGTTGCGCACCCCTTCTCCGCGAAGCGGGGAAGGTGGCNNGCCGAAGGCCGACGGATGGGGTGTGGAAAGCAGGAGAACGCAGGTGAATGTTCGCTCCGACGTTCGTGCAAGCCTGCCGACGTCGAAGCAGCGGGCCCATACCCCACCCCGGCGGGCGGGATGGGTGTTGGCGCAGCCTGCCGCGGAGTGCGCATTCATGTCTCCCGCAGGGCCGCACGAATGCGCTCGATGACGATCGAGAGACCGCCGATGACGAGCTCGTCGGGAAATCGAAGAACGCGAAACCCTGCACGCCGGAACCATGGGTCCCTCTCGGCATCCTTGATCTTTGCATCCGCCGACTCGTGCGTGCGCCCGTCCGCTTCGACGACGATTTTTCGCGCAAGACAAACGAAATCCGCGAAATAAGGTCCAATTGGGGTTTGTCTGCGAAAGCCGTGGCCGTCGATCTGATGATTTCGCAGCACGCGCCATAGCATGATCTCCGCTCTCGTCATGTTCTGACGCTGCGCCCGAGCGAACTTGCGCGAGGACTGACGGAAACGCGCTGGCTCATCCATCTTATCCAACGATCATATGAGCGACCCGTCCTATACTGCCCGTAAAACTGGATCGCGAACACGGGGGCGAATCGTCTATGTTGCGGTTTCCGGTCGAGGAGTTGCGCTACACGACCTTTACCGCAAATTTTCGCCGACGGGTTCCTGCGCTCCACACCCCATCCGTCGCCTTCGGCGCCACCTTCCCCGCTTCGCGGAGAAGGGGGAGGTTCACGTATGGGGATGAATCGGATTGAGCTCGTGTTCCTCCAGCGGCCGGTCGCGCAATCCGAGTTCGACCGGCACATCGTAAAGCCGGCCACGCGCGAAGCGGCGATAGAAATGCCGCAATCCCGGAACGATCACCCTGACGACCGGCGCCTCGATGTCGGGACGGGTCTGATCGAGGACGAGGAAATCGAGGCCCGCTCGCTTCGCGATGGACACGCAGGCCGCCGCCTGCTCGCGCGTATCGAGATGGCCAAACTTCGAGCGGAGCTCCGGCTGGACCATCGGATTTCCGCTTGGCGTCAAATAGGGATGGTCCTTGAGGCGCAACGGAGTGGCGCCGTCGAGGCTCGATTTCTCCCCGGTCCCGCCGCCCATGAGGCCCAGGGATAGAAATTGATTCAGCTCCGTCAGCGCCCGCAACAAGGCGATTCGGGCATCGAAATGCGCGCCGGAGCCGAATTCAATATTTTCCCGCCCGTTTTGCATCCAGTGCGTGACCGCGACAAACGTCGGGATCCCGAGATCGCTGCTCACGTCGAGCACCCAAAGCCGGCGGCCGGTTTGGGCCAGCTGATTTTGCAGATCGCGAACATAGGAATCATCGAACTGGCCAAGGTCCAATTCCGGCCGCTGCAGTCGATTGTACCACCAGATCGCGTATGCATCCCTTTCCACCAGCTCGAGGAATCCCTGGACGATCGCCTCCTCGAGCGTGTTGCCGGCGGCGCAGCCGTTGGAATCCGCTGCGAAGGCGGCGGCGCCCCGGTAAAAGAAATACAGGAGGCTGGTCGGAAGATATTTGAAGCGCGCGTCGCGCAGAGACCAGACCGGCGACCATTCGATCCTTGCCGATCGATCGAACAGCGCCGGGATCGCCTCCTGCTCGTCCAAGCCTGGCGTCGGCGACCCGCTTTGTCGCAATTGCGCGTCGCTGAACAGCAGGACCTCGTTTGGAGGAATAGCCTCGCCTGAGGCGAAATCGGTAAACCGCCGCCTTGCTCGAATCTCGTCGCCCTGAAAAATCCCGGAATAGCGCTCGATCGCCTCCATGAGCGCGCTGGCTTCACCCTGCTCGGCGGTGCTGCCCTTGCCGAAGCTGCCGCTGCTCAACCCCGCCCTGAGCTCACGAACCGTCTCCGCCGGTCCTGAAAAATTGTGCGTTGCATAGTAGTTGGTGTTCAAAGGCAGATCGGCCTGGATCCGCTCGAGACGCGAGACAACGCCGGTGAGCGGGCTCACATGCCTGCGGAAACGCGCAACCGTGGCCGACGACGAAACGCTGCGATACCCGCCGCTCGTCGCGACGACCTTGCCGCCCGCGCCAAGCTCGACCGGGGCCGGCGCGCGGCGGGGATCGCGCAGTTTCTTTGGGCCACAACTCGGACATTGCGGGCGAGCCGCCACATGATGCTTCACAATGGTCGAGCCCATGAGGTCGAGGCTGATGATGTGATCGCATAATTGCGTGCGAAAATCGGTGGCGATCGCTTTCGCGACCTCGACCGCCGCAAGCTGGATGGCGCTCTGTCCGAGCGTCTGTCGGGCCAGAGGCGAAACGGCGAGGCAGCGGGCCTGTCTGCGGTCGAGGAGCGCCTTGACCTCCCGGTTTCTTTTCATTCGCTCCGCAAGACACATCCAGCAGGCGCTCTGCCCCGGTCTGAACACCGGCCCCACCAGGGGGAAAACGCCGGAGGGTTGGACGAGCACCCACGGGGCGCCATCCGACAAATGCTGCCGGTTCAATTCGGCCAATCGTGGTTCGAGATAATCGTTCACCAACATGACCGTCAGATCGGGGGAGCGCTTGACGACGCGAACGCCCAGCCCGCTCAGGGCGGCCCCGAGGTCGGTTTCCCCCTGCACGTCGATTGATTGAATGCGCACACGGCATTTGCGGAGATTTTGCTCCGCGGTCTCCGGCGATAAACCGAGGCTCGCCCAATAGCCGGCTACGGCGCCATTCGAAGAGCGGGATGCTGGAACGACATAGCGACGGTCGACCAGCCGCTTTAGGGCTTCACGGATTTTGTCGGCTGGAAAATCCTGCTCCAGGTCACGAATGAGCTCCCGAAAGCTCTTTCCACCCTTCGCTATCGCCGAGGCGAGCGCGCAATAGAGCTCGCCATGAAGCAAGAACTTCCGATCGTCGGAATAGAGGCAAACGACATCGGGCGGCAACACATAGACGGTGAAATTCGGCGCGAACTGCGGAACGTCTCTGCCGTTATGCTGTGTAATCTTGTTTCCGTGATCGCCTGTCATGAGGTCAGTACGCGCACCTTTGCCGCAGCTCCGGACGCCAGTGCAAGTCGCATTCTCCGGCTGCCAGCACTCGGTCGTCAAGCTCGCGCGCTGGCGTTTCTGACGCTGGCGTTTCTCGATAACTTCGCCGCCCGCCCGGCCGCGCTTGGCGCCCCGGATGCCCGCATCGCCCGGCAAGCGCTGCAAACGAGGTCCTTGGCCGGGCCGAACCGCGATGACTTGCGCCTGTCAACGTAATCGCAAGGCGGCGCTCCAGCTAGCAGAGGCCGCACCCTCCCCACGACAAGCAGCAGCCGCCGCCCCAGCCCCAGCCCCAACCGCCGCCGCAGCCGCAGCCGCC
>PLUH01000011.1 GCA_003164825.1 Hyphomicrobiales bacterium
CAGAGCTTGTGCAGGAGCGCCGTCATTGCGATATGCGGGTTGTTCCCCACGGTGTCCCGCAGTGCTAGCGTCCGGTAAGCCGTCAGCTCGCTCACCAGCCGGTCGGGCAGTGGCTTGACGGAGTCATCCTCGTCCTCCTCCGCAGGAGCCTCGCCGCCGATCGTGATGACGGCGCGCTGGACGGCGGCTGGCGACGGCTCACCAGCATCACCCTCGGTCTCCGGGTCGGCATCGATATCCACGGTGGCCGGCGGCTCGTCCTCGGGGCGTACGTAGCCTCGATCGACGGAGAGGTTGCCATCCGAGTCGATGCAGACGAACTCCNNCGGCGCGGGCGACCTCGGCGGGGTCGTAGCTGACCGGCCGATCCTCGAAGGCGGCGAGCGCCATTTCGATTTCGCTGAGGCGAACGTCCACCCCGTCGGGCAGTTCGTTGGCGTACTCGGCACGCAAGGCATCGATCGTCGCCTGCTCTTCGGCCGTAAGGTCCGTTGGCGTCCCGTCGAGCTCGCGCAGGCGATGGGTGTGGCCGAACGGGAAGTCGACATTCACCTCGATCCACTTCCAGCCTTCGGCGGCGACCTTCTCGGCCTCGGCCTTCAGCTTCTCGGCGACCAGACCATCGAGCAAGCCGACATTTTCCAGCCAACCGCCATCGTCCTGCTGAAAAAGATCGCGCATGACGATGCCGCCCGCCTGCTCATAGGCATCGAGGCCAACGAACAGCACGCGCTTGTCGGAAGCGCGCACGGTGCGCTCCGTCAACATGCGGCGGATCTGATACGGCTCCTGGCTGTAAGAGTGCTGGAGCGTTTCCCAGACCTGCTCCTGACGCGCGTGATCGGTCGTCACCGTGAACGCCATGAGCTGGTCGAGCGATATGCCGTCTTCGGCATAGACGTCGAGAAGTTTCTCCGACACGGCCGCGAGACGCAGCCGCTGTTTCACCACGTTCACGCCGACGAAGAAGGCGGCCGCGATCTCTTCCTCGGACTGGCCCTTCTGGCGCAATGCCTGAAAGGCGCGGAACTGATCGAGCGGATGCAGCGGCGCGCGCTGGACGTTCTCGGCCAACGAGTCTTCCTCGGCGGAGATGTCGACGCTGGGATCGCGCACGACGCAGGGCACGGGCGCGGTCTTGGCGAGACGCTTCTGTTTGACGAGAAGCTGGAGCGCCCGGTAGCGCCGCCCGCCGGCCGGGACCTCGAACATGCCGGTCTCGCTTCCGTCGGCGTCGAGAACCGGTCGGACGTTGAGGCCTTGCAGGAGCGTGCGCCGGGCGATGTCCTCGGCGAGCTCCTCGATTGAGACGCCGGCCTTCACGCGCCGGACGTTCGACTGGGACAGAACAAGCTTGTTGAAGGGGATGTCGCGCGACGACGACAGGGTGATCTTCTGAACGGCAGTAGCCATCTGGATGGTCTCCGCGACGGGCGCCGAAAGACTCTCTCTCGGCTTCCAACCCGTCACGAAGACCGGCGCAGCCCTCTTCCTCTGGAACGCAGCGGACCCGCCGAGCCGGAGATACCCAAATCCGGCTTTGCGTGATGGCTTGTTCTCGACTGAAACGAAGGCGCATCACGCGGCCTCCCGCCCGTTTGCGGTGGAGGCCCGCGCGTCGTCGCCAGAAAGAAAGGAGAGGAGGAAGTCTAACGCCTTGCTCGCCTGCGAGGCGGCGCGGACGATGGCGCGATTGTCCTCGCGCAGCACTTCGAGCCAGGAGCCGATGTAGTCGGCGTGGCGCACCGTCGGCACGATGCCGAGCGAGGCGCAACAAAACGCGGCGTTCATCTCCGCCACCAGCTCTTCGAAGGCGTACTTCTTCGAACCGAAAGAGCCGGAGAGATCGCGATTGAGCCGGAGCGGGGCGCCGCTGGCGTGACCGAGCTCATGGAGTGCCGTGCGGTGCCAATTGATCGGCTCGAAATATGCTTGCGGCGGCGGGACTTGCACATAGTCGTGCGCGGGCATGTAGAAGGCCCTGCTGCCGCCGATGCGGAAATCGACGCCGCTCGCCTTGATCAGCGCCTCAACCTTGGGCTCGATCGGCCCCGGTTCCGGAGGCGGTGTGGCGACTACGAGATCCTCCGGCAGACCTTCGCACTGCGCAAGGTTGAAGACAGTGAAGCGCTTGAGGAACGGGATCGCTTGCGCTTCCTCGCCGGTCTCTCGCGCCCGTTTCTTCTCGTCGTCGGGAATGAAGCGGTCGGCATAGACGACGGTGGTGCCGTGCTCGCCCTTGCGGACATTGCCGCCGAGGGCGAGGGCTTGGCGAAACGTCAGCCAGCCCTGAGTCGGGAAGCCGTGCTCGATCACGGAACCCCAGAGGATCAGCACGTTGATCCCGGAATAGAACCGTTCGGTCGCCGCGTTCTTCGGCATGGCGAGCGGCGCCTTCGCCGCCGCAGTTCCCCAAGGCTGGACCCAGGGCACGCGGCCGGCCTCCAGCTCGGTGATGATATTGGTGGTGATTTCGTCGTAGAGGCTCGTCCGATCGGAACCGGACCGAGCGTGAGCGGCGTGTCTAGACATCGCGAGTCTCCGCGACGGGTGCCGGGAGCCACTCTCCCAGCCCTTAACCCGTCACGGAAAACCCGTCCGCACTCTCACTCTCGGGGCGATGCGGGGTGTCCCCGCAGAAGGGGTCGGCCAAGACGACAGGCTCGGCCGCAGGGGAAGGCCTTCCCCTGCCAACGGCCGTTTGGTTG
The DNA here is from genome assembly GCA_003164825.1 of Hyphomicrobiales bacterium. GTDB lineage: Bacteria > Pseudomonadota > Alphaproteobacteria > Rhizobiales > Beijerinckiaceae > Roseiarcus. The sequence goes on from PLUH01000011.1 coordinate 2,709, forward strand.
AGGAAGCGGTCCGCCTCCTAAGAGTTCGGATCTCGGCGCACGCGAGAGTTGCGGCCGCGCACCGCGAGCGTCGTTGCGGCGATCGTGCAAAAGGGCCCGGCGATCGCCAGCCCCGGCGGGTACTTGCGCGAACTCACCCGAAAAGCCGAGGCCGGCGAATTCACGCTCGGACCGAAGCTGATGGCGCTGATCGGAAGCCGAAAACGGGACAAGAAATGGGCGTAGCGATGCCGGAGCAGGCTGTGCAACTCATTTCATTGCGCCGGCAGATGCGCCTTCGGTTTCGAGCGCCCAGCGTCGGCGAACGCTCGACCGCCTCCGCCTCGATCCCGGCGATTAACGCGCGGGAGCGCAGGCTGGACGTAACGAGACGCGCCCTTGCGATCCCACAGCTCTCGCAAAGCAGCCGAGGGTGACCCCNNGAGCGCCGGCTGGACGTAACGAGACGCACCCTTGCGATCCCACAGCTCGCGCAAAGCAGCCGAGGGTGACGCCGAGTTTTCGCGCGAGATCGAGATCGGTCACATCAAGGCGGGTCCGCACGATGTCGACGAAAGGATAGAGCATGGGACGGATTGCTCGAGAAAGGGTTGATCATTCGGTCCGTCGATCGCGTTCAGGCGGCGATTTGACGCGCCGGCGGCGGACGCACTCAACGAGCGCAGGGAAGGGCGCTGACAGCAGCGGTTCAGAGGCCCGCCGCCTTGGTGAGATTGACGCGAAAGCGGTCGCGGCGGCGCTGATAGCGGCGGGTCATTTCGGCGGAGGCGTGGCCGAGCTGCATCTGCACATAGCGCTCGTCGACCTCGGCCGAGGAGGCGAGGCCGGCGCGTAGCGAATGGCCCGAGAACTTTTTCTCCCGCTCGCCCTCCGTCAGATCGCCGCGGACGCCGGCGGCCAGCGCGGCGCGTTTGACCAGACGGGCGACGTGCCGGTCGGTCATCCGCTCGGCGCCGACCTTGCCGCCGACGACGCGCCGGAACACCGGCCCGATCGAAATCCGCGCAAATTTCAGCCAGGTCTCCAGCGCAACGACCGGGCAAGTCGCGTCGGAAGAGCCGCGGCCGATTTCGACCTCGCGCCAGCCAGTCTTTCCCCGCAGCGTCAGCAGCAGTCCGTCGTCGAAAAATTCGAGCCAGCCGCCGCTGAGGCCGTCCTGCGGGCGGCAGTCGAGGCCGACGATCTCCGAGCGCCTGAGGCCGCCGGCGAAGCCGATGAGGAGGATCGCCCGGTCGCGCAAGCCCCTCAGATCCTCGAGAGCCAACGTTGCGATCATGGCGAGGAGGTGCTCGGGCAAGATGGCCTCCTTCTGGGCGGGAGGCCGGCCATGGGTGCGCCGGACGCCCGCGAGCACGATCGCGACGTGGCGGTCCTTGCGGTCGAAAGTCTCGCCGCGCTGGGCGAAATTCCACATGAGCGCCGACAGCCGCCGCTCGATCGTGCTGACCGAGCACGGCTGCGGGCCCGCCGCGCCGGAGGCGCAGGCGGCGATGTAGAGTCCGACGGCCTGGGGATCCGGGGGCAGGGCAGGGAGGTTTTGCCGCCGGCACCACGCGGTGTAATGGCGCCAGTCGGCGCCATAGGCGCGGTTGGTGTTGGTCGAGGTAGCGGCGCGCGCGTAGCCCCGCGCCGCCTCGGCGAGCGGCTCGAGCCGGGCCGGCAAAGATNNAGAGGCGGGCGGACGAGGTGGCGGTGGAATCGGCCGGCGCCGCCGGGGCAGGGGAGGGGACCTCGTCCACGATCCAGGCGTCGATTGATCGGCTCGCCATCGTCAAGCTGCCTGAATGTCGGTTTTGGAAAAATCCTCACCCTTGAAAAGCAGCGGCTCTCCCGAGCGTTTCGCCAGGGCGTAGGACAGGCAATCGGCGAAGTTCAGCCCGGCGGGATGACGCCCTTTGCCGTAGACGAGCCAAGCTTGCGTGGCGAAATCGACCAGATCGACATCGACCGGAATGGCGTCGACGCCAGCCTTGAGCAGCCAGAGATCGAGGTCGTTGACCGAGCGTTCGTCGCGGCGGGCGACGAGAACCATCCGGGCCTCCAACAGGCANNACAGGCAGGTCGCCGGCAAGAGTCGAACTTTCGCCCTGCCAATGGCCTCGTCGAAACGGTCGGCTTCCGGCTCTCCGAGAAAAATGGCGATGAGGGCCGACGTATCGATGACCATCAGCTGGGCAAGCCATTTTCGTCGTAGCCGATGATCTCCTCGGCCGAGCGCGTGTCGCGGTCCGGCAGGCGGGCGACGCGGCGGCTGATCGCGCGCATTTCGGCGAGGCGCTGTTCCGGGTCCGGACCGGCCTGGCTCAGTCGCCGCAGGCTCTCCTCAAGCGCCTCGTGAATGACGCGCGCCATCGGCCTTCCGGTTTGCTGTTTGAGCGCGCGCGCGAGGCGAACGGTCTCTTCTCTCTTGATGGAAATGGGCATGACCACCCTCCTTTTGGAGAAAAGATACCCTTTTTGCGGCGATTCGTAAAGGTGTCCGATAATGCAACC
>PLUH01000133.1:0-15953 GCA_003164825.1 Hyphomicrobiales bacterium
CGACCTCCATCGCCGCCTTGTCAGTCTCGATTTCGAACAACGTCGCGCCTTTGACGACATGGGCGCCTTCGGCCGCATGCCATCGGCCCATCCGGCCCGAGCTCATGTCCATGTCGACGCGCGGCATGACGATCTCGACCGCCATGTCAGACCTCGGTCAGCGCCAGACGCCGCGCCGCCGCGACAATGTCGTCCGTTTGCGGAACCGCCGCCTTCTCCAGGATCGGGCTATAGGGAATCGGCGCCTCGACGCCGCCGAGCCGCATGATCGGCGCGTCGAGATAGTCGAACGCCTCGCTCTCGGCGACGATAGCCGAGATTTCCGCCCCGATGCCGAGCGTCTTGACGCCCTCGTAAACGGCGAGCAGCCGCCCAGTCGTCTTGACGCTGGCCACGATCGCGTCCTTGTCGATCGGCCGCAGGCAGCGAAGGTCGATCACCTCGGCCTCGATCCCCTCCTTGGCCAGGATATCCGCCGCTTCCAGCGCCCGATGGACCATGATCGCGGCGGCGACGATGGTGAGATCGCGGCCTTCACGCCTGACGACCGCCCGGTCGAGCGGCGTCTCGTAATAGCCCTCGGGCGTTGCGCCTTTCATTTTGTAGAGCAGCTTGTGCTCGAACACGATCACCGGATCGGGGTCCTTGATCGCCGCGAGCAGCATGCCCTTGACGTCTTCCGGCGTCGACGGCTCGACCACCTTCAAGCCCGGGACATGGGCGTACCAGGCTTCGATGCTCTGGCTGTGCTGCGCGGCGCCGCCTAGCCCAGATCCGGTCGGCATGCGAAAGACGACCGGAACGTTGACCGCGCCGCCGAGCATATAGCGCAGCTTGGCGGCCTGATTGACGATCTGCTCCATCGCCAGCATCGAAAAGTCCGAGAACTGGAACTCGTAGACCGGCCGCATGCCGGTCAGCGCCGCCCCGACCGCGACGCCGGCTCCGCCGAGTTCCGAGATCGGCGTATCCATGACCCGCTCTTCGCCGAAACGCTCGACGAGATCGCCTGTCACCTGAAAGGCGCCGCCGTAGACGCCGATGTCCTCGCCCATCAGGAACACCCGCTCGTCACGCTCGAGCGCGATGGCGAGCGCTTCGCGGATCGCCTCGGCGTAGGAGAGCTCGCGACTGCTCATGGACGCGCGCTCTCGGCGGGCGAATAGACGTCGCGCAGGACGTCGGCGGCCGCCGGCCAGGGGCTCGCGCTCGCTTCGGCCGCCGCTTCGGCCATTTCCTTTTCCACTTCAGCCGCGATCTCCGCGACCCGCGCCTCGGCCACAAGGCCGAGGGCGACGATTTCAGCTTCGAAGCGCGCGATCGGATCGCGCGCTTTCCACGCCTCGATCTCTTCACGGGAACGATAGCGGTTGCGGTCGGAACGGGAATGGCCGCGGGTGCGGTAGGTCTTGGCCTCGATCAGCGTCGGACCCTCGCCCGCCCGCGCCCGCTCGGTCGCCGCGAACGAAGCCTCGGCCACGGCGGCGAAATCGTTGCCGTCGACGATGACGCCCGGAATCGCGTAAGCCGCGGCGCGGTCGGCGACATTGGCGACCGCGGTCGCGCGGTCCATCGCCATCGACATCGCATATTGGTTATTCTCGCAGACGAAAATGACCGGCAGCTTCCAGATCGAGGCGAGGTTGAGCGCCTCGTGAAAGGCGCCCTCGTTGTTGGCCCCGTCGCCGAAGAACGCCACCGCGACCGAGCCGGTGCGCCGCTTCTTGGCGCTGAGCGCCGCGCCGACCGCAATCGGCAGGCCGCCGCCGACGATGCCGTTGGCGCCGAGATTGCCCTTGGCCGGCTCGGCGATGTGCATGGAGCCGCCGCGGCCCTTGCAATAGCCGCTCTCGCGGCCGAGGAACTCGGCGAACATCGGCTTGAGCTCGGCGCCTTTGGCGATGCAATGGCCGTGGCCGCGATGGGTGGAGGTGACGTAGTCAGTGTCGCCGAGTGGCGTGCACGCCCCGACCGCCGTCGCCTCCTGACCGATCGACAGGTGCATCGTGCCGTAGCTCAAGCCGCGAATGTACGAATCCTCGGCCGCTTCCTCGAACCGGCGAATGCGGTGCATTCGCCTCAGCGCGCCGACAACCTCGTCCTCGCTCAACCGGTCATAGACCTTGGGGCGGTTGACGCTGAAGCGCACGGACCGCGAATGTGACGTCAAGCGAATGGCCTCCCAGCGCTTGGCCCTCAAGACCCTGTCCGTTACCGCATTTGCGAACTTTTGTCTCCCCCAAAACTCAAACGTTCAGCGCGCCGCAAGGGTCGCATGGACCACGCGAATGCTCGAGACCATATTCGCGCATTGACTACGGGCGATAGGCGCGGCCTATCAAATGATTGAAATAAAAATGGGAAAAATTCCCGTTCATTTGCTTGCGGCTTCCCAGACTTCACGCCAAAGTGTCCCCCGTCAGGGAGGAACAGTGATGACCAAAGTCGTCAATCAATCGCTATTGCTTGGATCGATCTGCGTCGCCGCGATGGCGGCGGCTGGGGTTGCGGGCGCGCAGGAGGTCAAGAACGGTTCGGGCTCGATGGCCGCGACTGCGGCGATCACATCGGTTTCACAGCAGCAACTGAACAGCGCCGCCAAAGACGGAGCGAACTTCCTTCACACCAACGGCAACTACGATCAGACGCGCTTCTATCCGAACGCGCAAATCAACCGCGGCAACGTCGCGCATCTGCATCCGGCCTGGATCTTCTCCACCGAGATCAAAGAGTCTCTCGAGACGTCGCCGATCATCGTCGACGGCGTCATGTACGTCACCACGTCGTTCAGCCACGTTTACGCGCTCGACGCCAAGACCGGAGCGGAGATTTGGCATTACAAGCCCAAGCTCGGCCCGGTAACCACCGTCTGCTGCGGCCCGAACAACCGCGGGGTCGCCGTCTACGAGGACAAGGTCTACGTCGGCACCCTCGACGCCAAGCTGGTCGCGCTCGACGCCAAGACCGGCAGCGAGGTCTGGTCGCAGCAAGTCGGCGATCCCGAGAAGGGCTACAGCGAGACGATGGCGCCGACCGCCGTCGACGGCAAAATCCTCATCGGCACCAACGGCGGCGAGTACGGGATACGCGGTTTCGTCAAGGCCTATGACGCCAAGGACGGCAAGCTGATTTGGAGCTTCGACACCATCCCCGAGAACTCCGTCGGCGTTTGGGCGACCAAGGACCCCACCGGCCGCGACGAGCATCGCGACATCGACGCCGAGAAGGCGGCGCTCGCCAAGAACGGCGACCCCTATAAGACGCTGGGCGGTGGGGTTTGGCAGAATCCCTCAGTCGATCTCGCCAACAAGCGCATCTACTTCGTCGTCGGCAACCCCTCGCCCGATCTCGACGGCGCCGTCCGGCCCGGCGACAACCTCTATACCGACTCCCTCGTCTCGCTCGATCTGGACACTGGAAAGTACGTCTGCCACTTCCAGTATGTTCCCCATGACGTGTGGGATCTCGACGCCGTGAGCCCGACCGTGCTGGTAAACGCGGCGGACAAGTCCGGCAAGATGATCCCGGCCGTCATGCACGCCGGCAAGACCGGTTACATCTACGTGCACGACCGCAAGGACTGTAGCCTGATCCGGTTCTCCGACCCGATGGTGGATCAGAAGGGCCGGTGGACGTTGCCGACCCCGACGCAGCCTCTGGATCCCAATTCGGCCCGGATGTTCCCGGGCGCGAACGGAGGCGTCGAATGGTCGCCGCTCTCGACCGACCCGAGCCGCAACATGGCTTTCGCGATCAACCTGCATCAGCCCATGACCTACACGGTAGCCAGCGCCGCCTATCCGGACGGCAAGATGTGGCTCGGCGGCGCCTTCACGGTCATTCCGGGCGAGGAGAGCTTCGGCAATGTCACCGCGGTCGATTACAACACCGGGAAGATCGCCTGGCAGGTTAAGACGCCAGAGCCGATGATCGGCGGCTCTCTCGCCACGGCTGGCGGGCTTCTCTTCACTGGCGAAGCCAACGGCTGGTTCAAAGCCTACGACACAGCCAACGGCAAGGTGCTGTGGCAATTCCAGACTGGCGCTGGCGTCAATGCGCCCCCGTCCTCGTATGAGGTCGGCGGCAAGCAGTACGTCGTCGTTGGTTCGGGCGGCAACGCCCAGATCGACTCCAAGCGCGGCAACAACATCATCGCCTTCACGATCGAGTGACCGTTGGCGCCCGAAGGCCGCTTCGCTCGATGAGCGAAGCGGCCTTTTTTATTGACCTTATGAAGACGCGGCGCGCAAATGAGCGCGATTTTGGCGCGTGAGGGAATTACTGAATGTTGCGTTTTGCTGCTGCAGCCGCGCTTCTGGCTGGCGCAACCGCCGCTTGGGCGGATACGATTGAGGAGAAGGCGGTGCTTTGCAGTGTTTGTCACGGCGCCAACGGCCTGCCCGACTTCCCGGCGACCCCGATCATTTGGGGCCAAAACGAGGGTTACCTTTATCTCGAGCTCCGCGACTTCCAGAAAGGCGCCCGCAAGGACGATCGCATGACGCCGATCGCGCAATCCCTCGCCAAGGAGGATTTGCTCGCGCTCGCCGCATACTTTTCCACCAAGCCATGGCCGAAGACAGGCGCGCCGTCGGCTTCGAAAGCCGACACCGCGGTCGCGAAGACGGCGATCAACTCGGTCGTCTGCACGAGTTGCCATCTCGAAGAGTTTCAGGGCGATTCGTCCGTGCCTCGTCTCGCGGATCAAGTGGACAGGTACCTGCTCAAGACAATGATTGATTTCCGCGACCACGCACGCGCGAACAATCCCGGCATGTCCGACCTGATGAACACCGTAACGCCCGAGCAGCTCGGCGCAATGGCCAATTATCTCGCCGGCTTGTGACGGATCGGTTTTTGCCCAGAACTCTTTGCCGTTGGGAAAGGCGGCAGAGAGGGAACGGCTCGGATGACAATTCCTTGCAGAAAATCAGAACTCAGGTTGGGCTGCCCCATGACCAATTCTCTTGCGCCAAGGAGGATGCGTGGCGGGGATCGAGGAGATGGGCGTTGCAACGCGACGATGCCGCCCCGGTGACAATGCCGCTATTCCAATGTCCGTCGACTCCAGCCGTTTGGAGTGCGTCGATCCTTTCCGTCTATGGCACTTGTTCGGCACCCACGCGAATCGACAATTTCCCGTTGTCATAATAGATCTGCGCACTAGCCTCATGTTTTGGAGCCGCCGGTTAAGCCAATTGCCTTGCGGGGAGTGGGCGAGTTCTGCAATGGGTTGAGGGCGGTACAGCAGCGCGGCGATTACCACGGCGCTGCCACAGGTCATGGTCGAGCGCAATGATGCCAAGGAGGGAGACGCCATGGGTGAAAAACGCGATATTAAAGAAACTGCTTCGCTTTTCGGAGTTCGGCCTTGGTGCTAGNNTGGGCCTCTAGGCGGGGCGGCCCTTGCGCAAGGCACTGGTGGAATCAAGCTCACTCTACTGTTTACGCCGCCAAAAGATCCAGTCGCTTCCACAAAGTACTATCTCGAAACCCATGTACCGCTTGTGAGTAAAACGCCTGGCGTCAAAAGAGTTGACGTTGCGGCGGTCTTGCCGCCACCGCCCGGTCAGCCCGTACCGCCTTACTGTCGGATCACTGAAATCTATTTTGATGACATTGGTGCGCTACAGACTGGGCTCGGGTCGCCGGAATGGAAAACAGTCGTTGCGGACGTCCCCAACTTTGCGGACCCCAGTAGCATTACTGGCTTTGCATCGTTGATCGGCGCTTAGAAGCCGCCGGTCAAAGGCTAAGCATGGATGATGTTCGCATGCAGTCAAGCATCGCCGTCGTCATGGCGACCTGCCAGGGCGAACGATTCATCGCCGCCCAATTGGCCAGTCTCGCTAACCAGACGCGCCGGCCCGACCGCCTTGTGGTGTCGGACGATTGCTCGACCGACGCGACGCCTTCGCTGGTCGAGGCTTTTGCTGCGAACGCGCCGTTTCCTGTCGCGATCCATCGTAACCAGAGACGGCTTGGCTATACGTGCAATTTCATCTCGGCCACGCGTCGGACCGATGCCGATATCATCCTGTTCGCGGACCAGGACGATATCTGGCTGCCCGGGAAAGTCGCCGCCGTGGGCGAGGCGCTGGAGACCGGCCGAGACCTTGTCATCGGGCACGACATCGCGCTCATCGATGCGGAAGGGCAGATGCTTGTGCCGTCGTATTTCCGGCGGCTGGATACCGATCGCCTGCCGGCGTCGCTCTGCATCAAGGGCTGCTCGCTCGCGTTTCGGCGCGAGTTAATTTCGAGCTGGGGATGGCCCGGGCCGCGATCCGGCGCCTCCCACGACCTCTGGATCGCGAGCCTCGCGATGGCGGCCGGCCGGCGCGGCGTGCTGGACCGGGTGCTGGTGGAGCATCGGCTGCACGGCGCCAACGCCTCGGGCTGGTTCGTTCGCCCCGAACGACTGCATGCCGCCCGCCGCGCGCTGCGCGAACTGACCCCGTTCCGCGGCTGGGCGGAACGCGACGTCTTCCTGGAATGCTACTACCCGCTCGGCCGTCCGCTGCGTCCGGATGCCGTCGCGGCGGAGGTTGCGCGCCGTCCGGCCATGGCGGACGCGCGCGCGCTGGCGCGCTTCGGTCGTGCGGCACGTTTCCATCGCGGCTTCGTCCGCTATTTTCCGGGCGCGTCGCATCGACAGGTCTAGCCCAATTTTCTCAGTGCGCCCCAACGGTGCGGACGCAGTCACACAATCAGCGCCAGAGCCATCCGCTACCCATGCAGTGGCGCCATTTCATACGCGATGGATGCATTGCCGCCGTCGAGATGCTGCGCTCCGGCCTCTCGGATGGAGACGAGATCGAGAGGGCTCACATTCTGTTTTCAAACCGCAAAGGGGCTCGTCCAGAGGCCAGCCGTATAGGCGGTGCACAGCCATGCGCCGCAGACACGCGGCATGCTGTACGCGCGAAGATCAGGTTGCATTGTATAGGATTTTTGTATTGAGTTGTGAGTCGACTTGAGTTGCGCCCCCCACCTGCCCACCGAAATCCAAGACAACCTAACGCTCGTGCGCGGGGGCTTCGGCGCGAAACGGCCACGAGGCAAGAAAACCCAAACGGATTGACCGAACCGACGCCGCGGCCTGCTCACCAAGAAGAGCCAACCGACATCGTCCGGCTGCAAAGCGCGCTAGCGGTCCAGTAGCTTCGCCGCCCGCTCGTCGCCGAGCGCGCGGGCGATGTCGGCCGCGGTCTTGCCGCGGTCGTCCTTAAGGTCGACCGCGGCGCCGTGGTCGATCAGCGTTTTCAGCGTCGCCCCGACGTCCTCGACGCCCGCGGACGCGTCGTGCCCGGCCGCCCACATCAACGCGGAAAGCCCGTGAGCATAGCGGCGATTGACGTCGACGCCCGCTGCGATCAGGAGCTCGACAACCGGCGCATAGGCTCGGCCTGCGGCATAGGTCATGGCGCTCTTCCCATCGTCGTCGACCGCGTTGGCGTCCGCGCCGTGCTTGAGCATAAGCTCGACGCTTCCCGCCGAACCGTCGTAGGCGGCGGCGGCGAGCGGGCGTATACCCTTCCGTCCCGGAATGTTGGGATCCGCTCCTCGGTCGATAAGCAGGCGGATCATGGCGGCGCGGTCCGCTTCGGCGGCGTAGAAGAGCGGCGTCGATCCGTCGACGGCGCGGGCGTTGACCTCGGCGCCCCGGTCGAGCAGCAGCGCCGCGACCGCGATCTTGCCCGCTTGCGCGGCCCGGCCAAGCGCGGTGGCGCCCTCCCGGTCTTTCGCGTCGACCGCCGCGCCGCGATCGAGGAGGGCGCGCGCTTCGGGCTCGCAGCCGAGCCGCGCGACGGCGAACAACAGCGTCGCCGCCTGATATTCGTCGCCTTGATGGAGCGCCTCGACGGCGAGCGCCTTGTCGGCGCAGGGGTCGGCGGCGTGCGACGGGCTTGCGGCTGAGACCAGCGCGAGGCTGGCCAGCGCGGCTAGGCGCAGCGGCCTACTCGCCGAGAGAAAGACGCGGCCCATCGGACGTCCGAAGGGGCGCCCGCCCTTCGACGAGCTATCGACCGGGTCTCCGTGCGGCCGCGCTATTGCTGAGGTTTGGCGCATCAGCGTACTTGGCGCCCCCACGAGTGTCACGCAAGCGCGCCCGCCGGACGCAGGCGCCCGACTTCGGCGCCGTTCCAGTTCAAGAGCCGCGGAGCGACGAAGGGCTGAAGGCGCGCCGCCGTCTCGTCGTCGAAGCCGCCGAAGCGGCGGATGAGCGTCGCGATCATGACTTGCGCCGCGCGTCCGGCGCCGTCGTCGGCCTTGACTGCGAGGCCGAGCCCGACTTCGGGCAGCGCGGCGCAGAACACGCCCTCGGCGCCCCCCTTGGTGAACGCGCCGGCGCCGAGCAGGCTGATGACATCAGTGTCGAAGCGGCCTTTTCCGGCGACCGTCATAGGGTGAGCGGCGACGGCTGAACGAATGCGCGCCGCGGCTTTTCGGCCCGCTGGCGACAGCCCTTCCCCGGTCCCCAACCGGGCAAAACCCCGGGCGAGCGCGATCAACGGCACGGCGTAGGTCGGAATCGCGCAGCCATCGACGCCGCGCATCTCCTCGCTCAGGCGCGCGCCGGTCGCCGCCGCGATCGCCGCCGCGACCTCGCGCTGCACGGCATGATCCGGCGCGACATAGCCCTTCGGCTCGACGCCCATGGCGCATGACAGGCAGACAAAGCCCGCGTGCTTGCCCGAGCAATTGTTGTGCAGCGCGTTCGGCGTTCGGCCTGAGCAGGCAAGCGCGCGCGCCTCGGCTTCGCCGAGCGGCCAATGGACGCCGCATTCGAGCGTCCCTTCGTCGCGCCCGGCCTTGGCGAGCATCGCGCGCGCGGTCGCCACATGGTCTTCGCCGCCCGAGTGGGACGCGCAGGCGAGCGCGATCTCNNGCGTCGCCGAAGACCATGACGACGCGGCCATCCGCGTCGACGACCGCGCCGGCGCCGCGGTGGGTGGATTCAATCCTCTCTCCGCGCGTGGCCTCGACGACCACCGGGTTCGCCATCACTCCTCTCCTCGCGGCGGGCGCATCGCTAACGCAATAGCAAAAGAGCGGCGCGCCCGGCAGTCGAAACGGTGACCGCCGGCCGCGCCACTTGCCACTTGCGCGTCGCCCGGCGCTTACTGGCCGCGGCCGTCCGGTCCATGGCCGGAACAGCCATAAGGCGAGGAATGAGAGAATGCGGGTTCGAGACGTGATGACTTATGGCGTGATCGGCGTGCCCGAGAGCGCGAGCCTCGCGGAAGCGATCGAGACGATGTTGCGCTCGCGCGTGAGCGCGCTGTTCGTCTTCGACGCCGATAATGCGGTCATCGGGGTCTTGAGCGAGGGCGACCTCCTTCGCCGCAGCGAGCTCGGAAGCGAACGCAAGCGCCCGCATTGGCTCGAGCTCCTGCTCGGCAGCGGACGGCTGGCCGAGGCCTATGCGCATGAACACGGACGCAAGGTCGGCGAGGTGATGACCCCCAACGTCGAGACGATTTCGGAAGACGCCGACCTCAGCGCGGCCGTCGACCGGATGATCCACCGCCACATCAAGCGGTTGCCGGTGTTGCGAGGCCAAACTGTCGTCGGCGTCATCTCCCGGTCGGACCTCCTCAAGGGACTCTTGGCTCCGACGCCAGGCGCGACCGGCCCCCATCCCGACGGCGAGATCAAGTCCATGATCCAGGCCGAGCTCGACAAGCTCGAATGGGCGCCGCGGGCGAGCGTCCGGGTCGAGGTTGNNGGCCGTGCGCGACCACATGGCCTGGATCGAGCCGAACTCCGGGGTCGTCATTCCGACGGATGATGATGACGCGAAGGGATAAGCGGCGGGCGAGCAGTCACGCCGGCTCGCACTCATCCAGCGACAGCGTCGCGGTTCGACGGCAGCTCCGCGTTTGGCGTCGCAAGTTCGCGAGCCGGCGTATTCCCGCGGCCGCACGCGGCGAGAAAGAAGGCGACCGACCCGGCGACGTGCGGGCCGATTTCGGCATGCAGGGCGGCCAGATCTTCGCCGAAGAGCGCCCTCATCAGCATCGGCAATACCACCAGATCAAGAAACCGGCGCGCCGTCTCCGGGAGACGGTGGGGCGCGAACGCAGGCGACGCTCCGATGTCGTCGGACGCCCCTAATCCGCCAAACACATGGGTCAAGGCTTCCGTCGGGCGTTCGCGCCCCATGCGGCTTACGCTCGTCGCTAACTCGGGAAACCGCCGCGCTTCGGCGACCGCGACCCGGATCAACCCGATCGTTTCCGGGGTCAGGACGCGGCCCAGAATGACGGCTGCGAGGGCATTGAGCCGCTCCTCGATCGAGCCGCCGGCGCAGGACAACGACTCGAAGGTGGTGTTCCGGCGCACCAGGCGCTCCACGACTGCGGTGAACAGCGCCTGCTTATTGGGAAACCGGGCGTAGATAGTCGGCTTTCCGGCTGAAGCGGCTTCCGCGATCTCGTCGACGCTCGCCCCCTGGAAGCCGCGCTCGAGAAACACATGGGCCGCCGCGTCGAGGATTCGCTCCTCGACCCGGCCGGCAAGTCCGCGCGGCGGGCGGCCGCAACGAACGGCCCCGCGCGCCCGTTCGGACGCGGGGTCCGCTTCCACGTCCCTCCCTCGTCTTTCGCCAGAACCGCGATCGATAAAATCTGTGCTCACGCCCTTGATTTATAGGTAAGGCCCCGATAAAAGTAAAGTGAACGGAACAGTTTCGTTTCGAGTTTGTTTAATGCGCTTGGGGGGCCAGTGGGAGTTCCGGCCATGGCGCGTAGGAATCAGGACCGAGGCCAGCAGATGTACAACGACGCGCCAGCGTCCGACTCTGATTGGGGCCAGGGATCCGGGGCCCGCGCTGGAGGCGCAGCGACCCCCAAACGGGACATCATTACCTTGCGCGCTCCGGCGCGCGAGAGGCCCCCGGAGGCCGAACGGCCGGTTGAGACTCCCGAAACTGACCGCCCTGCGGAGCCCGCTGAGAAGACCGAGCGTCCCGCGCCGCCTGCCGAGAAGGAGGACAAACCGGGCCAGCAACCTGCCGCAAAAGAGGAAAAGCCCAGCGAGAAACCGCAGAAAGGCTTCCTCCGCCGCCATCCAGTCCTGGCCCCGCTCGGCCTCGTGGCGCTCTTGCTGGCGGCGGCGGCGGGATACCTTTACTGGGATCATACTTCGCACTTCGAATCGACGGACGACGCCTTCATCGCCGCGCGCCAGTTTGCGATCGCGCCTCAGATCGCGGGCTATGTCACCGCGGTTCCGGTCACCGATAACCAGCATGTGGGCAAGGGCGAGGTGATCGCGAAGATCGACCAGCGCGACTACCTCGCGGCTCTCGCGCAGGCCCAGGCTCAAGTGACGGGGGCGGAAGCCGGCATCCATAATGTCGACACGCAGATTTCCACGCAGGACGCACAGATCGCGTCGGCCCAGGCGCAGGTCGCCCAGATGCAGGCGAACCAGGAACTCGCGAAAGTCACCTGGGGACGCGACCAACCTCTCGTCAAGCAGGGTTGGGCGACGGCCCAGCAGGGCACGACTGACGTCCAGAACCTTAAAGCCCAGCAGGCCACCGTCGATAGCGCGCAAGCGGCGCTCAAAGTGGCGCAGCGGCAAATCGACACGCTGAAGGCGCAGCGTGCGACGGCGGAGGCAAACCTCGGGCAAGCGCAGGCCCAACGCGATCAGGCCGCGCTCAACCTCTCCTATACGACCGTCATAGCCGACCAGCCCGGCCGCGTCGTCAACCTCAGCGGCGCCGTCGGGCAATATGCGCAGGCGGGCACGAACCTCAGCATGTTCGTGCCCGACGAACTCTGGGTGACGGCGAACTACAAGGAGACNNGTCCAGCCCGGCTCCGGTCCGGCCTTCTCGCTGCTGCCGCCCGAAAACGCCACCGGCAACTATGTCAAGATCGTCCAGCGCGTGCCGGTCAAGATCATCCTGGATAATCCGCCGACCGACGTCTCGCTTGGCCCCGGCATGTCGGTCGTCCCGACTGTGCGCGTCGATCCGTCGCCCTCTCTCTATGAGCGGCTGAAGGCCCGCGTAGAGCAATGGCGGAGGCAGGTGTGAGCGACACGGCCGCCCAGGCCGGCGCTGCGCCTGCCAAGGGCGCAGCGTTGGCCAGCCCTTGGCTGATCGCCGTCCTGGTCGCGCTCGCGGCCTTCATGGAGGTGCTCGACACCACGATCGCCAACGTGGTCCTGCCCTACATCGCCGGCGGCATGGGGGTCAGCGATGACGAAGCCTCGTGGGTGGTGACGACCTATCTGGTCGCCAACGCCGTCAGCCTGACCGCGAGCCCGTTTCTCGCCAGGCGGCTCTCGGCCGCAAGACCTTCTTCCTGATCTGCCTTGGGCTCTTCAGCATAAGCTCCCACCTCTGCGCGCAGGCGTGGAATCTCGATTCGCTGCTCTTGTTCCGCATCCTGCAAGGCCTGGCTGGCGGCGGCATGGTGCCGGTGTCGCAATCGATCCTCGCGGATTCCTTCCCGCCGGAGAAGCGCGGACAGGCTTTCGCGCTGTTCGGCATCGCGGTGGTTGTGGCGCCGGTGGTCGGCCCGACGCTGGGCGGCTGGCTCGCCGACAATCTCAGCTGGCGCTGGTGCTTCTTGATCAACGGTCCGGTCGGCCTCGCCACAATCGCGCTGATCGCCATCCTCTTGCCTGCGGACAAACCTGGGCAGGCGCGGTCCGTCCGGTTCGATGTCATCGGCTTTTTGTTGGTCGCGACTTTCCTCGGCGCGCTCGAGATCGTGCTCGATCGCGGCCTCGAGGATGACTGGTTCGGCTCAAACTTCATCGTAACGTTCACAGCGATTTGCGCCCTCGCATTCGTGCTGATGATCCCCTGGGAGATGTCCAGGCATGATCCGATGATCGACGTCCGGATGGTGGGGTCGCGCCAGTTTGGCGCCTGTTTCCTGGTGATGGGGGCGATCGGCGCAATCCTCTACGCGACCACCCAGNNCGGATCCAGCCGAAATACCTGATCATGACCGGCGCGATCTTCGCGGCGATCTCGATGTATCAGATGACCGATGTGTATAGCGATCTCGGCTTCTGGTTTTTTGCCCGCACGCGGATGGTGCTGGGCATCGGATTGCCGCTGATCTTCATCCCGATCATCACCGCGTCTTATGCTGGAATCCCGGCAAACAGGGTGGACATGGCGTCGGCGCTCATCAACGCAGCGCGCAACACCGGCGGCTCGATCGGGATCTCAATCGCCTCCAACGTGCTCGCGCATCGCGAGCAGTTCCATCAGAGCCGGCTCATCGGGCGCGCGATTCCCTCAAGCATGCAATATCAGGACACGCTGCNNGGCGCAATCGTCATTCCTCGCCTACATGGACGTCTTTTGGGTGCTGATGTTGCTTTCGCTTGCCGCGGTGCCGCTTGCGCTGAGCCTGCGCAAGGTCAAGCTCGGAGGCGCCGCCCCCGCGGCGCACTGAGCCCCTGCCCGCTGGGGACGTCGGCGCTTGAAGGACGCCGGACAAGACGGCCGCGCCTCGCCCTCATGCGCCCCGCCCCTCTCCAGCCTCCGCCAGCGCTCTTAGCCCCTCGCGATAGGTTGGATAGGCGGGGACAAACCCCAGGACCGTCTTGGCCTTGGCGATCGAAACCCGCTTGTTGTCGGCGTAGAACTCGGCCGTCATCGACGAGAGCCGCGCTTCGTCGAATGGCTCCTCGGGCGGCGGCGGCAGGCCGAGGAGCGCCGCCGCATAGGCGACCACGTCCTGCGGCGGGGCGGGTTCGTCGTCGGCGACGTTCCAGATCTGGCCTTCCAGCCCGCGGGTCAGCACGAGACGCGTGAGTTCGGCGATGTCGTCGACATGCGCCCGGTTGAAGACCTGACCCGGCTTGACGATCCGCCGCGCCTGGCCCTGGCGCAGATTGATGAGCGCGTTGCGGCCGGGCCCGTAAATTCCGGCGAGGCGCAGGATGTCCGGTTCGACCCCCCGCGCCCTGGCCGCCGCCGTCCAGCGCGCCTCGTCTTCGAGCCGCGCCAGCCCACGGAAAGTGCGCGTCAGCGTCGCGCTCGTCTCGTCGACCCAGCCGCCGCCGTGATCGCCATAGACGCCGATGGTCGAATAATAGAGGACCCGCCGCAGGTCCGCCGCGGCGTTGATGGCGGCTTTTAAGCGCTCGACCGCGGCCCCGGTCCCATCCCGTGGCGGAATGGAGACGACGATCGCCTCCGCCTTCTTGAGCGCTCGCTCCAGCCCCGGGTCCACGTGCGCGCCGTCGAACGCATAAGCGTCGACGCCCTCGGCCCGCAACGCCGCGACGCCCTCGGCGGACCGCGCCGTTCCGCTCGCCTCGATCCAGGATTCGCGCGCAACGAGCCGCCGGGCGCAATATCCGACGCCGAAGAAGAGGACCCTCACGGGCGCGCGCCTCGCTTAACGTCTGCCGAACGCCGCTCAGGCTTTCTTCTTCGGCATATAAAGGTCGGTCAGCGTCCCGGCGAAGGCTTCGGCCGACATGGCGAAGGTTTCGGATAGGGTCGGGTGCGGGTGAATGGTGAGGCCGACGTCTTCCGCCTCTGCGCCCATCTCGATCGCCAATGCGGCCTCCGAGATGAGGTCGCCGGCGTTCGGGCCGACGATGCCGCAGCCGATCAGCCGCTGGGTCTCTTCGTCCCAAAGGGTCTTGGTCAGGCCCTCGTCGCGGCCGAGCGAGAGCGACCGGCCGCTTGCCGCCCACGGGAAGACCGCCTTGCCGAATTTGACCCCCTTGGCCTTGGCTTCCGTCTCCGTCAAGCCCGCCCAGGCGACTTCAGGATCTGTGTAAGCGACCGACGGTATCGCCTTGGCGTCAAACGAGGATTTGTGCCCGCTCGCGACCTCCGCGGCGACCTTGCCTTCATGCGTGCCTTTATGCGCAAGCATCGGCTGGCCGACGATGTCGCCGATTGCGAAAATGTGCTGAACGTTGGTGCGCATCTGCCGATCGACAGGGATGAAGCCGCGCTCGTCGACCGCGACCCCCGCCGCCTCGGCGCCGATCGCCTTGCCGTTCGGACGCCGGCCGACCGAGACCAGGATGGCGTCGAAAACTTCGGTCGTCGCGCCGGCCGGACCCTCATAGGAGACGTGGAGTCCGTCGCCCTTGGCCTCGACCTTGGTCACTTTCGTCTTGAGCAGGATCTTGTCGTAGAGCTTGCCGATTCGCTTGGCGAGCGGGGCGACGATGTCGGGGTCGGCGCCGGGCATCAGCTGATCCATCATCTCGATCACGGTGACGCCTGCGCCGAGCGAATAATAGACCGTCGCCATCTCGAGGCCGATGATGCCGCCGCCCAGGACCAGCATGCGCTTCGGGATGAAGCTCATCTCCAGCGCAGCGGTCGAATCCCAGATGCGCGGATCGGCCGGGATGAACCCGGGCGCGACAGGCTCAGAGCCGGCGGCGATGATCGCGTTCTTGAAGCGCACGGACCGCGCGCCCTCGGCGGTTTCGACCTGCAGGGTGTTTGGCGAAGTGAACTTCCCCCGGCCGGTCACGACCCTCACTTTGCGCTGCTTGGCAAGACCGGTCAGGCCGCCCGTCAATCGCTTGATCACCCCATCCTTCCAGCCGCGAATGGCCGTGGGGTCGAGCGAGGGTTGACCGAACTTGACTCCATGCGCGCCCATCGCGGCCGCCTCCTCGATGATCTTGGCGACGTGCAACAGCGCTTTCGACGGAATGCAGCCGACGTTGAGGCNNGCCCGAGATCGGCGGCGCGGAAGGCGGCGGTGTAGCCGCCAGGGCCGGCGCCGAGGACGAGAATGTCCGCTTCGACATCCGCCTTTCCGCCGGGATCGGGCGCAGGCTTCGGAGCGGTCGCGGGCGCGGCCTTGGGCGTAGGCTCCTGGATCTCGGCGCCGCCGTAAGACGGGGCGGCGGCCGCCGGCTTCGCTTGTTCGCCTTCCGCGTAAGTCGCCAGCAGCGCGCCCTCGCTGACCTTGTCGCCGACCTTGACG
>PLUH01000133.1:15999-19537 GCA_003164825.1 Hyphomicrobiales bacterium
TCGGGAAGCCTGATTTCCTTGGCCATCGCCGCATATCTCCCGCTATCCGGCCCCAATCACAGAATGACGCGCCGCATGTCCTCGACGATCCCCGCAAGGTGGCGCATGAAGCGCGCAGCCGCGGCGCCGTCGATGACGCGGTGATCATAAGAGAGGCAAAGCGGCAGCATCAGACGCGGCTCGAACGCCTTCCCGTCCCATACCGGCGCCATCTTTGATCGCACCACGCCGAGAATCGCCACCTCGGGCGCGTTGACGATCGGAGTAAAAGCCGTCCCGCCGATTCCGCCAAGGGAAGAGATGGTGAAGGTCGCGCCCTGCATTTCGGCCGGGCTGAGCTTGCCGCCACGCGCCTTCTCGGAGAGGGCGCCGAGCTCGCGCGCAAGATCGATCACGCCTTTCTGATCGACGTCCTTGACAACGGCGACGACCAGCCCCTCGGGCGTGTCGACGGCGACGCCGATATGCCAATACTTTCGCATTACCAAGGCGTCGCCGCCCGGAGTCAAAGCGGAATTAAAGGTTGGGAATGCCTTCAGGGCCGAGACCACGGCCTTCAGGAGAAGCGGCAGCAGTGAAACGCGATAGGGCTTCGACTTGTCTTTCTTCGCGTCCTCATCGAGAGCTTTGCGGAAGGCGTCGAGCTCGGTGATGTCCGCCTCGTCGGTGTGCGTGACATGCGGCACGTTGACCCACGATGCGTGCAGGCGCGGGCCCGAGATCCGCTTGATGCGCGAAAGCGGAACGGTCTCGACCGGACCGAATTTGGCGAAGTCGACGGCCGGGATAGCGGGCAGAGCGCCGCCCCCGGCAGGCGCAACGGCCGCGGCGCCGCGGGACAACGCGGCTTTGACATCCTCGCGAGTAATGCGGCCCTTCTCTCCGGTGCCTTTGACCGTATTGAGGTCGAGGTCGAGCTCCCGCGCCAGCCGTCGAACCGCGGGGCCAGCGAAGACGCCGGAGAAGTCGACCTTGGCGGGGCCGGAGGCCGGCGTGAGAGGGGGCGGCAGATCCCTGGGCGCGACGGGCGAGGTCTGCGGCGCTTCGGCGGCGTCCTCCTCTTCCTTCGCCTCCGCCTCGTCGTCCTGCTCGGGCGAGATCTGCGCGGCTGGACCGCCCGCGTCGAGTTTCGCAATGAGGGCGCCCATGGATACCTTGTCGCCGACCTTGGCGATGAGCTGCGTAATTTTGCCGGCCGCAGGCGACGGCACATCCATCGTCGCCTTGTCGGATTCAAGCGTCACCAGCGGCTGCTCGGCCTCGACCGTGTCGCCCACCTTCACCAGGACTTCGATGACCGGCACGTCCTTGAAGTCGCCGATGTCGGGGACGGTGACATCGATCGTCGCCGCCTTGGCCGGCGCGGGCGAGGCGGCGGCCGCCGGCGCTGCCTTGGCGGGGGCCGCTGGGGCGGCGGTCCGCGCGGCCTCGCCAGCAGCAGAGTCGATGCGGGCGATGAGCGTCCCCATCGACACTTTGTCGCCCACCTTTGCAACGACGTCGGCGACAGCGCCCGCGATCGGCGACGGCACATCCATCGTCGCCTTGTCGGACTCGAGCGTCACCAGCGGCTGCTCGGCCTTCACGACGTCGCCCGGCTTCACCAGGACCTCGATGATCGGGATATCCTTGAAGTCGCCGATATCGGGAACGTTCACGTCGATTTTGGCCACCGGCGCTCTCCTCAGCGACAAAGATTGAATAGGGACGGCGAACGTTCAGCTTCGAGCCGGATTGGGCCCCTCCGGGTCGATGCCGTATTTCGCAATCGCCTCGGCCACGCGGCGGGTCGGCAGCAGTTGCTCGTCCGCCAGCGCCTTGAGGCTCGCAACCGCGACGTGATAGCGGTCGATCTCGAAGAACGAGCGCAATCGGCGGCGATAGTCGGAGCGTCCGAACCCGTCGGTTCCAAGCACCTTGTAGCGCGCGGGCACATACGGCCGGATTCCGTCCGCGACCGCCTTCATGTAATCGGTCGACGCGATGACCGGCCCCTTTCCGCTCGACAAGGCTCGGGTGATGAATGGAGCCTTTGGGTCGGCTTCCGGATGCAGCAGGTTCCACCGTTCGACGTCGAGCCCCTCGCGGCGCAATTCGGTGAAGCTCGTGACGCTCCATACCTCGCTGCTGACGCCGTGCTCGCTGGCCAGCATCTCGGCCGCCGCCTCGACTTCGCGCAGGATCGCGCCCGCGCCGAGCAGACGCACCTGCAATCCGGGCTGGCCTGCCTTGACGTCGCGCAGCTTATAGGCGCCGCTGAGAATGCCCTCTTCCGCCCCTTCCGGCATTGCCGGATGGGCGTAATTCTCGTTCAAGGTCGTGATGTAGTAATAAACGTCGTCCTGATCGACGAACATCCGTTTCAAGCCGGCGTGGATGATCACCGCGAGTTCGTAGCCGTAAGTCGGGTCGTAGGTCACGCAATTGGGAACGGTCGAGGCGAGAACATGGCTGTGGCCGTCCTCGTGCTGCAGACCCTCGCCGTTAAGAGTCGTCCGGCCCGACGTGCCGCCGATCAGGAAGCCGCGTGTGCGCATGTCGCCCGCCGCCCAGGCGAGATCGCCGACGCGCTGGAAGCCGAACATCGAGTAATAGATATAGAACGGTATCATCGGCACGTTCGACGTGGAGTAGGACGTGCCCGCGGCGATGAAAGAGGCCATCGCGCCCGGCTCGTTGATCCCTTCCTGAAGAATCTGTCCTTTCGGATCCTCGCGATAATACATGAGCTGATCGGCGTCCTGCGGCCGATAGAGCTGCCCCACCTGGCTGAAAATGCCAACCTGCCGAAACAACCCCTCCATGCCGAAGGTCCGGCTCTCGTCGGGGACGATCGGAACCACATGCGGGCCGATGTCCTTGTCGCGCAAGAGCGTGGTCAGAACTCTGACGAAGGCCATGGTGGTCGAAATCTCTCGTCCCTCGGCGGTTGCTTTCAGCACCGCGTCGAAGGCGGCGAGCGGTGGAACCTTGAGCGGTTCGCTCTGGCGCCGACGCGCCGGCAGATAGCCGCCAAGCGCCGCCCGCCGCTCGTGCAGATAGCTCGTCTCTTCGCTGTTCTCGGCGAAGCGCAGGAACGGAACCTTGTCGAGGTCGGCGTCGGAGACCGGGATCTGGAACCGGTCGCGGAAGGCCTTGAGCGCATCGTGGCCGAGCTTCTTGGCCTGATGGGCGATCATCTGCCCTTCGCCGGCCGCGCCCATGCCGTAGCCCTTGACGGTCTTGGCGAGAATGACGGTCGGCTGACCCCTATGCTCGACCGCCGCCTTGTACGCGGCGTAGACCTTGACCGGATCATGCCCGCCGCGGGTCAGCGCCCAGATCTCGGCGTCGGTCCAATCCTCGACCATCGCCGCCGTTTCCGGGTGGCGGCCGAAGAAGTGCTTGCGGATATAGGCGCCGTCCTTCGACTTGAAGTCCTGGTATTCGCCGTCGACGCACTCCTCCATAAGCTGGCGGAGCTTGCCGGCCGTATCCTTGGCGAGGAGTTGGTCCCATCCCGACCCCCACAAACATTTGATGACGTTCCAGCCCGCGC
>PLUH01000212.1 GCA_003164825.1 Hyphomicrobiales bacterium
TGCTAGGCGGGCTAACCACCGACGATGAGCGCTAGAGCGCGTTCCACGCTTGTAGCACGCGAGAATCATTGGCTTCTACGAACACGTCGTGTGACGAGATACGCGGATAGGATCTCAACGATCTTTACGTCCAAAACTTCGCAAGGATAGTATGTCAAGCGAAGCGTCAGTTTCTAGGGAGGCTGTAGAATGCTCAACAAAGGCGTCAAGCCGCTGCGGGGTTTGTCGAGCGTGNNTCTTCCATCCCGGCGTAGCCATCCTGCTCGGACTCGCGGTCGCAGGGCCTTTTGCGACTTCTCGAGCCGTTGCCCAAATTGTCGAACGGACTATCCCAGAGGATCCGGTCGTCGTTGATGGCGGCGCGCTATCGGGAAAGCTACTGGAGAGCGGCGTCCGCGCCTATTTTGGCGTCCCGTTCGCGGCGCCGCCGGTGCGCGACTTGCGTTGGCGCGAGCCACAGCCGGTCGCGGCATGGAAGGGCGTTTACCACGCGGACCGCAAGGCGCCGGAATGCATCCAGGTGCTAAGACGCCATGACATCAATCATTATTTCGGCGAGGAGGCGACGAGCGAGGATTGCCTCTACCTCAACGTATGGGCGAGCGGGACCGCGAAGCCTGGAGCAAAGCTGCCCGTGATCGTCTACATCTATGGGGGCGGCTTCACGCTCGGCTCGAGCGGGATGGCGATGTATGGAGGCGAAGAGCTCGCCAAGAAGGGGATCGTCTTCGTCAATTTCAACTACCGTGTCGGCGCGTTAGGCTTCCTCGCGCATCCTGAATTGACGGCCGAGTCGCCCCATCGCGCCTCGGGCGATTACGGTTTTCTCGATCAGATCGCCGCATTGCAGTGGATCAAGCGCAACATTGTGAAGTTCGGCGGCGATCCTGACAATGTCACGATATCCGGCCAGTCCGCGGGCTCAGCGTCGGTGTCAGCGCTGGAGGCGAGCCCGCTCGCCAAAGATCTGTTCCAGCACGGGTTCGCAATGAGCCTCAGCTTCTTTGACGACCGGCTCGCGCTTCCCAAGCTGGCGGATGCGGAAAAGACGGGACTTGAAGTCCAGAAGGCGCTCGGCGCGGCGTCGATCGCGGACATGCGCGCGATGCCCGCGGACAAGATTTTGGCGCTCCAAAAGGACTGCCAGCTTGGCTGCGCCGGCGCCGTCGCGGTCTCGCCGGCGGTAGACGGCTATTTCCTGCCGGACGCTGTCCCCGCCGTCTTCGCTGCGGGCCGTCAGAACGACGTCCCGACGGTCGTCGGCTTCACGCGCGACGAAAGCTCGAACGATCTCAGAAGCGCGGCCAATCTCGGCGCTTACATCGCCGCCGCCCACGAGCTTTATGGCGACCGGGCCGAAAAATTCCTCGACCTGTATCCGGCTCATGACGACGCGGAAGCCAAAATCATGGGCAATACCGCGGCGCGCGAAGCGTTGGTCGAGACGGGGACCCGGACGTGGGCGCTCGCGGCGCGCGCGACTGGGAAGGCGCCGTTCTACATGTACATGTTTTCGCGCGTTCATCCCTTCGTTGAAGATCCGAAGCTGTTCGACCATCCGCAAACCATCGGCGCCTATCACACTTCCGATGTCCCCTATTGGTTCGAGACACTGGATGCGTTGAATCTGTTCCGGACCACGCGCAATTGGACGTCGTATGACCGGGAGCTTGCCGACAAGATGTCGGATTGTCTGGTCGCGTTCGCGAGGACCGGCGATCCTGCGACCGAGGCCGTCGCCTGGCCCGCATGGACCGATGGATCCGAGCAATACGTCGAGTTTGGCGACACGATCGCTGTGCGCGCGGAAAACGTCGATAGGATGCAGTTTCAAAGCAAAGCCGGGGTCACGTCCACAACGCCGAGCGCGTCGCACGACTAAGCGCGAATGCCCGCAGTTGGCGAATGCCTTCCGTACCGGGACCGAGCAGGAATGCGCGCTTGCGGTCACATCTGAGACGTTCGCCGAACCGTCGGCGAATGGCCGCTATTTGTGTGCAGAAGGGTCGGGGAATGCCGCCTGGGGTCGGAAGCCGAAATTCAGATGAGACTCTGCCAGGCCGGGCCAGGCATTGCCGCCCTCAATAAACAAGATGACATAGGGATATATATCTAACAACTCTTCTATATAGTTTAAATCAATTGCCTTCGCCTCGGAAGCCGCCTATGGAACGCGGCTTCTCAAGGGAATTGTCGATGGCGAGCACATTGCCGGCTCATCTCCGGCGGCTGGAGGCCGAGTCGATTCAGATCATGCGGGAAGTCGTCGCTGAAATGCGCAACCCCGTGATGCTGTATTCGATCGGCAAGGACTCGAGCGTCATGCTTCATGTGGCGATGAAGGCGTTCCATCCCGGCAAGCCGCCGTTCCCGCTGCTGCATATCGACACGACCTGGAAATTTCGCGAGATGATCGCGTTCCGCGACGCGACGGCGCGCCGGCTTGGCCTCGATCTCATCGTCCACATCAACGAGGACGGAGTCCGGCGCGGCATATCGCCAATCGCCTCGGGCTCGCAGCTCCACACCCAGGTCATGAAGACCGAGGCGCTGAGGCAGGCGCTCGACCGCGGACGCTTCGACGCCGCGTTCGGCGGCGCGCGGCGGGACGAGGAGAAGAGCCGCGCCAAGGAGCGCATCTTCTCGTTTCGCTCGGCCGCGCATGCGTGGGACCCGCGCAACCAGCGCCCCGAATTGTGGCGGCTCTTCAACACCCGCCTGCGCGAGGGCGAATCGATGCGCGTCTTCCCGCTCTCGAACTGGANNCTCATCATGGTCGACGACGACCGGCTGCCGCTCGAGCCCGGCGAACAGCCGACAATGCGGCGGGTGCGCTTCCGCACCCTTGGCTGCTATCCGCTGACCGGCGCAATCGAGTCTGAGGCCGACACCCTCCGCGACATCATCGCCGAAATGCGCAAGACCACCACGTCGGAGCGTCAAGGCCGCCTCATCGATGCCGACGAAGCCTCATCGATGGAAAAGAAAAAGCGCGAGGGATACTTCTAGAGATGCTCCAATTTGGCACGACTCAATCCGTCAATGCGACCCCCGGGTCAAGCCCGGGGGGAAGCAATCCAGAGAACGTAAGGCGCCCTGGGACTCCTGGATTGCTTCGTCGCTTCGCTCCTCGCAATGACGGCCACGATGAACGTCATTCCAACTGACACGACCCTGCCGACCCTGCGTCTCCTCACCTGCGGGTCGGTCGACGATGGCAAGTCGACGCTGATTGGGCGATTGCTGTACGAGCAGAAGCTGATCCTCGACGACCAGCTGTCGGCCCTCGAACGCGACTCGAAGAAATTCGGCACGACTGGCGACGACATCGACTACGCGCTCCTGGTCGACGGGCTCGAAGCCGAGCGCGAACAGGGCATCACCATCGACGTCGCCTATCGCTACTTCGCCACCGCCCGGCGCTCTTTCATCGTCGCCGATACGCCCGGCCACGAGCAATATACCCGCAACATGGCGACCGGGGCGTCCAACGCCGACCTCGCGATCGTGCTGGTCGATGCGCGCAAGGGGCTGCTCACGCAGACCCACCGCCATTCGATCATCGTGTCGCTGCTCGGCGTGCGCCACGTCGTGCTCGCGGTCAACAAGATCGATCTCGTCGACTATGACGAGCGCATCTTTCGCGACATTGTCATCGCCTATCGCAAGTTCACCGAGCCGCTTGGCTTCCGCTCGCTGTTCGCGATTCCGATCTCGGCCCGCTTCGGCGACAATATCTCCTCGGTCAGCCCGAGGACGCCTTGGTATCAGGGCGGGCATTTGTTGCAGCGGCTCGAAACCATCGAGGTCGAGGAGGACCGCCGCAGCGCCCCATTCCGCCTGCCGGTGCAATGGATCAACCGCCCGCATCATGATTTTCGCGGCTTCGCCGGCACGATCCCGAGCGGACGGGTGGCGCGGGGGGACGCGATCGTGGCCGCCGATTCCGGGCGAAAGAGCACGGTCGCGAGCCTCCTCATCGGCGATCGCGAGGTCGAGGCGGCAGAGGCGGGCGACGCGATCACGCTGACGCTCGCCGACGAGATCGACATCGCCCGGGGCGACGTGCTCGCGAAGCCTGACAGCCGCCCGGAGGTCGCCGACCAGTTCACCGCCCATATCATCTGGATGAGCGGCGAGCCGATGCTGCCCGGCCGATCCTACCTGCTCAAGACCGGCGGACGGACGACGCCCGCATCGATCACCGAGCTCAAGCATCGCCTCGACGTCAACAATTTCGAGAAATTGGCGGCGAAGCAGCTCGATCTCAACGAGGTCGGCTTCTGCAACGTCGCCACGACGATGCCCGTCGCCTTCGACGCCTATGGCGACAATCGCGTGACCGGCGCCTTCATCCTCATCGACCGCGCGACCAACGAGACCGCCGCGGCGGGGATGATCGCCCATGGGCTGAGGCGCGCGACCAACGTGCATCGGCATGGGCTCGCGGTCGACCGGGAAGCGCATGCGGCGCAAAAGCACCAGAAGCCGGCGATCCTGTGGTTCACCGGGCTCTCGGGGGCGGGAAAATCGACGATCGCCAACCTGGTCGAGGTCAAGCTTCATGCGCGCGGCGTTCATACCGCGCTCCTCGACGGCGACAACGTCCGCCACGGCCTCAACAAGGACTTAGGCTTCACCGCCGCCGACCGGGTCGAGAACATCCGCCGCGTCGGCGAGGTGGCGAGGCTGATGACCGACGCCGGGCTCATCGTGCTGTGCTCGTTCATTTCGCCGTTCCGGGCCGAGCGGCGGCTGGTCCGCGACACTGCGGCAGAGGCCGAGTTTCTGGAGATTTTCGTCGATACGCCGCTCGAGACGGTCATCGCCCGCGATCCCAAGGGCCTTTATAAGCGGGCGCTGGCCGGCGAGATCAAGAACTTCACCGGCGTCGACCAGCCGTATGAGGCGCCCGAGGCGCCGGAGCTCGTTCTCGATTCCGCCGCCGAGACGCCTGAGGCTCTTGCCGACCGCGTCATCGCCGAGCTTGAACGACGCGGGCGTATCGTGGCCTTATAGGCGCGGGGCGCCAACCCGGGGCTTCCATGCTCACGCTCTACTACGCGACCAACACCTGCGCGCTCGCTTCGCATATCGCGCTCGAGGAGGCGGGCGCGGCGTTCGAAACCCGCTGGGTCGACTTCGGCGCCGCCGAGCAGACCAAGCCCGANNTCGCGCCGCTCGACGATCCGTTCGCCTTCGCCGAAGTGCAGGGGTTCATGAGCTATCTCTGCGCGACGGTGCATGTCGCGCACGCTCATCGGGCGCGCGGCTATCGATGGACGGACGACCCGGCGGCGATCGAAACGATGAAGAAGAAGGTTCCTGAGACCGTCGGCGCCTGCTTTGACCTGATTGAGGGGAAGATGTTCCGCGGGCCCTGGGTGATGGGCGACGCTTACACGATCGCCGACCCCTACCTCTTCACCATCGCGCGGTGGCTCGAGGTCGACAGCGTCGATCCCGCCCGCTTCCCGCGCGTGCTCGATCACCGCGACCGGATGGCCGATCGCCCCGCCGTCAAGCGCGCGCTCGCAGCCGAGGGGCTGGCATAGCGTCGGCCACGCGCGCGCGAGCCGGTCACGCGATCAGCGCCGGCCGCTGACGGCGCGCACGCCCCCTTCTCCCGTTCGGGAGAAGGGTAGCGGCTGCCTCAAGCGATCTTCACGTACTCGAAGTCGCCGGGCTGGTTGTTGACGCCGACGCGGGGCGGGGCGATCCAGCTCGCGTATCGGCCCGGTTCGTGACAGGGCTTCATCAGCGAGCCGATGAAGCGCATGTCGTCGTCGTTGGGCAGCCAGTCGCCGCTTTGCGCCGTCCATTGGTCTTCGGTCAGGACCTCGCCGGCGGGGCTGACCCGTTTGCCCGCGAATTCCCCGATCCGGCGATTGAAGCCCTTGTGCGGCTGGACGAACTTGAAGGCGATGCCCGCCTTCTCGACCGACTTGTTCCAGCGGTCGATCCCGCCCTGACAGTCGACGATGAAGTCGTCGAGCAGGCGCGCATTGAGGGCGCGCAGCGCTGGCGCCTCTTCGACCACGAGCCTGCCGTCAACGACGCGAGTGACAGGATATGTCGCATCCTGGAGCAGGTGATCGTCGCCTTTGAGATTGCCCTCGTTGAAGCGGCCCTTGATTCCCGAGCTGAACGCCTCGGCGGCGTTGGAGGAGATTTCGGCGCCGAACAGGTCGCGGGTCACCGAGGCGTGGAAGTTCAGCTTGCGCTGGAGCAGCGGCAGGTCGACGACGCCGAGCTTGCGCGCCGCCTCGATGTTATCGGGGTCCTTGATCCCCGCTTTCGCCATCGCCGCGCAGGTCGCCTCGATCGTCCGCTGGACGCCNNCTTGCCGTCGCGGTCGGTGAAGAAGGTGAACATGAAGAACGACAGCCAGTCGGGCGTGTTTTCATTGAAGGCGCCGAGGATGCGCGGGTTGTCCATCTGCCCACTCTGGCGCTCGAGCAAAGCCTGCGCCTCCTCGCGCCCGTCCTTGCCGAAATATTTGACCAAGAGATAGACCATCGCCCAGAGATGCCGGCCCTCCTCGACATTGACCTGGAACAGGTTGCGCATGTCGTAGAGGCTCGGCGCCGTTGCGCCGAGGAAGCGCTGCTGCTCGACCGAGGCCGGCTCGGTGTCGCCTTGCACCACGATGAGCCGGCGCAGCAGGGCGCGGTGCTCACCGGGCACTTCCTGCCAGGCGGGCTCCCCTTTATGGCGGCCGAACGGGATCGTGCGCCCCTCGACCTTCGGCGCGAGCAGGATGCCCCAGCGATAGGTCGGCATCTTCACATAGCCGAACTTGGCCCAGCCGGCAGGGTCGACGCCGACGGCGGTGCGCAGATAGACCTCGGACTGCTGGTAGCCGACCGGGCCCATGCCGCTCCACCAGTCGAGATATTTCGGCCGCCAGCCCTCGAGCGCGCGCTGAAGCTGCTTGTCGGAACCAAGGGCGACGTTGTTGGGAATGACGTCGTCATAGCTGATTTCGACGAAGCGGTCGCCGCTCGTCGATCCTGCCGAGTCGCTGAGAATGTCGTCGGCGCTCATGGGTTTCTCCTCGTGGGTCACGGGTCGCGTCAGTAGGTTTCCAAATGCAGTCGCCCGTCGCGCTTGAGCGCCTGCCCGTGGGTCTCCCAATCAAGCCCGGCCTTAGTCGCGATGTCGCGAAGCGCGGTTACGACGCCTTCCTCCATCGCCTTGAGGCCGCAGACGTAGAAATAGGCGTCCGGGTCGGCGATGAGGGGGGCGAGATCGGCTGCCCGCTCGCGCATCGCGTCCTGCACATGGCGCTTGGGCTCGCCCTGCCTGCGGCTGAAGGCGAAGTTGATGTCGATAAAGTCCTTCGGCAGGTTCAAGAGCGGGCCGAAATAGGGCAATTCCTCCTTGGTGCGGGCGCCGAAGAACAGCATCAGCTTGCCGCCGTCGAACTTGCCGGACTTGCGCAAGCGGCGCCGCCACTCGGTCATCGCCCGCATCGGCGCGCTGCCGGTGCCGGTGCAGATCATCACGATCGCGCTTTGCGGGTGGTTGGGCATGAGGAAGGTCAAGCCGAACGGTCCGGTCGCCTCGACCTTGTCGCCCACTTTCAAGTCGCAGAGATAGTTGCTGGCGACGCCGCGGACCGGGCGGCCCTGATGATCCTCCAACACTCGCTTCACGGTGAGCGAGAGGTTGTTGTAGCCCGGCCGCTCGCCGTTGCGCGGGCTCGCGACCGAATATTGGCGTGGGAAGTGCGGCCGCCCGTCGGCGTCGACGCCAGGAGGGACGATGCCGATCGACTGGCCCTCCAGCACCGGGAATGTCATCGAGCCGAAATCGAGCACGATGTGATGGGTGTCGTAGTCCTTGCCGACGTCGGTCACCCGCACATTGCCGACGACCGTGGCGGAAACCGACCTTGCCGCCGCTTTCGGTCCATAAAGATTCGCAATCGCGCGTTCGGCCGACCATGGCGGGACGACGGCTGCGTAGGCGCCGACGTCGAACTCCGCTTTGCCCGGCGCGTCGGGCGAGACCGGCGGCGGCGGCGCGTCGGCAGGGGAAGCGTCCGCCGCGGCGCCGGCCAACGCCAATTCGTCGGCGCTTAGCTCCGCCGGCAGGACGTCCCAGCCGAACTGGTCCTCGATGCTGTAAGCGCGTGCGCGCGGCATCGCCCGCCAATTGTCGATGCTGCCGGTCGGACAGGGCGGGACGCAGGCCATGCAGAGATTGCAGATGTTCGCATCGACCACATAGTTGCGCGCATCATGCGAGATCGCGCCAACCGGACAGGTCGACTCGCAGGTGTTGCAGCGGATGCAGATTTCGGGGTCGATCAGATGTTGCCTGACGAGCCCGGCCTCCTGCGCCTCTGTCACGCGCTTATCCCTGCGGCAAGGACGATAAAGCGCTGTTGGACCGAGTCGAATTGCGACGTCATTGCGAGCGAAGCGAAGCAATCCAGGGGAACGTCGAGCGCCCTACGTTCCCCTGGATTGCTTCGTCGCCATAGCCCGTCGAAAGACGGGCGTTCTTCCGAACGCCCTATGGCTCCTCGCAATGACGATTCAGCGCGGTCGGAAAATGTTTCAGAGTGACCCATCGGCTAGACCCGGTTCCAGTCGAAGGCGGCTTTTTCACCCTTGCCGTAGACCTTGAGCGCGCCCTTGTCGCCGACCGCGTTCGGGCGCTGGAAGATCCAGTTCTGCCAGGCGGTGAGGCGGCCGAAGACGCGGGTGGCCAAAGTTTCCGGACCGTCGAAGCGCAGGTTCGCCTCGAGCGCAGTCAAGGCGTCGGGGCTCATCGACGCGCGCTCCTCGACCGCGATCCGAATCTCGTCCGCCCAGTCGATGTCGTCGGGAATGCTGGTGGCGAGGCCGAGAGCGAACGCCGCCTCGGCGTCAAGCGGCCGGCCGATATTGGCGTTCAGCGCCTCGAGCGCCGGCTTTTCGTCGTAGAAGCGGCGCCCGAGACGGCTCTGCCCGCTCGCCATCGGGTAGTCGCCGAAGTTCGCCGCGCTGAGCGCCACTTGAGGCGCGCTGTTTTTCCCGCCGGGCAGCGCCAAGTGGTAGATGCGGTCGCAGGCGAGGGCCAGCTCCATGAGCGTGCCGGCGAAGCATGAGCCCTCCTCGACGAGCGCGAACAGGCTGCGCGAGGTGACGTCGAGCCGGCTGAAGGTGCGGCGCAGATAGCCGATGGTCTCGCGCACCAGCCAATGCCCCTTGAGCGCGCCGAGCGTCGCGTCCATCGCCAGCGCGGCCTCGACATCGCCCTCCGTCTTGATCAGCCAGACCCCGATGTCGAGCTCGTTGGTGCGCATGGAGAGGATCGCATCCTCGAGCTCGCGGGCGAGCGCCAGCGGATACCAGGCCGCGCCTTGGGCCTCGATCGCGGCGATGTCCCGCGGCTCACCGTCGCTCGGCCCCTTGACCGTGAACGTGGCGGCGCGCGCGGCGCGGTCGATCGCTACCGTCACATGCGAATAGCGCAAAGCGTCGGCTTCGATCGTCCGCTCGATCGGCGTCAGCGCGACGCCCTTGGCCGATGACGGGCGGTCGCTGGTCGCCGCCAGCGCCAGCGCGCGCTCGCTGACCGCGGCGGCGAACTGCGCCGGCTTGGCGATCGCATCGACAAGGCGCCAGTTGAGCGCCTTCTCGCCGCGCACGCCTTCGCTGGTGGTGCAGAAGACATCCGCCAGGTCGTGGCGGACGTGACGCTTGTCGGTCAGCCGCGTCAGGCCGCCGGTGCCGGGCAGCACGCCGAGCAACGGCACCTCGGGAAGGCTGACCGCGCTCGAACGATCGTCGATGAGAAGGATCTCGTCGCAGGCCAGCGCCAATTCATAACCGCCGCCGGCGCAGGAGCCGTTGACGGCGGCCAGGAACTTCAGCCCCTCATGCTTCGATGAGTCTTCGAGCCCGTTGCGCGTCTCGTTGGTGAATTTGC
Source organism: Hyphomicrobiales bacterium (assembly GCA_003164825.1). Classification (GTDB taxonomy): domain Bacteria; phylum Pseudomonadota; class Alphaproteobacteria; order Rhizobiales; family Beijerinckiaceae; genus Roseiarcus. The sequence goes on from PLUH01000212.1 coordinate 9,925, forward strand.
AGAAGTTGACCTTCCAAGAATGGCTCGAGACGCCGAGCATGAAAATGTTGGCGCCGGAGCAGAACACCCGCTCGCGCGCGCTGGCGATGACCACGGCGCGCACCTCGGGGCGCTCGAAGCGGATGCGGTTGACGGCGTCATTAAGCTCGATGTCGACGCCGAGATCATAGCTGTTGAGCTTGAGCTTATAGCCGGGCATGAGGCCCGCGTTCTCGTCGAAATCGGCGAGGAGCGTCGCCACCGGCCCGTCGAATTTGAGCTTCCAGTGCTTGTAGCGCGACGGCGCGGTTTGATAGTCGACCCGGTCCATTGCGCTCCCGTTCATAGGCAATTTAATGCAAGCAATGCACCATAGTGCATTCTCAAGTGGCAGGCAAGCTCCTCAGGCAGTCACGGGACGGGGAGGCCGATCGCCTCCCGCGCCTGCACCCGCACGATCTCGAAGGTTTCGGCCAGCGGCTGGGCGCTGGTGTCGATGTGGATGTCCGCCTTCGAATAGAAGGCCGCCCGCCCGGCGAGGATGCTCTTAAGATCCTCCATCGCCTCGCGGCTCGCCGCCATCGGCCGGAGATCGCCCTGCGCGGCGACGCGGCTCATGTGATCTTCGGGGTCGGCCTTGAGCCAGACGCTGGCGCAGCGGCGCAACAACAGGTTGAAGCTGACGAGGTCGGAGACCAAGCCGCCCGCAGTGGCGATGACCGCCTCGGGATAGGCGTCAATGGCTTCCTCGAGCGCGCGCCGTTCGTAGCGGCGGTAGGCGTTCTGGCCGTAAAGTCCGAGAATCTCGCTGATGCTGCAGCCGGCGAGCTTCTCGATCTCGCGGCTGAGCTCGACGAACGGAAAGTCGAGATCCTCCGCCAGCATCCGGCCAAGCGTCGATTTGCCCGCGCCGCGCAGGCCGATGAGCGCGATTCGGCGCGAGCGGGCGGACGTTTCGTCGCTGCGCGGCGGCGCGGCGCCGACGAGTTCGGAGGCCGCCAGGCGCACGCGGCGCAGCGTCGCCTCGTCGCGGTCCGAGAGCATTTCGCGCAACATCAGCCATTCCGGCGAGCGGGTGGTGACGTCGCCCAGAACCTCAGCCAACGAGCATTGCAGCGCCCGGGTGACGTTGAGGAGAATGAGGATCGAGGCGTTGCCGACGCCGTATTCGAGATTGGCCAGGTGCCGCTCGGATACGCCGGTCGCGCGCGCGAGCGCCTTGCGGGTGAGGCCACGACGCGCACGCAGAGCCCTGACGCGCTCGCCGAGCGCGGCGAGAAACGGCTCCCTCCGCCCGTCCGCGGTTTCGTCGGTCCCGGCGGACGGGTTCGCAGGCGAATTTTCGCCCGCGGCGCGAGGGGCGGCGACTTCGGCTTCGGCCGGCGATGGCGCCAGATTGTTTGACAAGATTCTTGCGCGCCCCTAAGAGGACATGAAGCACAATATTGCATCAAACCGAGGCAGGCAAGCCTTGGCGCGCCGTTCCGCGCGGGCCGCGAGGGAATTCAGGAGACGCCGATGGGCATGAGCGCCGTTGAGCCGCCGCCAGAGGCGTTCAACTTCGCGGCTCACCTTCTGGGCGCGAACGCCGGGCGGCCGGGCAAGACGGCGTTCATCGACGACGCCGGGGCGGTGACTTACGGGGAGCTGGACGAGCGCGCCCGACGGTTCGCCGCGGCCCTCAAGGAGGGCGGCGTCAAGCGCGAGGAGCGCGTGCTCATCCTGATGCAGGACGGCGCTGACTGGCCGGTCGCCTTCTTGGGCGCGATGCTGGCGGGCGTCGTTCCGGTTGGAGTGAACACCCTGCTCACCGCCGACGACCTGGCCTACATGCTCGAGCACTCGCGCGCCCAGGCCGTTTTCGTGAGCGGAGCGGTCAAGCCGGCGCTGAAGGCGGCGCTGGCCAAATCGGATCATGAGGTTCACACGGTCGTGGTGTCGCGCCCGGCTCAGCCGCTCGACTTCGGCGAGGTCGCGTTCGAGGACTTCGCCGCCCGCGGGAAGCCGCTGATGAAGCCCGCCCGCACTCATGCCGACGAGCCCGCGTTCTGGCTCTATTCGTCCGGCTCGACCGGGCGGCCGAAGGGGACGGTGCATTCGCACGCCAACCCGTACTGGACGACCGAGCTCTACGGCAAGACGATCCTGGGCTTGCAGGAGAGTGACGTCTGCTTCTCGGCCGCCAAGCTCTTCTTCGCCTACGGGCTCGGCAATGCGCTGACCTTTCCGCTCGCCGTCGGCGCGACGGCGCTCCTGATGGCCGAGCGGCCGACGCCGGACGCCGTATTCAAGCGTTGGCGGGGCGGCGTCGGCGGGATCAAGCCGACGGTCTTCTATGGCGCGCCGACCGGTTTCGCCGGCATGCTTGCTTCGCCCGGCCTGCCGGCGCGGGAGGATGTTGCGCTGAGACTCGTGTCGTCCGCCGGCGAGGCCCTGCCGGCGGAGATCGGCGAGCGTTTCAAGCGCCATTTCGGCGTCGACATCGTCGACGGCATCGGCTCGACCGAGATGCTGCACATCTTCATCTCCAACCGTCCCGACAAGGTGCGCTACGGCTCGACCGGCTGGCCGGTGCCGGGCTACGACATNNGGGCCGTCGGCGGCGCTGATGTACTGGGGCGCCCGCGCGAAAACGCGCGAGACCTTCGAGGGCCGCTGGACCAGGAGCGGCGACAAATATATCCGCAACCCCGACGGCTCGTTCACTTATGCCGGCCGGTCGGACGACATGCTGAAGGTCGGCGGCATCTGGGTGAGCCCGTTCGAGGTCGAGGCGACGCTCGTGCAGCATCCGTCCGTCCTCGAAGCGGCGGTGATCGGCGCGCCCAACGCCGACGGCCTGGTCAAGACCAAGGCCTACGTGGTGCTGAAGGAGGGCGCCTCAGCCGACGAGGCCGAGCTGCAGCGTTTCGTCAAGGACCGCCTCGCCCCCTACAAATACCCGCGCGCCATCGAGTTCATCGCCGAATTGCCCAAGACCGCGACCGGCAAGATCCAGCGGTTCAAGCTCAGGGAGCGGGAGGCGATTTGAACCGCCCCGGACGAATGACGCCCCCACCCTCGCCGAACGCGGCGTTCCAGTCGCCACGCAACTCGTGAAGCTGTCGGCTCTAAAGCTGGCGGCCTCGCCAATAGGCCCAGGGCCGCAATCGCTACTGTTTGAAGCAGGATAGTCTTGGGCTCTTCGCGTAAGGCGCGGCATCGGCCGGCGCGCCGCTCCTCGGCCGGATCGGNNTCGCTTCTTGGGGAAGACCTCGAATCGACATTTTCTTGCCAAATCGCCCCATCTGTGGTTCAGTTTTTCAGAAACCACGCGCGCGAATGGACCGGAAGGAGACGTCGCCTGCCCGGTCGAATCGCATCGTCCTCCAGCCGGTCG
>PLUH01000352.1:0-6741 GCA_003164825.1 Hyphomicrobiales bacterium
CTCGCGCTCGAGGCGGCGTGACGGGGGTTAGGGGCCCCTTTTCTCAAGCCGCTGGTTTGGTTTCGCGAACCGGCGCGATCTTACTCAGCTTGGGACCGAGCTCATCCTCGGCGCTCTCAAGATCATACTGGGCCTGGATGCCCATCCAGAACGAAGGCGTTGTGCCGAAATATCGGGCGAGCCGCAGGGCGGTGTCGGCAGTCATCGCGGTTTGCTCGTTAGCCAACCGCTCGATCCGGGTGCGTGGCACGCCAATTGCCCGCGCGACAGAGTAAGCCGAGAGTTCCATCGGCCGAAGGAATTCCTCGCGCAGGACCTCGCCGGGATGAACAGGGGAAAGTTTCTTAGCCATAGCGTACGCCTTTCAATGATAGTCCGTGATCTCGACTTGCTCAGGCCCGCTTTCGCTCCACCGGAATACGATCCGCCACTGATCGTTGATTCGGATCGAATGCTTGCCGGCCAGATCGCCTCGCAAGGCTTCCAGTCGATTTCCGGGTGGCGCCGCAAGATCGCCGAGGGCGGAGGCGGCGTTGAGCTGCACCAGTTTGCGGCGCGCGACTTTGGCGATGTCGCTCGGGAATCCCTTTGGAACGCGTCGCTGCTCCAAGATCAGTTCGGCGAACGCGCCACGGAAGCTTCTGATCATTGCTTCGGATGTATCATGAAGTGATACAGATGGGAACCTGCTTGGCGAAAGCCGCGCGTCGCTCTCGGTGACGGCGCTACCCGATCGTCATCAAGCTCGCGTTGCCGCCGGCCGCGGCGGTGTTGGTGGCGATCGCGCATTCCTCGACCAGTTCGGCGAGGTTGTAGTCCTCGCCGGCGGCGAGGCGCGCGGGGGTGAGCGCCTGGAGGCGGACGATGGGGCCGGGGCGGTCGGCGAGCTGGCGCAAGGCGGCGGCAAGCGCGTCGGCCTCGCCCTCGAACAGGGCGCCGGCGAGCAAAGGCGCTTTGAGCGGGTAGAAGGCCATCACGATCCGGTGGCTGAGCTCGGGCGGCAGCCTTTTCAGCGCCAGCGTTTCGCCGGCATTGACGATCGCATCGTTGCCAGTCGCGAGGATCGCGCCGATCTGGATCAGCCCGGCGCTCTGGGTCGCCGCGACCGCCGCGATCCGGCCGCGCGGCTTCAGCGCGTAGACATTGCGCTCGCCGACCGGCCCTTTGAGCTCGACGCGCGCGCCTAGCGGCGAGCGCGCCATGAGGCCGACGCAGCGCTCGGCCTCAGCTTCGTGGCCGGCCGTGCGGAGCCAGTCGATATAGACGCGGACCGCCCAATGCGCGGCGGCCGCGCCATCGACGCCGTCGAGCGCGCCGGGAGCCGGCTCGGCGGCCAGGCGTGACAGATAGAGCGGCCCGCCGGCCTTCGGGCCGGTGCCGGAGAGCCGGGAGCCGCCGAACGGCTGCACGCCGACGGTCGCGCCGATGATGTTGCGGTTGACATAGATGTTGCCGGCTTCGATCCGCTCGGTGACGCGCGCAATCGTTTCATCGATACGGGTGTGGAGGCCGAACGTGAGGCCGTAGCCGGCGGCGTTGATGTCGTCGATGAGCGCGTCGAGCGCCTCGCGCCTGTAACGCAGGACGTGCAGAACCGGCCCGAACACCTCGCGCTCGACCTCGGCGACCGTGGCGATTTCAATCAAGGTGGGGGCGATGAACGTGCCGCGCGCCGCCGCTTCGCCGAGGGGAGCTTGAGTCAGCTTGTGCCCACGGCGCGACATCGCCTCGATGTGGGCCGTGATCGCATCGCGCGCCTCCGCCGTGATGACCGGGCCGACATCGACCGAAAGCTTGCGCGGGTCGCCGACCTCGAGCTCCGCCATTGCGCCTTTCAGCATGTCGAGGATGCGGTCGGCCACGTCGTCCTGCAGGCAGAGGATGCGCAACGCCGAACAGCGTTGCCCGGCCGAATCGAACGCCGACGAGATCACGTCGGCGACGACCTGCTCGGGGAGCGCCGAGGAATCGACCACCAGCGCATTGAGGCCGCCGGTCTCAGCGATCAGCGCCAGGGGCGCGCCTCGGCGGGTCAGGCGGCCGGCGAGCGCCTTTTCGATCAGCCGTGCGACCGGGGTCGAACCGGTGAAGACGACCCCCTGGACGCGCGGATCGGCCACCAGCGCCGCGCCGACGTCGCCTGCCCCCGGCATGAGCTGGAGCCCATCGGGCGCGACGCCGGCCTCGTGCAGCAGCCGCACGGCTTCGGCGGCAATGAGGGGCGTCTCTTCGGCCGGCTTGGCGATCACCGAATTGCCCGCAGCCAGCGCGGCGGCGATCTGGCCGGTGAAGATCGCGAGCGGAAAGTTCCACGGACTGATGCAGACGACGAGGCCGAGCGGGGCGGGGGAGCCGGGAGAGAACGTGCGCGCCGCCTCGTGGGCGTAAAAACGCAGGAAGTCCGCCGCCTCGCGGACTTCGGCGACCGCATTGGCGTAGGATTTGCCGGCCTCGCGCACGATGAGGCCCACCAGCCGATCGTTCTCAGCCTCGAGCAGGTCGGCGGCGCGGCGCATGGTCGCCGCCCGCTCGGTCGGCGAGATCGCCGCAAGAGCGGGCGCGGCGCGGTCGCCGACGTCGATCGCCGCGGCGATCTCGTCAGCGCTCGCGTAACGCGTGAAGCCGACGACATCGCCCGGATCGGCGGGGTTCAGGACCGCCTCGCCCGGCTCGTCTTTCGCCGCGCCGGGCGGAAAGGCGCGCCACGCGGTCTCGGCGCTCGCGGTGAGCCCGTCGGCGAGCTTGGCCAGACGCTGCTCGTCGGACAAGTCGAGTCCGCGCGAATTCAAGCGATCGGGCGCATAGAGGTCGCGCGGCGCCGCGATCTTATCGTGCGGCGCTCCGATCGGCTGGATTGCGCGGGCGATCGTCACGGGGTCGGCGACGAGGTCGTCCATGGCGACGCTCGCGTCGGCGATGCGGTTGACGAACGAGGTGTTCGCGCCGTTCTCGAGCAGGCGGCGAACGAGATAGGCGAGCAGTGTCTCATGCGAGCCTACCGGCGCATAGACCCGGCACGGGCGGTCGAGCTTGTCGCGGCCGACCACCTCTTCGTAGAGCGGCTCGCCCATTCCGTGCAGGCATTGGAATTCGTATTGGCCGCGATAGAAGTTGGGGCCGGCGAAGACGAGCACGGAAGCGAGCGTCTGGGCGTTATGGGTGGCGAATTGCGGAAAGACCGCGTCCGGCGCCGCGAGCAATTTGCGCGCGCAGGCGAGGTAGCTGACGTCGGTGTGGACCTTGCGGGTGAACACTGGAAAGCCGTCGAGCCCGTCGACCTGCGCCCGCTTGATCTCCGAATCCCAATAGGCGCCCTTGACGAGGCGGATCATCAACCGGCGGCTTGAACGGCGCGCGAGATCGACCAGCCAGTCGATGACGAAGGCGCAGCGCTTGCCATAGGCCTGGATGACGAAGCCGAGGCCGTTCCAGCCCATGAGATCCGGGTCGAAGCAAAGCGCCTCGAGGAGATCGAGCGAGAGATCGAGCCGGTCGGCCTCCTCGGCGTCGATGTTGAGGCCGATGTCGTAGGTNNCGGGCGCGCTTGATCCGCTGATAGCGCGGGTGGAGAGCCGAGAGCTTGATCGAAATGCCGGGCCCCTCATAGATGCCGCGGCGATGCGAGGCTTTGCCGATGACGCGGATGGCGTGCTGATACTCCTTAAGATAACGCGCCGCGTCCTCGGCGTTGGTCGCCGCTTCGCCGAGCATGTCGTAGGAGAAGGTGAAACCGCGGGCCTCGCGCTCGCGGCTCGCTCCGATCGCCTCCTCGATCGTGCGGCCGGTGACGAACTGCTCGCCCATGAGTCGCATGGCGACATCGACGCCGCGGCGGATGATCGGCTCGCCGCTGCGGGCGATGAGGCGCGTCAGCGCCGCCGACAGGCCCTGCTCGCTGGTCGTCGTGACCAGCCGGCCGGTCAGCACCAGGCCCCAGGTGGCGGCGTTCACGAACATCGACGGGCTGTGGCCGAGATGCGCGCGCCAGTCGCCGGGCGCAAGCTTGTCGCGGATCAGCGCGTCGCGGGTGGCGGCGTCGGGAATGCGCAACAGCGCCTCGGCGAGGCACATCAACGCCACCCCCTCCTGGCTCGAGAGCGAATATTCGTGGATCAAGCCCTCGACGCCGCTCGAGCGCGTCATGGNNTTGCGAGAGAACCTCGGGGCGGAACGCGGCGAAGATGTCGGCGGCGTCGGTCATGGGCAGCTCCCGGAGGCGAATCCAAGGTCGCGCGCGGCGATGTCGGGTGGCGACAGGCCAATCCTATTATCGGGAAGGGCGTTTTGCCTATGCCGTGAAATCGGCGCCGGCGTCTCGCCTCACGCTTTGCCGTTCGCATTTCCCGGGGCGGACGACTAGATAAACAGTCGCGAGGGCGGACGGAAGGGAGCCTTGGGTCATGCGCGCGATCGGCTTCGCCGGCTTTAGCGGAGCGGGCAAGACGACGCTGATCGTCCGGCTCATTCCCGAACTGAACCGTCGCGGCTTGAGCGTCTCGACGATCAAGCACGCCCATCACGGCTTCGATCTCGACCAGCCGGGCAAGGATTCCTACGTCCATCGCGCCGCCGGCGCGCATGAGGTGCTGGTCGCTTCCGCCAATCGGCTGGCGCTGATGCGGGAATTGCGCGGGGCGCCGGAGCCGTCGCTTGCCGATCTTCTGCGCCTGCTTGCGCCGGTCGACCTGGTCCTGGTCGAGGGGTTCAAGCGCGATTCCCTGCCCAAGATCGAGGTCCATCGCGCGGCCAACGGCAAGCCGCCGATCCACCCGCAAGACGATTGCATCGTTGCGCTGATCAGCGATTGCCTCGATCCGCCCGGACACTTGCCGCATGCGTCGATCGACGACATCGCCGCCGCGGCCGATCTCGTGCTTGCGCATGCGCGCCCGCTCGCCGAAATTCTTGCCGCGTTTTAGCTTCCAACCGTCCCTCGTGCTGAGGAGCGCCGAAGGCGCGTCTCGAAGCACGTTCCAGAGCCGCGCGACCGGCGCCGTCTCCTGAATCATCCTTCGAGACGCCGTGCTTCGCACGGCCCTCAGGATGAGGTTAGCGGAGCGTCAACCCGTTGGATGGGAGTTGCGCCGCGTTCGAGCGGCGGTCGTAACCTTCAAACTTTCGCCTTTTGCACTGCCCGAGCGACGATGCGACAATGGCCCCGATGCAACGCGACCGAACGATGAGCGACACTGCGACGCCCTCATTGAACCGGCGAAGACTGATCGAGCTCGTCGGCGCGAGCGTCGGCGGGGCGGCGGCCTACCAGGTCATGACCCGGCTTGGGTTCGCGTCGGAATCGCCGTACCGGGGCCCGATCAAGCTCGATGGCGATCCGAAAGGGGCTTCGGTCGTCATTTTGGGCGCCGGCCTCGCCGGAATGACGGCGGCGATCGAACTCGAGCGCGCGGGATATCGCGTCAGCGTCCTCGAGTTCAACCTCCGTCCGGGCGGACGCAACTGGACGCTCAGAGGCGGCGACGTCTACACCGAACTCGGCGGGGCGACCCAGACTTGCGAGTTCGATCCCGGCCTCTACATCAATCCGGGACCGTGGCGGATTCCCTATCATCATCACGCGATCTTGGATTATTGCCGCCGGTTCGGGGTCACGCTCGAGCCTTTCATCCAGCTCAATCACAACGCCTTCCTGCATTCTTCGACCGCGTTCGACGGCAAGCCGCAGCGCATTCGGGACGTCAAGGCCGATTTCGCCGGCGGCGTCTCCGAGCTCCTGGCCAAGGCGACCCGGAAAGGGGCGCTTGACGACGAGGTGTCGACGGAAGATCGCGAGATTTTGCTCGAGGCGCTGAGGTCCATCGGCGCACTCGACAAGGACTTCCGCTACAAAACCGGCGAAGATTCGGCCTATCACCGCGGCTACGCCAAGGATCCTGGCGGCGGCCTCGGCGCCGAGCCGATCGACGGCGCGCCGATCGGGCTGCATGACATTCTGACGTCGCGTCTTTGGCGGGGCCTGCAGAATTTCCTCTCCTACGACTTTCAGACCACCATGTTCCAGCCCGTCGGCGGCATGGGCAGGATCGGCGAGGCGTTCGCGCGGCAGATCCCCGATCGCATTCGATATGGCGCGAAAGTCGTTTCGATCCGTCAGAACGAAACCGGCGTGACGGTCGCATTCGAGGACCTCGCTGCGAGCGGAGCGGTTCGGGAGGCCAAAGCCGACTGGTGCGTATGCGCGCTGCCGCTCACCATCCTGAGCCAACTCCCGATCGATGTGTCCGCGCCGATGAAGGCGGCGATCGACGCCGTTCCCTACGCGTCGGCGGTCAAATTCGGGCTGCAATTCTCGCGCCGGTTCTGGGAGGAGGACGAGCACATCTTCGGCGGCATCAGCTATACCGATCTCCCGATCCGCCAGATTTCCTATCCGAGCACGAATTTCAATGCCGGCGGCAAGGGCGTGCTGCTCGGCGGATACACCTTCGACGGACCGAACTCTTACGAGTTCACCGCGATGCCGCCTGCCGAGAGAATCCGGCGCGCGGTGGAGTTCGGCGCCCAGATCCATCCGCAATATGTCGCCGAGTTCGAGAATGGCGTTTCGGTCGCCTGGCACCGGGTCCCGTTCACGCTCGGGTGCGCGGGCGACTGGTCGGATGAGGCGCGATCCGCCCACTACAACGACCTTTGCCAGATCGATGGCCGCATCGTCCTCGCCGGCGAACATGCCTCTTACATTCCCGCCTGGCAGGAGGGCGCGATCCTGTCGGCCCTGGACGC
>PLUH01000352.1:6819-12615 GCA_003164825.1 Hyphomicrobiales bacterium
GGATAAGAAGCTCGCTTCGGCGGATTTCGTTCTGACCGCCCTGTTCAAGGGGTTGAGAGGCATGCCGCCGTTGGGAGACATGATGACCGACGGGCAGGTCGCCGACGTCGTCAACTACGTCCGCACGCATTTTGGCAACAGCTACCCGGACGCCGTTTCGGCCTCGCAGGCAGCGAAGGCGCGGAAGACGCCGACGCCTTGAGGGTGATTGCGAGTCGCTGTCTGCCGAGACGGTCTTGACGAAATCAGAAATGTTCGCTATACAGTTTCTGAATTAAAGAATCATCCGCCACCCAGCCTGGTGGTCGAAAACGGGAAAGCTCAGTCGGTGACGGTATCGGGGACAGGAGGCGGAAATTTTCGTTGGACCGGCTGCAACTCATTGAAAAGTCTATAATCCAGGAAATCGAATGAAGGCGAATGAAAGCAAAGGGGAACAACCTTGCTTCATTTGCTTTCGGCTCGCTTCAGCTTTGTTCCGCCGCCTTCCCGCCCGGATAGCTATTCGGCGACGAGATCTTTTGACTGCCTTGCCTTCTCGAGCGCCGACGACACCGCATCGTCCACCCGCTCGAGCCAGACAAACGTCAATTGCTGACGCACCTCTTCGGGGATGTCTTCGAAGTCGCGTCTGTTGCGCGCCGGCAGCATGACGCGGCGGATCCCGGCTCGGTGCGCGGCGATGACCTTCTCCTTGATGCCGCCGACCGGCAGCACCAATCCTCTGAGGCTTATCTCTCCGGTCATCGCGGTGTCGCTGTCCACGGTGCGATCGGTCAGAAGCGAAACGAGCGCCATGAACATCGCCACGCCCGCGCTCGGGCCATCCTTGGGCGTCGCGCCCGCCGGCACATGGATATGGATGTCGGTCTTCTCGAACCGGGAGGCGTCGATTCCGTATGAGCCGGCGCGACTCTTGACGATGCTGAGCGCCGCCTGGGCGCTTTCCTTCATCACTTCGCCGAGCTGGCCGGTCAGGATCAGCCGGCCGTTGCCCGGAGTCGCTGTCGCCTCGATGAACAGGATGTCGCCGCCGACCGGAGTCCACGCCAGCCCCGTCGCCACCCCCGGGATGCTGGTGCGCATCGCCACCTCGTCCTCGAACGGCGGCGGGCCCATTATGCCTGAGAGATCGCCGGCGGAGATCGCGATCGGCCCGGTCTCGCCCTCGGCGATCCGCATAGCGGCCTGGCGCAGCACCCGCCCGATCTCGCGCTCGAGGTTCCGGACCCCGGCCTCGCGCGTATAGTGCTCGATGATGCTCCTGAGGGCCTCATCGGCGATCCCGACCTGGCCCGCCTTGAGGCCGTTGGCGTCGAGCTGACGCGGAACGAGATAGCGGCGCGCGATCTGAAACTTTTCGCTGGCCGTGTAGCCGGCGAGGGTGATGACTTCCATGCGGTCGCGAAGCGGGCCGGGGATCGTGTCGAGCATATTCGCGGTGGCGATGAACACGATCCGGCTGAGGTCGAACGGCACCCCGAGGTAGTTGTCGCGGAAGCTGTTGTTCTGCTCGGGATCAAGCACCTCCAGCATCGCGGAGGCCGGGTCGCCCTGGATGCCCGCGCCGAGCTTGTCGATCTCGTCCAGCATCATGACGCAATTGCGGGCGCCGGCCTTGCGGATTGCCTGAATGATGTTGCCGGGCAGGGCGCCGATATAGGTTCGCCGGTGGCCGCGAATCTCCGCTTCGTCATGCACGCCGCCGAGACTGACGCGGACAAATTTGCGGTTCATGGCGCGGGCGATCGACTGACCGAGCGAGGTCTTGCCGACGCCTGGAGGCCCGGCGAAGCATAGGATCGGCGCCTTGCTGTCCGGCGCCAACTTGCGAACGGCCAGATATTCGATGATCCTGCGCTTGATCTTCTCGAGGCCGAAGTGATCTTCGTCGAGAATGCGGCGCGCCGCCGCGATGTCGATCGGCGCCTCCTCGGGAAGGGCCCATGGCAAATCCACCAGCCAATCGAGGTAGGTCCGCACCATCCCGTACTCGCCGGCGGCTTCCGGCATGCGCTGCAGGCGTCTGAGCTCCTTGCGCGCCTGATCGTCGACCTCCTTCGGCATATGCGCGTTTGCGATCGCCTTCTCGAGTTCGGCGATCTCGGCCGATTTTCCCTCATCCGCTTCGCCGAGCTGGCGCTGAATGGCCGCCATCTGCTCGCGCAGCAGGACCTCGCGGTTGCGGGAGTCGAGCGATGCTCTAGTCTCTCTGCCGATTTCCTGCGACAGCCGAAGCACCTCGATCCGATGCGCGAGCAGTCGCGAGACACGCTCCATTCGAGCGCCGATGTCCACCGTCTCGAGGATCTCTTGCTTCTCGTCCGGCGTTGCGTCCATGAAAGTCGCGACCAGATCGGCGAGCGCGCTCGGCGAATCGACGCCTTGGATGGTCGCCAGCAATTCGTTGGGCGCTTGCGGCAGGAGTTGGATCGCCTCGATCGCCTGGCCTTTGAGATGGACGAAACGGGCTTCGATCTGATCCGACGTCGCACTGGGCTCCGGAATCCTTTCCGTCCTGGCGACGAAGAATGGCCAGCCGGTCAGATAATCGAGGACCCGGAACCTCTGCTCACCTTGGCAGATGAGATGGTTGGTCCCGTCCGGCGCGGTGATGTAGCGAACGATATTGGCGACGGTCCCCATCCGATGCAAATCGATCGGAAGGGGATCGGCGTCCTCGGCGTTGCGCTGCATGACAATGCCGACCGGTTTTTGTTCCCTCACCGCTCTCTGCGCCGCCAGGACAGATCGGGGGCGGCCGAGGGTGACCGGCAACACCGTCGCCGGAAACAGCACCATTCCGCGCACCGGCAGGATGATCAGCGCATCAGCCGGCAATGGCGGCGAAGGCGCGGCGCCGAGGGCTTCTTCGGAGACTGTTGCGGCGTCAGCCATTCGAGGCCTCCGACTTCTGCAGCGTAATAAGCAGGGAGCCGTTGAACTCCGATCGATGAATGGCGCTGTAGCGGCCGGCAGGCAGACGAATGCGCCGTTCGAATCGACCTTGCGGCAGCTCGAGACGGTGGATGATTGCGGTCCGCATCTCGGCCGGATAGGTCCGATGTCCTGAGATCAGCAATTCGCCTTGAGTGATGAGCGCCTTGACCTCGGTGAAGTCGACCCCGGGGAGAGCGATCAGCACCAGCACCGCGTGCTCGGTCTCGAGAACGTCGACCGGAGGCTCCCAGGCGACCGACGCAGGGGAGCCGGACGGCTGGAAAAATTGCCGATGCATGCGCTCCGCGCGCGCCAGCATCTCGAAGGCTTCCGACCACATCCAGTAACTCGGAAACTTTGTCTCCATCGCCTCACCCGCCCGGCGGCGCCGGTTTCCATCCCACAACGTCAATCCTCAATAGCTCAATTTCGGCCGGAGTTCATCCGGGCGCTCGGGGCCCCTTCTTCCCAGCCGTTTCTTGGGCGCTCCAACTCAGGATATTGAATCACGCGGGAGCCGACAGCAAAAGATCTGGGTCGCTCATTCGTCGGACGGCTGTGCGCCGGAGGGTTTTCGTCCCATGGATTCGGTAGAATGTCTGGTGATCGGCGCCGGCGTTGTTGGTCTTGCGATCGCGCGCGCATTGGCGCGCTCGGGGCGCGAAGTGGTCGTGCTCGAAAGCGAACCGGTCATCGGCTCGGGGGTCAGCTCGCGCAACAGCGAAGTCATTCACGCCGGCATCTACTACCCGACGGGTCTCGACAAGACGCGCCTGTGCGTCGAGGGCAAGGCGATGCTCTACGCTTTTTGCCAGGAATATGGCGTGCCTCATCGGCGCTGCGGTAAAATACTGGTGGCGACGACCGAAGGCGAAATCGGAGAACTTGCCGCCATCAAAAGGCAAGCCGAGGCCAACGGCGTTACGGACTTGGGCTGGCTCGGTCGCGATGAGGCGCGCGGGCTTGAACCGGCGCTCGCCGTAACGAAGGCGCTGCTTTCGCCGTCGTCGGGCATCATTGACTCCCACGCCTTCATGCTGGCTCTCCTGGGCGACGCGGAGCAGCGCGGCGCGATGCTGGCTCTGGAGACGCCCGTGGTTTCCGGCCGAACTGCCCCACGTGGACTGATCATTGAGACTGGAGGACCGAATCCGACGCAAATTGCCGCGAATATCGTGGTCAATTCAGCAGGTCTCGGCGCACAGGCGCTGGCGCGTTCGATTGCCGGAATGCCGCGGGAAAAAATTCCGCCGCTGCATTTGGCCAAAGGCAACTATTTCGCCCTGGCGGCGCCCTCGCCCTTTTCGCACTTGATCTATCCGATACCGACGCCGGGGGGACTCGGAATCCATCTGACGTTGGATATCAGCGGCCGAGCCCGCTTCGGTCCGGATGTCGAATGGATCGAGGCGATTGATTACGCCGTCGATCCCGGACGGGGGGACGCGTTCTATGCAGCCATTCGTTCCTATTGGCCGGACCTGCCCGATGGCGCGTTACAGCCGGACTACTCAGGAGTGAGGCCGAAGATCGAGCGCCCCGGCGGATCGAGCGCGGATTTTCTCATCCAGGACCAAAGGGGCCACGGCGTGGCCGGGTTGATAAATCTATTCGGGATTGAATCTCCTGGGCTCACGTCGAGCCTTGCGATTGCCGATTGGGTCGCCAGGATCGTTCGAGAGACCCGTGCAGCGACTTAAGGCGGCCCGGCGCGGACGGGATCGCTGCCACTCGCCATCTTACCGGCCAGGAAGAAACGCGCTAACTTGCAGCGACAACGCCGAAGGAGGCGCGGATCATGTCAGTGAGAAGCGGTTACGATTTGCTGCTGCGCGGCGGACGGGTCATCTGTCCGGCTTCGGGCATCGACGGAAACTTCGATGTCGCCGTTCGCGACGGCCGCATCGCCGCGGTCGAGCCTTCGATCCTTTCCAGCAGCGCCAGGGAGACCGTCGACGTTTCCGGCAAGCTGGTCCTGCCGGGCCTCATCGACACCCATGCCCATGTATACCAATATGTGACCGGCCGGTTCGGCCTCAATGCCGACATGGTCGGCGTGCGCTCGGGCGTGACCACCGTCGTCGACCAGGGCGGCCCCTCGTGCATGACCTTGCCGGGCTTCCGGCATTTCGTCGCCGAAAAGGCCGAGACCCGCACTTACGCGTTCCTCTCCGCTTATCTCGTTGGCGGGCTCGAAGGGCATTTCTATCCCAACCTCTATAGCCCGGCCGGCGTCGATATCGATGCGACCGTCGCCTCGGCGAACGCCAACAAGGATATCGTCCGCGGCATCAAGGGGCACGCCGAGATCGGCGGCTTCGCCCGCTGGGGCATCCGGGTCATGGAGATGGCGGCGGAGATCGGCCGCCGGACCGATCTGCCGCTCTATGTCCATTTCGGAACGCTGTGGAGCCTGCCGGACAGCGGCGCCAACGGCGAGGACGCCGACACGATCCTCGAACGCGTCATTCCGCTGCTCAAAGCAGGCGACGTGCTGGCGCATCCGTTCACTCGCCACCCCGGCGGCTTCGTCAACCGGAAGGGCGAAGTCCATAAAGTCATCAAGGCGGCGCTTGACAAGGGGCTGAAGGTGGACGTCGGCCACGGCAGCCATTTCTCTTATCGGCTGGCGCGCAAGGCGCTCGACGCCGGGGTGATCCCGCATACGCTCGGCGCCGACATGCACGGCTACAATACCGAGGTCCCCGCGCCGCCCGGCACCCCACGCGAACACGCCGACGATGAAAACCACCCGTTCAAAGGTCAGGCCCGCTTCAGCCTCACCCAGGCGATGAGCTCGATGATGGCGCTCGGCCTGCCGCTCGAGACGGTCGTGCCGATGGTGACGCTGAACGC
>PLUH01000352.1:12638-30053 GCA_003164825.1 Hyphomicrobiales bacterium
CTGCTGCGTCCCGCCTTCTGCCTCCGTGCGGGTAGGCGCTTCGACGCCGACTCGCCCATTCTGCCGCAGGCCGTCGCGGCGTGAGCCTCGCCGCCGAGACGCCCGCGCCGCAACAGGTCTGGGCGTCGCTCGACCAGGCGCGACGCGACGCGGCCTATGACAACAACGCGGCGGTCGCCAACAGCGCCGCGCTGATCGAGGCGCGCAACGCGGCGTCGGCCGCCTACCGCAAAGCCCATTCGGGCGCGCTCGACATCCCCTACGCGCCGGGCGCGCGCACGGCGTTCGATCTCTACCCGGCGCCCGACCCAGGCGCGCCTTGCCTTGTCTTCATCCACGGCGGCTATTGGCTCAGGAATTCCCGCGAGCTTTTCGCCACTTATGGCGAAGGATTGGCGCTCGCCGGTTGGTCGATCGCGATGCCGAGTCATACGCTGGCGCCGCAAGCGAGCCTGACGGCGATTGTGCAAGAGATCGGCGCCGCGCTCGACTGGCTCGCCCATCATGGACCGGCGCATGGCGTCGCGGGCCCCGTAGTGCTCGCCGGNNGGCCGGTCGTGCTCGCCGGCTGGTCGGCCGGCGCCCAACTGGCTGTGCTGCATCTCGGCCATCGGCTGGTCGCGGCGGGTCTCGCCATTTCCGGCGTCTACGACCTGAGGCCGCTGCGCGACACCGCGCTCAACGACGTGCTGAAGCTCACCGACGCGGAGGTCGCGGCCCTGTCGCCTGTGCGGTCGCCGCCGGCTTCGCTGAAGCCGCTCGCCATCGCCTATGGAACGCACGAGCTTCCCGCGCTTGTTCACGATTCGCGTAAGCTCCACGCGTTGCGCTCGGCGGCTCATGCGCCGGGCCCGCTGCTGCCGATCGCAGGCGCCGACCATTTCAGCATTCTCGAACAATTGCGCCGCCCGAACGGCCAGCTTGTCCGCGCGGCGCAACGCCTGATCGAGGACGTCTCGCATTGACTGACGCTGTCGGCCCCAAAACCCCTCAGGGCGTCGGCGCGCGGCTGCCCCGCAAGGAGGACGAGCGCCTGATGCGGGGCTTGGGGCAATATGTCGGCGATATTCGGTTGCCCGGCATGCAGGATGTGGCCTTCATCCGCAGCCCGCTCGCCCACGCCCGAATTCGCGGCGTCGACATCCCCGAAGCCGTTCGGGGCCGGGTGTTCACCGCCGCGGACCTGGACGACGTCAGAGCGATCCGGGCGGTGTCGGGATTGCCCGGCTTCAAGGTCTCCGAGCAGCCGCCGCTGGCGACCGGCAAGGTCAGGCATGTCGGCGAGCTCATCGCCATGTGCGTCGCCCCAACGCGCGCTGAAGCTGAAGATATCGCGGCGAGCGTGACTCTGGACCTTGAGGAGTTGCCGGCCGTCTGCGACATGCGGGCGGCGCGCCAGCCGGGCTCCACACTCGTGCACGAGCACTGGGGCGACAACGTCTTCCTCGAGACGTTCATCGACACCGGCATCGCCGCGGCCTTCGATGCGCCGATCAAGGTCACGCGCACGATCTCGACCGGGCGCCAGTGCATGGCGCCGATCGAGGGGCGCGGCTGCGTCGCCGTGCTCGACCATCGCGCGGACCAGCTCGTGCTCCATACCGCAACCCAGATGCCGCATGTCATTCGCACCGGCCTCGCCGAATGCCTCGGCCTGGAGGAAGGCCGCGTCCGGATCGTCTCGCCCGATGTCGGCGGCGGCTTTGGCTACAAGGGTATCCTGCTCGCCGAGGAAATCTGCCTCGGCTGGCTAGCGCTTCGCCGCCGCCATGCGGTGCGCTGGCTCGAGGATCGCCGTGAGCACCTGACCGCCAACGCCAATTGCCGCGAGCATCATTACGAGATCACCGTCTATGCCGAGCGCGACGGACAGCTGCGCGGCGTCGACTGCGATGCGATCGTCGATTCCGGCGCCTATTCGGCCTATCCGTTCACGGCTTGTCTGGAAGCGGCGCAGGTGGCGAGCATCCTGCCGGGCCCGTACGATCTTCCGGCCTATCGTTGCCGGACTTGGTCGGTCGCGACCAACAAGTGCCCGATCCTGCCCTATCGCGGCGTCGCCAGGACTGGCGTCTGCTTCGCTCTCGAGCTGGCGCTCGACACGGTCGCTTCGGCGGCCGGCCTGAGCCCCGAAACAGTGCGGTTCAGGAATCTGGTCCGGCCCGAACAGATGCCGTTCGACAACATTACCAACAAGCACTTCGACAGCGGCGATTATCCGCAGGCGCTGAGGCGCGCCCTGGAGACGATCGACGCCGATGCGGTCCGCGCCCGACAGAGGAAAGGCGAGCCGGACGGGCGTCGCATCGGGCTGGGCCTGGCGATCTATTGCGAGCAGTCGGCGCACGGCACGTCCGTTTATGCCGGGTGGGGCATTCCCATGGTGCCCGGCCGCGAACAGGCGAGCGCCCGACTGACGCCGGACGGCGGGCTCGAACTGCGCATCGGCCTCCATTCGCATGGGCAAGGGCTCGAGACGACGCTGGCCCAGGTCGCACATGAAATCCTCGGCGTCCCGGTGGCGCGGATCCGGGTGGTGCTCGGCGATACCGCTATGACGCCCTATTCGACCGGGACCTGGGGCTCGCGCGCCATGGTGATGGCCGGCGGCGCGGTCGCCGCCGCCTGCCGCGAGCTCAGCGAGCGAGCGACGCGCATCGGCGCCCATCTGATCCAGGCCCGGCCCGCAGACGCCCGCTTCGAGAACGGGCGGGTGCTCGGTCCATCCGGCGAGGTTTCGCTCGCGACGATCGCGCGGACCTGGTACCGGCGTCCGCAGGATCTCCCTGCCGACGTCGACGCCGGCGGCCTCGAAGCGACCAGTGGATATAAGCCGGTTCGTGATTCCGGCGTATTCAGCTACGCAGCCCACGCGGTCGCGGTCGCCGTCGATCCTGATCTCGGCGAGGTCGAGATACTCGACTATGTGGTGGTCGAGGACGGTGGCGTTCTCGTCAATCCGCTCATCGTCGACGGCCAGATCTACGGCGGTCTCACCCAGGGCGTCGGCACCGCGCTCTATGAGGAAATGCTGTTCGACGCCGCCGGTCAGCCGCAAGCCTCGACCTTCGCCGACTACCTTCTGCCCGGCGCGCCCGAGGCGCCGGCGGCGCGCATCGTCCACATGGAGACCGCCTCGCCCTATACTGAGTTCGGCGCGAAGGGTGTCGGCGAAGGCGGCGCCATCGCCCCGCCGGCCGCAATCGCCAACGCCGTCAACGACGCGCTGAGGCCGCTTGGGGCGGAGCTCCGCCATTCGCCGATAACGCCAAGGCGCATCGTCGAAGCCGTTCTCGCGGCGCGCTCGGTCGCGGCGGAGCGGAAGGCGGCGTCGTGAAGCCGGCGCGCTTCGTCATGGAGAGGCCGCGCGACCTCGCCGCCGCGCTGTCGATGATCGCCGGCGCCGACGGCGCGACAAAGATCATGGCCGGCGGGCAATCGCTCGGACCGATGCTCAATCTCCGGCTGGTTGAGCCGGATCGGGTTATTGACATCTCCGGCGTGCCCGAGCTGCGGCGGACCGATCGGGCGAACGGCTCGCTCGTCATCGGCGCCTGCGTGACCCACGCGGATATCGAGGACGGCCGGGTCCCCGATGTCGCCAACGGCATGATGGCTCGCGTCGCCGCCGGCATCGCATACCGGGCGGTGCGAAACCGCGGTACGATCGGGGGGAGCCTCGCCCATGCCGACCCGGCGGCGGACTGGGTCTCTGCTCTGACCGCGCTGGGGGCCGAAGTCGAGATCGCCTCGCGCGCCCGAAACAGCCGGCGCATCGCGATTGGCGAATTCGTGGTGGGCGCGCTCGACGTGGCGCTGGCGGCCGACGAGCTTGTGACAGCGGTCTGCGTGCCCGTCCTGCCGTCGTCGGCGCGGTGGGGCTATGTCAAGCATTGCCGCAAGGTCGGGGAATTCGCTGAAGCGATCGGCGCGGTCGTGATCGATCCGGAGCGAGGCCGCGGGCGCGCCGTCATCGGGGCCGTCGAGGCGGCGCCGGTCGTAATCGAGGATGCGCGCATCCTGTTCGGCGGCGCCATCGGCCCGTCGTTCGCCGAGCGCTTCGACGCCTCCGCCGCCGACGCTTTATTGGTCGCGGCCGGCATGAGCGACCCTATCGACCGTCACGTCCATGTCACGGTGCTGCGGCGCGCGATCGGCCAGGCGAGCGTGCAAGGGTCGGCGAAGGTCCTGGACGCGGCATGAACGCGACGCAGGGCCCGACGATGCCGCTGTCGCTCAACGTCAACGGCCTTGCGGTCGCGGCGGAAATCGAGCCTCGCCGGCACCTCGCCGACTTCCTGCGCGAAAATCTGAACCTCACGGGAACGCATTTGGGATGCGAGCATGGGGTTTGCGGGGCCTGCACCCTTCTTGTCGACGGCGAGCCGGTCCGCTCGTGCATCACCTTCGCCGGCGCCTGCAGCGGGGCCGACGTCACAACCATCGAGGGCCTCGATAACGACGAGATCGCGATCGAGCTGCGCGCCGCCTTCAACCGGGAGCACGCGTTGCAATGCGGATTCTGCACGCCCGGAATGCTGGTCTCCGCTCGCGATCTGGTTCTTCGCCTTCGGGAGCCCGACGAGCGGCGCATCCGGTTGGGCCTCAGCGGCAATCTCTGCCGCTGCACCGGCTATGTCGGGATCGTCCAGGCGGTCCGAAGGGTCATCGCCGCCCGACGCGAACGGGGGATCACCGCGATCGTCGCTGATCCCAGGCGCGGATTGGGACCGATCGGGGCGCGGATCGGATCCGGCCTGGCGACCGGCGCGCCAACGCCGAAGAGCGTGACGGCGCGCGTTCCCGCGCCGGCCGCGAAGGTCGCCGCGGCCTTCATGCCGACAGACAGTTTCGAGCAGAGTTTCTCTATCGCCTGCCCCCCGGAGGAGGTGTTCGCGGCGTTCGGCCGCATCCGCGAGATCGCGGATTGCATTCCCGGAGCCGTGGTCAGCGGCGAGCCGGCCCCGAACCGCGTCGAGGGCGGCATTCGTGTCAGATTCGGACCGATCTCTCCGGTCTTCAGCGGGGCCGCCCTCATCGAGCGCGACGAAGAAAAATTCACCGGACGTATCCTGGGGATGGGCGCCGACGCCGGCGATCGCTCGACCATGCAAGGCGAAATACGCTATCGCATTGTCGACGGCGAGCAGCCGGGGACCGCCCGCGTCGAACTTGCGATCGGCTACGCCCTCAAGGGCGCGCTAGCGCAATTCGGGCGTCCAAGTCTGGTGCGAAACCTCGCCGGCCGAATGATCGCCGAGTTCTCGCAAAACCTTGAACAGCGGCTGACTGGCCGATCAAGCGGGCGAGCGCCGAAGCCAATCAATCTTCCCCGCCTTGTCCTCAGATCGCTGAGCGAGAGGGTTGCGAATTTGATAAAGAGACTGCTGGCGTTGTCGGACTGATAAAGCCGTTCAAAGGAGAGGGAATGTCCAACTCGTCCACAGAGATTCTGACGACGCCACGGCGGGACGATCTTGGCCTCGTGCAGATCACCAACAGCGCCGGGATCTCTGTCAGCCTGCTGCCGAGCGGCGCGATCTTCGCCATCGAGCATGCGGACCCGAAGCGCCGGATCATGATCAACCAGGTGCTCAGCTCCCCCATCGCCAGCGGCTTGGGACGCCTTTTCCTGCGCGCCGGCGGGCCCGAGCCGGCAATCCTGTCGGTCATCGGTCCCGAGGCCGGGCTCCGCGCCGGCGCCTCGAATGACCGCTTCGTCTGGGAGGGAGAAGGGAGCGGCGTCAGCCATCGGGTCACACTCTGGCTGCATCCGCGCTCGAGAGCCTGGCTCTGGCGGCTCGAAGTGGTCAACCGCCGCGACAGCGACCTCTCCTGCGACGCCGTCCTCATCCAGGATCTGGGGCTCGGCGATCAGGGCTTCGTGATGAACAACGAGGCCTACGTCAGTCAGTATCTCGACCACCATGCCGCGCAGCATCCGCACCTGAACCACGTTCTCATGAGCCGGCAAAATCTGTCGCAAGGGGGGACGTTTCCCTGGGCCGCGCATGGCTGCCTTGAAGGCGCCGCGGGCTTCGCGACCGATTTTCGCGACCTCATGGGGCCCGGCTACCGTGACGCCAATCAGTTCAGTTGTGGGTTTGGGACGGCCCTGCCTTCGAAGCGTCTTCAGTTTGAGACGGGATGCGCGGCCCTGCAGTCGAAGGCCGCGACGCTGGCGCCCGGAGCCGCGACGTCGTGGACGTTCTTTGGCGTCTTTGTGCCCGATCACCCGGCGGCGTCGAGCGACGCCGACCTCAGCTTGATTGAAATCGTCGAGCGCGCCGGCGAGGATTGGGCGGCGCGCGAGGTCGCCCTGTCCCTCCCGCCACGCTCTCTCCTGCACGATGCGCCGCCCGCTGTCGCCGAGGCGCTCGACGAGAAAGCGATACGAGCGCGCTACCGCAGGCGCACGCATGTCGAACGGGTCGACGGCCAGCTTCAGTCTTTCTTCACGCCGGGGAGAACGCACAGCCGTCATGTTGTCCTGCGCGAGAAGGAGCGTGTGGTGGCGCGCCGCCACGGCGCCCTCGTCCGCAGCGGCGAGGAGATGCTGCCGGACGACGCCATCCTGTGCACGACCGCATGGATGCACGGCGTGTTCGGCGCCCAACTCACCATCGGCAGCACGTCGTTCCACAAGCTTTTTTCCGTCTCACGCGATCCCTACAACATCACCCGCGCGAGCGGACTGCGAATGCTGATGGAAGCGAAGGAAGGATGGCGTCTATTGACCGTGCCCTCCGTCTTCGAAATGGGCCTGAGCGACTGCCGCTGGGTCTATCGGCTCGGCGAACGGACAATCACGGTCTCCGCGACGGCTTCCGGCGACGAGCCCGCGATGCAATGGCGGGTGGCCGTTGAAGGCGAACCGTGCCGCTTCCTCGTTTTCGGCCATCTCGTCCTCGGCGAACAGGAATTCGCCCATCAGGGTCGCGTCGAGATCGAAACGAGACGAAAGCGCTTCACTTTCCGGCCGGATGCCAACCATATCTGGGGCCAAAAATATCCTCTGGCTGTCTATCATCTGGTGACGAGCACGCCCGGGCGCATCGAGGCGACCGGCGGCGACGAACTGCTCTACGTGGACGGACATCGCCGCAGCGGCGCATACGTCGCGATCCGGACGCGCCCGACGAAGGAATTCGCTTTTGCGGTCGTCGGATCGATGACCGATGCGAAGCAGGCGAGCGCATTGGCCACGAAATACGTCAGGCCCGTCGATGAAGCCCAGATGCTCAAGCCCGCCGACCGCTTCTGGCGGAATCTTACCCGTGGGATCCGCGTGCAGAGCGCTAAGAATTCCGCCGACGCGCTCGCCGTCGACACGATCCTCCCCTGGCTCGCCCACGACGGCATGATCCATCTCACCGCGCCTCACGGGCTCGAACAATATACCGGCGGCGCTTGGGGCACGCGCGACGTCTGCCAGGGCTCGATCGAATTGCTGCTGACGCTCGAGCATGATCGGCCGGTCAAAGAGATTCTGCGCATCCTCTTCGCTCAGCAATACGAGGGGACCGGCGACTGGCCGCAGTGGTTCATGCTCGAGCCCTATTCCGATGTGCAGAGCAAGGAGTCGCATGGCGACATCATCGTCTGGCCGCTCAAGGCGCTCTGCGACTATATCGAGGCCACCGGCGACTTTGCTTTCCTCGACAAGACCATTGCGTGGCGCCGCGAGGACAATTTCGAGAAGACTGCGCGCGCTGACCCGGTGACCAGCCACGTCGACAAGCTGATAGAGACGGTGCGCGCGCGCTTCATCCCCGGCACGAACCTCATTCGTTATGGCAACGGCGACTGGAACGATTCGCTTCAACCGGTCGATCCGACGAAACACGACTGGATGACGAGCGCCTGGACGGTCGTTCTGCTCTACGAGCAGCTTCGCCGCTACGCCGAGATCCTTCGCCATGCGAAGCGCGCGCCTAGGCGGGCCAAGGAGCTCGACGCGCTTGCCGCTGCGATACGCAAGGACTTCAACGCTTTCCTCATCCGCGACGGAGTGGTCGCCGGCTATGGCGTGTTCCGGCCCGAAGGCGGGGAGCCCGAGCTTTTGCTGCATCCAAGCGACCGACAAACCGGGCTCGCCTTCTCGCTCCTGCCGATGACGCAGAGCCTGATCGGTGGCATGTTTACCCAGGCGCAGGCGCGCCGGCACCTGAGTCTCATCCGCAAGCACCTCCTTTTTTCCGACGGCGCGCGCCTCATGGACAGGCCGATCGCCTACCACGGCGGGCCCGAGACGTTCTTCCGGCGGGCGGAATCGGCTGCATTCTTTGGCCGCGAAATCGGACTCATGTACACGCATTCGCATCTGCGCTACGGCGAGGCGATGAGCGACATCGGCGAATTCGCCGCGCTGTGGGAAGCGCTGTTGGTCGCCAACCCGATCGCCGTGACCGATCAGCTCGCCCACGCCTCCCTGAGGCAGCGCAACGCTTATTTCAGCAGCAGCGACGCGGCGTTCCTGGACCGCTATCAGGCGAGCGCCGAATGGGCGCGAGTCAGTGCTGATAGTATCGCCGTCGACGGCGGATGGCGGATTTATTCGAGCGGCCCGGGCCTTTACGCCAACATGCTCATTCGCCACGCCTTCGGGCTGCGACGCCAATTCGGCAAGCGAATCGTGACGCCAGGTCTCAGAAAGTCGCGCAGAGACCTCACCCTCGCATGGCCCGGCAGGCCCGGCGGCGGCTCGCGGCGGCGATGATGAAGGCGACACGGCGCTCGCGGCGCGATCGAACGGAGCGCTCCATGACGGCGCCAAGCAAGGACCGATGGAAGGCGACCGCCAGCAGCGGCGATCCGCGTCTCGCCATCGACGATCGCTACGCCACGACTTGGAAGTCGAAGCCGGCAAAAAAGCCGTGGCTCAAAATCGACCTTGGCAAGGCCGCGACTCTCGCCGGACTCGAGGTCTACTGGGGCCCCGATGCGCCGGTCATCTACGGGTTCAAGTCTTCGCTCGACGGCAAGCGATGGAGCCATCTTTGTCGGACGAGTCACGGCGAGGGCGGACAGGACGTCTTCGCTTTCCCTCCGGTCAAGGCGCGATTCGTGCGCTGGACCTGCGACGACCCGCAGGCCGAGCGAGGAAAGGAGATCGTCGAGGTCAACCTTTACGGTCCCGGCGACGCGGCATCGGTGATGGAAGAGGGGCGGGTTGCGGCGCTCGGCTATGCCCCGGTGAAGCTTCCCAAAGGCGAGAGCATCACGGTCGACTTCGGTTATGTGCGCTCTCCGCTCGGGGCGTTCATCGAATGGGGCGCCGCTTACGGAACCGACTTCTCGGTTTACCTCTCCGATGACGGCCAGAGCTTTCGCGAAGTTGGCCGCATCCTGACCGGCAATGGCGGCAGCGACAGCTTCTGGTGGCGCTCGACCACGAGCCGCTATTTTCGCTTGACCGTCCACGAAACGAGCGCGCCGGAGGGCGCGACTGTCAACGAGCTCAAGCTGCGCATCCTGAACAAGGACCGCATGCCGATCGGTCAGCTCGAACGCGCGGCAGCGGCCGGGCGTGGCGACCTTTATCCGCAATCGCTGCTCGGCCGCCAAGTCTACTGGACCGCGCTTGGTGAATATGATCACGCCGGCGAGGCGCTTTTCGACGAATACGGCAATCTCGAGCCGCAGCGTGGCTCCCCCCAGATAACCCCGCTCATCCGCCTCGGCCACGCGCTCCACGGCGCGCCGGCGAGCGCCACGATCAGCCAATCCCTCGCCGGCGGCTCGCTGCCCATTCCGACCGTCGAGTGGGAGGCCGGCAAAGTAGAGATCCGGATCACGGCCCTTGCNNGGGTATGCTGGTGCTCGCGGTGCGCCCCGTCCAGATCGATCCTTACTGGCAGCACGGCGGCCACGCCGCCATCAATTCCGTCGCCGTCGACGGCAGGAAAGTCAGCGTCAACGAGCGGCCCTACGCCACATTTTCGCGCGAGCCAGACTCGTTCGCGGTCGCCGAGTTCAAGAATGGCGATGTCGTCAGGCTCATCGAGAAGGGACCGAGAAAGACCGCGCGGCGCCTTCGCTCCGATTCAGGCCTCCTCAGCGCCGCGTGCGAATTCGCCTTCTCCCTCGCGCCGGGCGCGAGCCTCGCCGTCGTCGTCTCGTCGCCGATGCGCGACGGCGTTGAGCCGCGGGCGGAGGCGCCGTTCGACGCCTTGCGCGAGACCGTCGCGCAGGATTGGCGGGCGAGGATCGGCCCGCGCAAGATCACGGTCGGCGACCGGGAGGTGAGCGACACGGTCGAGGCGCAGACGGCGTTCATCCTCGTCAATTCCACTGAATTCGCCTTCAAGCCCGGTCCCCGCAATTACGACCGCACCTGGATTCGCGACGGCTCAGCCCAGGCCCTCGCTCTCACGTGGGCCGGCCTCGTCGAAGAGGCCAAGGCCTATGTCCTGTGGTACGCGAAGCGCATCTACAAGAACGGCATGGTTCCGCCGATCCTCAACGTGGACGGCACGGTAAACCGGGGCTACGGCAGCGACATCGAGTTCGACGCGCAAGGCGAGTTCGTGGGCATCGCCGCGGACGTCTATCGCATCAGCCGCGACCGCGCCTTCCTCAGCGCGATTTTTGAGCCCGTTGTCCGCGCGACGCGGTTCATCGAGGAGCTTTGCGCGCGAACGGACGCCCAGCGCGGGCCCGAGACGCGCTTCCACGGCCTCCTCGCGCCGTCCATCAGCCACGAGGGCTACAGCAAGCCGTCGTACAGCTATTGGGACGACTATTTTGCTCTGAGCGGATGGCGCAACTGCGAATTTCTGGCGCATGAAATAGGCGATAAGACGGTCGTGGCTCACGCCAAGGCGAAGGGCCGCGAGTTCGCCGCGAACCTGACGCGCTCGATCCGCATGACCGCCAAGAAGATGAAGACCGGCCTCATCCCTGGCTCCGCCGACCGTGACGACATCGATCCGACCGCGACCTCGGTCGCCTTCGAGCCCTGCCGAGTCGAGGACGCGCTTCCGCCCGAGTTGGTCGCGGCCACCTACGATCGCGCCGCCGCCCGCGTGAAGGAGATTTCTGCGCCTGGTTTCAAAGCCAACTACTCGCCCTATGACTTGCGCAACATCGACGCTTTCGTGTCCCTGGGCCGGTACGGCGACGCCTTCCGCCTGCTCTCGGTCATGCTTGCATGTCGAAGGCCGCGCGGTTGGCGCGGCTGGGCTGAGGTCGTGTGGGCCGATATGCGGGCGCCGGAATATATCGGCGACATGCCCCACACCTGGATCGGCGCCGAGTTCTCTTGCGCTGTCCGGCGCATGTTGCTGAGGGAAAACGGCCCTACGCTCGAACTCTTCCGCGCCGTGCCCGACGGCTGGTGGGCTGGCGAGGGCATAACCCTCAACGACCTGCCGACCGCCTTCGGCGTCGCCAATCTGAGGGCGAAGCGGGTGCGGCGGCGCACGACGGTCGACCTTTCCCTTACCGGTCCGGCGCCCGAGCGAATCCTCGTCCGCTATCCGGGGGCGAAGCACGCCCGGGCGGACGGCAGTCCGTGCGACATCCACGCAGACGTCATCACGACAAAGGTCTGGAGCCGGCTGGAAATCGACTTCTGATTGACTTCGCGGCCGCGCGCCGGAACGCCCCCGAAATGCGCGACCCGGAACCGCGGCATATTGGCAGCCAACGTAGATTGCGACGTCCGCCACCCGTCCCTATCTCGCCGAAACAGATTCGGAGGCGGAATTAGTCGGTTCAGGGATTCCTTGCTCGCTTTCGGGCGTGAAGGTCACTCCGAGAGGGTCCAGGACGATATGCAACTTGCGGCCGTAGAAAGTAGAGCGATCAGGCAGGTCATGGCCAATATTGATGATGCCCAGATCGGCAAATTCACCCTGGAAGAGCGACCTTATGAGCATTCGTGATTCTGGATCGAGGACATCGAGCGCGTCATTCACGACAATCCAGCCCGGTCTTTGCAGAATGACCCGGGCAAAAGCCACGCATTGTTTCTCGTTATCGGTCAGCTCCCGGTCCCATCGGTTCTCCTTGTCGAGGTGGGGCTCGAGGTGCCCGAGTCCGACGGCGGCAAGCGCCTTGACGATGGCGGGAGCCTCATAGTCCTTGCTCGCGTGCGGATAGGCGACGGCCGCGCGGAGGGTGCCGGGCGGGATATAGGCGCGGACCGGCATGAACATGATGCGGTTCCGCGCCGGGGCGGTGATCCGGCCGCTCCCCCACGGCCAAAGCCCGCCGACGGCGCGAAACAGCACGGCCTTGTGCTCGCCGTTCTCACTGGTGATTAACACCCGCTCTTTGGCGTTCATGTTAGCGTGCGGCTCGCTCAGCATGACGCAGCCCACGGGCGAGGCGACGCGAAGGTCGTCAATCTTGATCGACGGGTCCGCTTCCTCAGCAAACTGGATGCGGCTCTTCGCCTGGCCGAGGTCGTCCATCCCCAGGATCGCCTTGCGGAACCTCGCGACGCGCAAGAGCGTCGCGCGCCAGTCGGCGAGGTTCGAGAAATTGTCGACGAACCATCGAAGCGCCGTTTGCACTTGGTTGAAAGCGCCGACAATCACCATGAGCTCGCCGAAGCTCATCGTGCCGCGGAAATAGGCCGGGGCCGCGACCAGGATCGGGGCGATGATCGTAAACCAGCCATAGCCGGCGGTAATCCACGTCAGCCGCGTAACCGCGTTGACAATCTGGCGTGAAATGTCGAGCACGCTGCCGAACACGCCGTTGAGGCTCTGCCTCTCATCGGCTTCGCCGCCGTAGAGGGTGATGCCGTCGATGTGCTCGTTTATCCGCACCAGCGCGAAACGAAATTCAGCCTCTCGCGCATAGTGCTCGGCATTGAGATTGATCAGCGGACGGCCGACCCTCCAGCTCAGATAGGACGCGGCGCCGGCGTAGAGAAGCGCGCACCAAACAAGATAGCCGGGCGGGGAGAAGTCGCGGCTCCCGAGCGGCAGAAACTCGCCCCGCGAGAGCCCCCAAAGGACGCCGACGAACAACAACAGAAGAAGGGTCGATTGCAGCAGGCCAATGCCTAGTTCCGTTGAAAGATCGGTCAAGTGCTGGGCGTCAGCCTGCAGGCGCTGGTCCGGGTTTGCGCCGATGACGCCTGAATTCGACAGGCGAAAGGCGCGCTTCGGCTTGAGCCATTCGTTCAGGAGATCGTCGACCAGGCCCTGGCGCATGACGACTTTGGAGCTCTGATTGAGCCACATCTGCGCGACGTTGAGGACGAGCAATATCCCCGCCAGCTCGCCGAAGACGACGAGCTGTGAGAGGAAGGCCGGCATATCCTTGTTGGTCAGCGCATTGTAGAATGGACGGTTCCAGGAATTGAGCCTGATCTGCATGTAGGCCGTGGCCCCGACGACCCCGATCAGCGCGCCGGCCAGCATCAGGAGTTTGTTGCGCTGGGGCGAAAGCCAGAAGCCCGAAGCCATCCAAATGAAATCGGAGAACAGACTGCGCAGCGTCGCAGTCTCCGCTCCTTCAGCCCCGCTTGGTGGTTTGTTGGACTGTTCCGCCATCGAATTCGATCCGTCTCCCCGCGTCCATTCTCGCATGATCGGGCCAAGTCGTCTTGGCTGGCCGTTGTCAGTGGCGCTCCATCCCAAGCCTCATTTTGGTCTAAGAAGGATGGCCGGTCGAGACCATCCGCTCGCGGCTCACGGCAAGGCAAGGGCATGGGACGCATCGATACGCTGCTCGCAGCGATGACGATCGAGGAAAAGATCGGGCAATTGAACATGGTCGCCTCCACTCTGGCGGTCACCGGTCCGGGCCAGCTCGGCGACATCCATGAAGGGATTCGGACAGGGCGGATCGGAAGCCTGCTCAATCACTGGGGCGCGGATGAGGTCCATGCCGTCCAGCGCCTCGCGGTTGAAGAATCGCGCCTCGGCGTCCCCCTGCTGCTGGGCCTCGACGTCATCCACGGCCATCGTACGATTTTTCCCGTTCCGCTGGCTGAAGCCTGCCTGTTCGCCCCCGACCTATGGGAGAAGACTGCGCGTGCGGCGGCCGAGGAAGCGACCCAGGATGGCGTCGCCTTGACCTTTGCGCCGATGCTCGATGTGGCGCGCGATCCGCGCTGGGGACGCATTGTCGAAGGCCCCGGCGAGGATTCCTGGGTGGCGTCGCAAATCGCCGCCGCCAAGACGCTTGGCTTTCAGGGCCAAGACCTGGCCGCCGCCGACAGCCTCGCCGCCACGGCCAAGCATTTTTGCGCCTATGGCGCTGTCACCGCCGGGCGCGAATACGCCTCGGTCGACGTGTCCGAAAGAACGCTGCGCGAGATCTACCTCCCGCCGTTTTCCGCCGCCGTCGCCGCGGGGACGGCGGCGGTCATGCCGGCCTTCATCGATCTTGCAGGCGTGCCGATGACCGCCAACGTTCCGCTGCTGCAAGGTTGGCTGCGGAGGGAACTTGGCTTCGAGGGCGTGTTGATCAGCGACTACAACGCAGTCGCGGAACTCATGAACCATGGCGTGGCGGCGGATGCCGTCGAGGCCGCCGCTTTGGCCCTCAAAGCCGGGGTCGATATCGATATGACGAGCGACTGTTACGTTCGGGGTCTGCCTGAGGCGCTCAAGCGCGGTCTCGTGACCATGGCCGAGATCGATGTCAGCGTAAGGCGCGTGCTCGATCTGAAGCAGCGTCTCGGCCTTTTCGACGACCCCTATCGGCGTGGCTCGGCGTGGCCGCATGGCGCCCGGGACGCAGAGCGTCGCGAACTGGCGCGCGAGGTCGGACGACGGGCGATCGTCCTCTTGACCCATCGCGCCGGAATCCTGCCACTCCCGCCAGAAATTCGGCGCATCGCCTTGATTGGGCCCCTGGCCGCGGCGTCGCGCGAGATGCTGGGACCGTGGGCGTCCGCGGGCCGCGCTCAGGACGCCGCGTCCATTCTGGAGGGGCTCAAAGCCGCTCTGCCGCGTTGCCGGATCGATCACACGCCCGGCGTCGACATAGCAGGACAAGACACGGAGGGGATTTCGGCCGCGGTCGATCTGTGCGCGGGGGCCGAAGTGGTCGTGCTGTGCCTTAGCGAAGCCGCCGCGATGAGCGGGGAAGCGGCGAGTCGAGCCGATCTCGGCCTCCCGGGACGCCAGCGCGAGCTCGCCGATGCGATCTTCGACCTCGGCAAGCCCGTCGTCGTCTTGCTCTCGTCAGGCCGCCCACTGACGCTGCCCTGGCTGTTCGAACGCGCCGACGCCGTTCTTGCGACCTGGTTTCTCGGCGCCGAGGCCGGGCATGCGGTCGCCGACGTGTTGACCGGGCGTTTCAATCCGACCGGAAGATTGCCGGTGAGCTGGCCGCGCCTGGTCGGCCAGGTTCCGATTTTCTACCGCCAGCGCCCGACTGGCCGCCCAACCAAGGCTGGAGAGCACTACTCGAGCTCATATCTCGACGTGCCGGCGACGCCGCAATTTCCGTTTGGCCACGGCCTCTCCTACAGCCGCTTTGCGCTCCTCGATTTCAAATGCGATCCGAGCTCGGCCAAAACCGGCGAATTCGTCGAAGTCTCGGTAACGGTCGCCAATGACAGCGAGGTTGACGGCGAAGCGACGCTTTTCCTGTTCGTTCACGACCTGGTCGCGAGCGTCGCGCGCCCGGTCCTGGAGCTGAAGGGCGTGCGCAAGATTGTCCTCAAGGGTCGAGAGCGCGGTCGTGCAACGTGGCGGCTGTCGACCGGCGACCTGTCATTCCTTGGCCCGAATCTCAATCCCGTCCTTGAGTCGGGTCGGTTTGAGATCCATGTCGGCCAAAGCGCCGATCCGGCCGGTCTTCTGACCGAGGTCATAGAATTGACGCCATAGCTGCGCCGGTGGCCGAGGCGCGATTGAGAGTCGAACTGGCGACGATCACGCCGGACGGCGCGGCATTGCCGTGATCTCCTCTTCCACTGCCTTGAATTCGCGCTTCAATTCGTCAGCGACGATGCTGATGTGATGCGCCGAAGAGCGGGTGCGGTGGACGAAAAGGCCGATCTCGCTGGCGGCAAGGCCGGGCTCGGCCAGCGGAACATGCACGAGCTCGCCGCTCATGATCTCGTCGACGAAGCCGGTTGGCGTGAAGAACCCGAGCCCGAGCCCGGCCTTCATCGTCTCCTTCATCACCCCAAGGGAATTTGAAGTTATGCGCGCTTTGAATTGGGCGCCGCTGCGGACGAATTCATTCTCCGAAGCCGCGTCGAGCAGCCATGCGTCGGCGAGCATGACGACCGGATAGGCGGCGCATTCCGACAACGTGACCTGCCTGGCGGTGGCGAGCGGATGATCGACGCGCATGATCGCCCCAAGCGCGGTGCGCAGCCGCGCAGCGATTTCATATTGCCGGTGCCGCTTGTCGATGAAGATGAGGGCGATGTCCGGCCGGGCGGCGCGCATTTCCTCGACGTGCTCGGCTGGATCGGCGTCGATGACGCGAAAGGAGATGTTGGGATGACGGGCGGCGATGGCCTTGATCGCTCGCGGAACGACCCGGACGAGCAACGAGGGGATCGCCGTTATCCGCACCTCCCCCTGGATGTCGCCGGAAATGGCTGCGATCTCCAGCCGCGTGCGGCGCCACTCGGCGAGCGTGTTGCGGGTGTGGCGCATCAACTGCTCCCCGGCCGGCGTCAGCCGCACCCCATTGCCGCGCCGCTCGAAGATCGGCACCCCGATTTCCGCCTCGAGCTTCAGGATCTGGCGATTGACCGCGGAGGAGGCGACGTTGAGCTTTTCGGCCGCACGGCGGATCGATCCGACACGGGCGACCTGATCGAGGTAGCGCAAAATGACCGCGTGCATGGCGACCGCGACCCCATTCCGGGTGATGCCGAAAAGGCAGCGCCTATCACGAATCTTTGCGCTTCCCAACAGCGCCCGGCCTCCACTAGGGTTCAATTGCGCTGCCGGCCGCGGCGGCGGCGATGGAGTGCGTTCGATGGCGAAGAGGTTTCTTTCGACACGGCGAAAGCTGCTCAAGGGCGCCGCCGCAACGATCGCCGCCGCCGCCGCGCCTTTCACGATCGGCTCGCGTGGCCTCGCCCAAGCCGGCCTGCAGCCCGTCAACATGCAGCTCGGCTGGATCACCGGCGGCAACCAGATCGGCGAAGTGGTCGCCAAGCGCCTCGGCTATTTCGAGCAGGAGAAAATCGATTTCGCCATCCAGGCCGGAGGGCCGAACATCGATGGCGTCGCGATCGTCGCCTCCGGCCGCTACGAGGTCGGCCAGGTGTCGTCGAGCCCGTCGCTGATGCTCGCCGCGTCGCAGGGCATTCCGGTGACCTGCTTCGCGGTCGGGGCGCAACAGCACCCTTACGCGTTCTTCTCGCTGCCGCGCGCGCCGATCCGCACGCCGAAGGACATGATCGGGCGCAAGATCGGCGTTCAGGCGACGGGACAGATTCTGCTTGCGGCGCTCCTGCGCAAGAACGGCATCCCC
>PLUH01000122.1 GCA_003164825.1 Hyphomicrobiales bacterium
CTGATGGGCGCTGCGGAGCGGTCCGGCGGCAAAGCGTTGCACATATTATGTGAGGACAAGCTCATTCTTTCTTGGGCAGGCGCCGAACGTGTCGAATATTCGACAAGCCGCAATTCTTTTGGATTGCAGCAGATAATTAGCGACCACCTGCAGCCTGGCCCGAT
Organism: Hyphomicrobiales bacterium; assembly: GCA_003164825.1. GTDB lineage: Bacteria > Pseudomonadota > Alphaproteobacteria > Rhizobiales > Beijerinckiaceae > Roseiarcus. Next base: position 165 of record PLUH01000122.1, read on the forward strand.
CTTGGCACTCACTGGGTTGGGAGCCACGAGATTGGACGAGCGCGCAGTCATGTTCGCGACGAATTTGCAAAAAGATCTATGCGATGTTCATTGGGTGTATGATGTCTACGACGATTTCCTTTACAACGCGGATGGCTCTGACCGCGTTCGCCGCCTTATGGCGGACGCGGTATGGCGTTGTCGGTGCGAGCGTACGATCATTTTGGACCCGGACCTGCGAAGCCGCTACCCAACTGCCTACCACCTCGACAACGCCTCGCATGTCGAACCTCTTCCGTCAGTGACCACGATCGACGCCAGGAAAATGGTTTATATCGGATCGATCGATAGCCGGGTCGATTTCGAATGGCTGGACGCGCTCGCGGCGAACGATGTGACCATTGACATCTTCGGATCGATCCACACCGTCGGCGCCGCCGAGACGCAGCGACAACTCGAAGTGTTGATCGAGCGGCGCCACAATGTTTCGTTTCACGGCCCGTATGAGAGCGACGATCTGCCAGCCATCCTGGGCCAATTTCGGGTCGGACTTCTGCCCTACCGCGTCGGCCACCCGATGACCGACCATGTGAATCCGGACAAACTGCGCCATTACTTGAACGCCGGCCTTGAGGTCGTCGCGTGCCCGATCCCGGCGGCGCGTCGACTTGAGCGCTACCTCCATCTCATGACGACACGCGGGGACTGGGTAACCGTCTTGAGCGAATTGACGACGACCAGCTCTCGGGAGAGTTGGCCGCGCGAATCCAACACGTGGGATCGGCGCTGGGCCGAGCTCGTCAATTTGGTCCTGCCCGACCAGGCGGCGACGACAACGCCTTAAGTCGACCCTCGCCTCGGCGCTCGGTAACAGGCAAGCGTCTCAGGCGTCCTTGAGGTAGTCGTACACGACTTCGCCCAGGCCGAGCGTGAGGTCGGTCAGATAGTGGGTGGCCGAGACAACCCCGCGCGAGGGCAACCGCGCCACGTCGCACAGCGCGTGTTCGAAGAGCTCTATCGCAGCAGGCCCAGTCCACGCGCCCTTCAGCGTGACGTCTTTGCAGTAGTAGCGCACCAGCTCGCAGATGCGCGGCGTGCAATCGACGTGCGGGATGATCTTGATCATAAAACTCGGCTTGGCGAGGCCCGCGAGAATGGGCGCCGGATCAATCTCGCGGTGCTTGTAACCCATCGTCGCCGATACGCACAGCACCGTTCCGAAATGCAGGGTGCAGACGATGGTCTCGGACTGATGCGATATCTTGGGTTTGGCGAGCTTCTTCGGGAAGCCCCAGATTTCCCGGCCCCCGGCGATTGGCGCGTTGTCGTCCAGGAACATCGCGTGGACGTAACCGCCCTCCTGGACCGCGCCGTCGGCGCCCCTGAAGCGCACCGGGATGACCTGCCCAGTTTCGGTGTAGTCGCCGAAACCGTTCGAGTCGGGCATGCGGATGAATTCATAATTCACCGTGTCGCCGATCGGTTCGAGCGGCTCCGGAACCAGGGACCGAACAATGTCTGGATCGGTCCGGTAGGTGACGATGATGAATTCGCGGTTGTGGAACTTATACGGACCAGGCGGGTACGCGGGGTTGTTGAGCGGCATTGCAAAGGGGTTCTTGCGGACGTCAGCGAGTTTCATGACGGATCCTTCCGATGTTGAATCTGGAGACCGGCGCGCAATTTCATACCCGGCCGCGCGGGCGAGGTCGAACGCGAACACGCTGCTGCGCCGAAGCGACGATGGAGCGGCCGTGCGTCGCCGTGGCGCAGTCAGGGAGCGTCACTCGATCGCGGAAATCGATTGCCCAGTGTCTGCGTAGGGAGGAGCTCTTGATGTACCGGAAAATCGGGTTCTGGCGACCCAATTGGGGCCGCGCGCGGCGCGGTTGATGAGCGGGTGCGCGAAGGCAATCCCGTCCTCGTTGATGAGGAAGCAAAATGAGGAAGGAAATGAAATCTGTTGGCCTCGGCGAGGCGATATTGGTCCCCGAGCCGGCGGCGACCGTCATCGGCCCGGCGATCGGTAACGCCATCTTCGCCGCGGTCGGGCTCGGCTTCGCCACTTCTTCCCCGAGAAAGCCCTTTGACGCGAAACAACTAGCCGATTACGGCCAGCAAATCCTTTGCGTCGACCGGCTGCCCCGGCCCGATAAGCAACTCGCGCACGGTTCCATCTCGCGGTGCGGAGATCGTGGTCTCCATTTTCATGGCCTCGATCGATAGCAAGATATCGCCAATCTTCACGTCTTGGCCGGGCTTGACCGCGATGGAAGAGATCGAACCTGGCATCGGAGCCGCAACGTGGTTCGCATTTCCCTCCTCGGCTTTCCGCCTCGCCGGGCGGGTGGCCACGGCCGACCGGTTCGGCACCTTAATGACGCGGGGCTGGCCGTTCAGTTCGAAGAAGACGCGGACCTGCCCTTCTTCGTCGGTGTCCCCGAGCGTCGTTAGCCGCACCACGAGAGCCTTGCCCGACTCGATTTCAATGGTGCGCTCCTCCTCCGGCGCCATGCCGTAGAAGAACACCGGTGTCGGCAGCACCGAGACGGGGCCATATTTGCGGTCGGAGGCGCAATGCTCGGTAAAGACCTTCGGATACATTAAGTAGGAGGCGAATTCGTCGTCGTCGAGTTTGTGCCCGCACGCCTTCTCGGCCTTCGCCAGCTCCGTAGCGAAATCTGCGGCGGGCAACAGCGCGCCCGGGCGGCCGGTGATCGGCGCCTCCCCATTCAGAACCTTCATTTGGAGATCGACGGGCCATCCGCCGGCAGGCTGCCCTAGTTCGCCGCGCAACATTTCCACCATCGACGCCGGAAACGCGATGTCTTTGTCGGGATCAAGCACGTCCTCGCGCGTAATGCCCTGTGACACCATCATCAGCGCCATGTCTCCCACGACCTTCGAGGACGGCGTCACCTTCACGATGTCGCCCAGCATGTCGTTGACCCGGCGATAGGTCGTCGCGATTTCATTCCAGCGATTGCCCAGCCCGAGCGAGCGCGCCTGCTCCTTGAGATTGGTGAACTGACCGCCCGGCATCTCATGGAGGTAGACTTCGGACGCTCCCGCCTTGAGGTCGTTTTCGAATGCTGCGTACTGCCGTCGCACAGCCTCCCAGTAGAGACTGATCGCGCGTATCGCGTCGGGATCGAGCCCCGTGTCCCGCTCGCCATGCCGCAGCGCCTCCACGATTGAACCGAGGCAGGGCTGCGAGGTAGCGCCGGACATTGCGTCCATCGCGGCGTCAACGGCGTCGACGCCTGCTTCCACCGCGGCGAAGACCGTTGCGGCTGAAATGCCCGAGGTGTCGTGCGTATGCAAGTGGATGGGCAAGCCGACCTCTTCCTTCAGGGCCTTGACAAGCACGCGCGCGGCGGCTGGCTTCAATAACCCCGCCATGTCCTTAACGCCGAGGATATGGCAGCCGGAGCGCTCCAGCTCCTTGGCGAGGTCGACATAGTATCGGAGCGAATACTTCGCGCGCGCAGGGTCGAGAATATCGCCGGTGTAGCAGATCGCTCCCTCGGCGAGTTTTCCCTCCTCCACCACCGCGTCGATGGCGACGCGCATGTTGTCGATCCAGTTCAAACAATCGAAGATGCGGAACAAATCCATGCCGCCACGCGCCGCGCGCCCAACGAAGAAGCGAACGACATTGTCGGGATAGTTGGCATAGCCAACCCCGTTCGCTCCACGCAGCAACATCTGCGTCAGTATGTTAGGCGCCTTTTCGCGAATAAGCGCGAGGCGCTCCCAGGGATCCTCGTTCAGGAAGCGCATGGCGACGTCGAAAGTCGCCCCGCCCCAGCATTCCAGCGAGAAGAGTTCTGGCAATCCCGTCGCATAGGCAGAAGCCGCGCGCGCGATGTCGAAGGTTCGCATCCTCGTAGCGAGCAGAGACTGGTGAGCGTCGCGCATAGTCGTGTCGGTGACGAGGACCCGGGATTGCACTTTCATCCAATCGGCGAACCCCTTCGGGCCGAGCCGATCGAGGATCTGACGCGTTCCCTCCGCGGCCGACCGATCAAAGCGCGGCGCCTCCGGCCGGTGAGCGTCGCTCGGCGGCCGCGCTCGGCCCCGGGTTTCCGGATGGCCGTTGACCGAGACATCGGCGATGTAGGTAAGCAGCTTCGTCGCCCTATCCTTGCGTTTTCGGACGGCGAAAAGCTCTGGAGTCTCATCGATGAATCGCGTCGTGTAGCTGTCGTCGAGGAATTTCGGATGATTCAGCACTGCCTCGAGGAAGGCGAGGTTTGTCGTGACGCCGCGAATGCGATACTCGCGCAGAGCGCGATCCATCCGCGCGATGACCTCCTTCGCGGACGGCGCCCACGCGGTAACCTTCTCCAACAGCGGATCATAATAGCGCGTCACGACGGCGCCGGAATAAGCCGTGCCGCCGTCGACGCGGATGCCGAACCCGAACGCGCCGCGATAGGCGGTGATCCGCCCATAATCGGGAATGAAGTTGTTTTCGGGATTTTCGGTGGTGATGCGGCACTGTAGCGCGTGCCCGTTGAGACGCACCTCGGCTTGCGGCGGGATGCCGGTCTCCGCGATATTGCCGAGGCGGCCGCCCTCGAGGATCTTGATCTGCGCCTTGACGATGTCGAGCCCGGTCACCTGTTCCGTTACGGTGTGTTCGACCTGAACGCGTGGATTCACTTCGATGAAGTAGAACGCGCCAGTATCCGAATCCATTAGGAACTCGACGGTGCCGGCGCCGACATAGTTGGTGGCGTCGCCGATCTTCAGCGCCGCATCGCACATCGCCGCGCGCGTTTCCGAAGCGAGAAAGGCCGCCGGCGCGCGCTCGATCACTTTCTGATTCCTGCGCTGGATCGTGCAGTCGCGCTCGAACAGATGCATGCGCGCACCGTGCGTGTCACCGAGAAGTTGCACTTCGATGTGCCGCGCGCGACGCACCAGCTTCTCCAGGTAGACCTCGTCCTTGCCGAAGGCCGACATCGCCTCACGCTTTGCGGAACGAACCGCATCGAGGAGCGCGCCTTCGCGCTCGATAGGACGCATCCCGCGCCCGCCGCCGCCCCAAGACGCCTTCAGCATGACGGGATAGCCGACCTTCGCGGCGAGCCGCTGGATCTCCTCGTCGTCATCGGGAAGCGGATCTGTAGCCGGCATTACCGGCACGCCTACCGATATTGCGAGATTGCGGGCGGCGACCTTGTTGCCGAGGGTGCGCATCGTTTGCGGACTCGGGCCGATGAAGACGATGCCATTCGCCGCGCACGCCTCAGCGAATTCCGGGCTCTCCGACAAGAAGCCATATCCTGGATGGATCGCGTCTGCCTTCGCCGCCGCCGCGACGCGCATGACCTCGGCGATCGAAAGATAAGCCTCAAGAGGCCCGAGTTTTAGCTCACCCGCGCCGCGCCCGACCTGATAGGCCTCGTCAGCCTTGAAACGGTGTAGGGAGAGCTTGTCCTCCTCCGCGTATATCGCGATCGTCCGAATGCCCAGTTCGGACGCCGCACGGAAAACGCGTATCGCAATTTCGCTCCGATTGGCTACGAGCAATCGCCTGATTTTCGCTGTCATCGGATCAAACCTCGGACTGACGGCGGGAAGACAAATTGTCACCCCCCCTCAGTATCGGCCAGTCGCTTCCAATCGGCAATTGAGGGCGGTCGGCGCAGTCCTCATCGTCCGGCAGGCAGAACAGGGGCATGGGCGTCTCGCCTAAGAGGCACGGGCGCCGCGTTGGTGTGAGCCCACATCCTTCACGGGCCATGTGTTGGGCTCGGGAGCACGCGTCGGCCTTGAGGCCAACAAGAAGGCCAACAATTTCGCAGGATGTCTACCGGCCACTCGGACCGCGTTGGACAGAAAAATCATCGAGCCATCGAAAATCAATGGCTCGATTGACTTCTCACGACATTCTTGGATGATGAAATGGCGCCCAGAGGTGGAATCGAACTACCGACAGTGCGATTTTCAGTCACAGCATTCGGTCTTATATCATACTGAAACGCAAGCCCCATCTGAAACTGGCCGAAAGGCGTTTGGACCCTGCCGCCAACGTACGCGCTGGGCGAGCAGGACAAAGCCAAATATGCGGCTGTCGGGGGGGCCGACAACTTCGTGCTGAAGTTTCGAAAGCGAGCGCCATAAGCACTGAGAGGCCGTACGTCGATCGCCGCTCCTCTCTTTCAAGCACAGAGCGTCGCTAGGCCCCGTGACGGCGTTGCGCCCCGACGCCATTGGCGATCGGCTCGAGGGTCCGGGCCGACTCTCGCGTCATGCGATCAATTTGGGCTCGAGCGACTTCGACCTCTCCGGGCGGCCGCCCTGGCGTCAGTGCGCGCATTGGACTATTCATCCGATAAACGACTTGCAAGGGCGATCGCATGCTGAGCGTCAAGGGCGTCGATGTTCTCCCGTCTGACAGCGAAGCTGCAGCGCGCGCGGATCCCAATTGACTATCGAGCCCCGCCCGATGATCGAGCGGGTCGATGGCCTGGATCATCCCGCCGTCGTTATTGGTCGCCGCGCCGAACCTCGCTCGCCAGCGCCCGCCGTGCCGCCGCGCGCTGGCGCATGCGCCTGAGCGGAGTCATTGATATGGCAACTCCGAGGCCCCCAGCTTTTGACACGCTCGCCCTCCATGCTGGGCAGCGGCCTGATCCAAACAACGGCGCCCGCGCCGTCCCGATCTACGAGACGACGTCCTACGTCTATCGCGACACAGAACATGCGGCAGCGCTGTTCAATCTTGAGCGCCCCGGCCACATCTACAGCCGCATCTCGAATCCAACCGTCGCAATCCTCGAAGAACGGCTCGCCGCGCTTGAGGGCGGGGTCGGCGCTGTGGCGACGGCTAGCGGCATGGCGGCGATGCATCTCGCCATCGTTACGCTGGCGAGCGCCGGCGATCATATCGTCGCGTCTTCCGCGCTCTATGGGGGAACCATCAACCTCCTCGCGCGAACACTGCCCCGCTTCGGTATCCACACAACCTTCGTCGCGCCCAGGGACCACGCCGGCTTCGGTGCTGCGATCCGGCTGGAGACCCGGCTTGTCCTGGCGGAGACGATCGGTAACCCAAATCTCGAAGTGCTCGACATTGCGGCCATCGCCGGCGTCGCCCATGCCGCCGGCGTTCCTGTGCTCATCGACAACACGTTCGCCACCCCCTACCTCTGCCGCCCGATCGACTACGGCGCGGACATCGTCATGCATTCGCTGACGAAGTGGATCGGCGGCCACGGGCGGGTCCTCGGCGGCGCCCTCATTGACGCCGGGCGCTTCGATTGGCGCGGGTCGGGGCGGCACAAGACCCTGATCGAGCCTTACGATGGCTACCATGGCCTCAACTTCGCCGACGATTATGGACCCGCCGCCTTCATCACGCGGGCCCGCGTCGAGGGATTGCGCGACTTTGGCCCGGCGCTGCCGGCGTCGAGCGCCGCCACCATTCTGACGGGCGTCGAAACGCTCGGACCCAGAATGGACCGGCATGTCGGCAATACCCTGGCGGTCCTCTCCGCGCTCCGCGCAAATGAGGCGGTCGCGTGGGTGCGCCATCCCTCGCTCGCCGACCATCCCGACGCCGATCTCGCCAGACGGCTCATGCCTCGTGGGGCCGGCTCGATTGTCACATTCGGGATTCGCGGCGGGCGCGACGCCGCGGCCCGGTTTATCGAGAGCCTGACATTGGCGAGCCACCTCGCCAATGTCGGCGACGCCAAGACGCTGGTGATCCATCCAGCCTCCACGACCCACGCACAATTGGACGCCGCGGCGCTGGCGGAGGCCGGCATCGGCGAAGACCTGATCCGCTTGTCGATCGGGATCGAGGACGCAGCCGACATTGTGGCCGATCTCGAACGGGCTCTCAAACTCTCGCAGGCCGTCTCAAAGAGGCGTCATGCTGGTTGATCTCGGCGGACAGCGGGTGTTCGTCGCAACCGGCGGCCGTGCCCACGCGCCAGAGGCTCCGCTTGCAGTCTTTCTCCACGGCGCCGGCATGGATCACAGCGTCTGGGCGCTTCAGGCGCGTTGGTTCGCCCACCACGGGCATCGCGTTGCTGCAGTTGACCTGCCGGGGCACGGCGGATCGGAGGGTCCGCCGCTGCCCTCGATCGAAGCATTAGCCGCGTGGACGCTCACGCTCGTCCAGCGCCTGGGCGGCGGGAAGACGCTCCTGATCGGCCACTCGATGGGTTCGCTGGTGGCGCTGGCGGCGGCGTCCCTTGCCCCGCAACAGGTCGGGGGCCTGGGGCTGGTCGGCGCGGCGGCGACGATGCCGGTGCACCCAACCCTCCTGGCGGCAGCAGCGGCCAACGATCCGGCCGCCATCGCCATGGTTTCCCTGTGGGGGCTTGGCGCGGAGGCGACGCTGGGCGGTAGCGAGACGCCGGGCCTATGGATGCTCGGCGGCGCGGAACGGCTGTTGAAGAGCGCGCCGCCCGGCGTTCTCGGCGTCGATCTCGCGGCCTGCAATGCTTATTGCGATGGCCTCGCCGCCGCCGCCAAGATCGTCGCGCCGACGCTGCTTGTGCTTGGCGAGCGCGATCTCATGACGCCGCGCGTTGCGGGCGAGGCCTTGGCTCGGGCGATCGCCGGCGCGCGCGCCGTCGTTGTTCCCGGGGCGGGACATCTGTTGCCGGCCGAACGCCCCAATGAATTGCTTGCCGCCCTGAGCACCCTTAGTTTGCGGCGGGCGGCTAGCAAGTGATTGCCGCCGCCGCGTGAACGGGAGCAAAGCCAAGAATCGCTTGCTGGACGATCTCAAGTGGGAAGCGAGCTCTTCGGTCCGATCGCCTTCGTGCTGCGCGCCCGCGCCGCGCTCCTACACGACCTCGGCCCGAGCCTTTCGCCGCAGAATGCCTTTCAATTGCTGCAGGGGCTCGAGACACTTCCTCTGCGTATCCGGCGCCAGTTCGACAACGCCGCCAAGGTCGGGCTGCACATCCGAAGGTCGCCAAGGTCGTCTACCCCGGATTGCAGACCGGCCTCGATCGGGAGCGCGCGGACAAGTATCTGAAGTTTGGGTATGGCGGTCTCGTCGGCTTCGAGCCGAAGGGCGGCGAAAAGGCTGCGCTCGGTTTCATCGACCGTCTGAAGCTCTTCTACCATCTAGCCAACATCGGCGACGCGCGCAGCCTTGCAATCCATCCAAGCTCGATGACGCATGGCCAGCTTAATCCGGAACAGCAGGCGGCCGCCGGCATCTCGCCCGCCTTCGTCCGAGTGTCGATCGGCATCGAAGACCCAAACGACATCATCGCCGACATCGCCCACGCGCTCGACGGGGTCTGGACACAAGGCGCGATGGCATCCCGTGAAGTCAACCGGCTGGCCCAACCCGGCTTAGACATCTGCGAGCGCGGTGAGGGTTCGATCGCGCGCTTCCGTGTCTCCCTCCGCATGGACCGGCTGAATGCAGACTTGAGTAGCGCCCGCTCCCAGATGCGCCCTCAGGCCGCGGGTAATGGTCTCCGGATCGCCCCACAGCACCATCGCATCGATGAACCTGTCCGAACCGCCAGCGGCGAGGTCGGCTTCCGTGAAGCCCAGACGCAGCCAGTTGTTGCGATAGTTGGTCATGGTCATATAGCGATGCAGCTCTCGCCGGGCGAGGCTGCGCGCCTTGGCGGCGTCCGTCTCGAGGCAAACCTTCTGCTCCGCCACCAGCAGCTTGTCGGGCCCCAGGGCGGCTCGCGCCGCACGGGTATGCTCGGGAGTCACGTTATAGGGCAACGCGCCCGCTGTGCGCTCTGCGGCGAGTTTCAGCATCAACGGACCGAGCGCCGCGATCGCCAGGGGCCATTCGGCTGCGTTCGATGGATCTTCATAGACGCCGTCGAGGTAGCGGCGCATCGCCGGCACGGGCTTGTCATAGACGTGACCACGCCGCTCGACCATGGGCGCGTGGCTGACGCCGAGGCCGAGGATGAAGCGATCGTCATAAAGGCCGGACAAGGTGAGCAGGCCGCGCCTGGCGGTGAAAGGGTCGCGGGCATAGATGTTGGCGATGGAACTGCCGATGGTAAGCCGGGTCGTGTTCGCCAGCATGAAGCTGGCGATGGAGAGGGATTCATATCCGACCGCTTCCGGGTACCAAAACGTCGAGTAGCCGAGTTCTTCCACCTTTCGTAGCAAGCCTTTGATTCCGGCCCCGTCCAAACGGTCGATGGGATACCAAACGCCGAGTCTTCCTAGCTGTCTCAATACCCGAACTCCCCGGTTGCGCCGCTCGAACACGCGGCATGGATGAACGCTGGTGACGCCGGACCTATCAGACCTGGGCCAAAGCCTCGTCGCGGAATCACTTCACCGTGGTCAGCGCTCGCGGTTCCAACGAGCGCCCCGCAACCCGCCGTCAAAGCCAACCAGCATCCTGTTTCCCACTGGATTGCATCTGCCGCAGAGATACAACATCATTCGCCGTCCGCTTCCAGCGTGATGCGGCTCAGCTTCAAAGGTGACTGCGATGGGCGATTCGAGCGATAATGCGCTTTCTATCTGGCTCGAACAGGCCCCCCTTGCGGACCTGATCGCTGCCGCGGGAAGTTTGCGCGATGAGGGGCATGGCCGCTCTATCTCGTATTCGCGCAAAGTGTTTATTCCGCTCACCCATCTTTGCCGAGATGTTTGCCACTATTGCGCCTTCGCCGAGCGGCCACGCGCCGGACGGCGTGCCTATCTTTCCCCGAATGAGGTGCTCGCCGTAGCTCGCGCCGGAGCGGCCGCAGGCTGCACGGAGGCGCTTTTCACGCTTGGCGATAAGCCGGAGCTCCGCTACCGTGCGGCCCGGGAAGCGCTCGACGCACTCGGATACGAAACCACCATCGATTATCTTCAGGCGATGTGCGCGCTGGTGCTGCGCGAGACCGGACTGCTGCCGCACGCCAATCCCGGAATCATGAGCCGGTCCGAGATCGCCGGCCTGCGGACAGTGTCGGCAAGCCAGGGCATTATGCTGGAATCCCTCAGCGCGCGGCTGTGCGAACCGGGCGGAGTTCACTATGGTTCGCCAGACAAGCAGCCCGAGGCGCGTCTTGAGACGCTGCGGCTGGCGGGTGAGCTGCGCGTGCCATTCACGACCGGCATTCTTATCGGGATCGGCGAGACACGGGCCGAACGCCTCGAGGCGCTATTTGCCATCCGGGATTTGCATCGCGGTTTCGGGCATGTTCAAGAGGTCATTGTTCAGAACTTCCGCGCGAAGGCGGCCACGAAGCTCGCCGGGGCCGCGGAACCCGATCTCGACGATCTGCTTTGGAGCATCGCCGCGGCGCGGCTGATACTCGGCCCCGCAATGAATATCCAGGCGCCCCCCAACCTGTCGCCGGGCGTCTACCCCCAGCTGATTGCGGCGGGGATCAATGACTGGGGCGGGATCTCGCCCGTCACGCCGGATCACGTCAATCCGGAGGCGCCGTGGCCGGCCATCGCGGAGCTTGCAGAGCGCACGGCCGCCGCTGGCAAGCTCCTGGCGCACCGGCTGCCCATCTATCCCTCCTACGCGCGCGACCTTGCGGGTTGGTCGGCGCCGGAGGTCGCTACGCAGGTTCGCCGTTTGAGCGACGCCCAGGGCTTGGCGCGTGGCGACGATTGGGCGCCGGGCACAAAAGCGACTCCGCGGATGCCGCCCGTCCACGCGCGCTCGGTCGATCCCGCGATCGTGCGCATCATCGCACGCGCTCAGGGCGGCGCCCGCCTCGACGCGCCCGAGATCGTGCAGCTGTTCGCGGCGCGCGACGCCGACTGCCAACGCGTCGTCGCCGCAGCCGACGAGCTTCGCCAGGCAACGAGCGGCGACATTGTCCGTTACGTCGTCAACCGCAACATCAACTACACCAATATCTGCGCCTATCGTTGCCAGTTCTGCGCCTTCTCCAAGGGCAAGACGCATGAGGCGCTGCGTGGCGCGCCTTATGACCTAGCCCTCGACGAAATCGTGCGCCGCGCGATCGAGGCGTGGGAACGAGGCGCAACCGAGGTCTGCCTTCAGGGCGGCATCCACCCGAGCTACACCGGTGAGACCTATCTCGGCATTTGCCGCGCTATCAAGGCGGCGGTCCCGGATATGCATATCCACGCCTTCTCGCCATTGGAGGTCACGCAGGGCGCGGCGACGCTTGGCATGCCCGTTCGATCGTTTCTGGCTGAGCTCAAGGCCGCGGGCTTAAGCACCTTGCCGGGCACGGCCGCCGAGATCTTGGACGACGAGGTACGCGCCGTCATCTGCGCGGACAAGGTCACCACCGCGGAGTGGCTCGATGTCGTGAGGACCGCGCATGGCCTTGGCCTGCGCACCACGTCCACGATCATGTACGGCCATATCGAGCATTCTTTGTCCTGGGCCCGGCATCTGCTGGCCTTGCGGGATTTGCAGATCGAGACGGGCGGCTTCACGGAATTCGTGCCGTTGCCCTTCGTTCATATGGAAGCGCCGATGTATCTCAAGGGCGCGGCTCGGCGCGGGCCGACCTTCCGGGAAGCGGTGCTGATGCACGCGGTGGCGCGGCTCGCGCTGCACCCCCACATCACGAACATCCAGACGTCCTGGGTCAAGATGGGACCTCAGGGCGCGGCGGCCTGCCTCAAGGCCGGCGCCAATGATCTCGGCGGGACTTTGATGAACGAGAGCATCTCTCGCGCGGCTGGCACGGAGCACGGGCAAGAATTTCCGCCCGAGGCCATGGAGGATCTTATCCGTTCGCTGGGGCGCACGCCGGAGCAGCGGACCACGCTCTACGGCCCCGTCCCGGCGGAGCGGCGGGCGACGTCCCTGAATGCCGCAGCCCTCGCTCCCGTCGTCCTGACGCCGCCGCGCAAACTCATCGCGGCGGAGTAGCGCTTATCGAACATCCCGATTCGCCAAGGCGACCGGCGACGCCCGATTGTTTGAGGAAGGCGAACGTCCGGGTGGGAACAGGCGGCGACATTTTCAGGAAGGCGACGAGATCGACGGGATTGTCGATATCCATCCCTATCCCAGGTTGGCGGACGACCAGCGGCTCGATCCCGCGTCCTCGCGCCGCATCGAGATGCGGGTAGAAGCTGTCTTCGCCGAAACGCAGCGGAACAGCGTCCGGCGGCGAGCAGATGATTGTATTCGATCCGAGATCGTCATGCGCCGGCACGATGGTGAAGGCAGGCGCGGCCCGGTGCGCTGCGAGCGTCGCGGCGATCTCGGCCGAGGACAGTCTCGGAATGTCGCCAGGCATTGTCATCATGCCCGCCTGGCCCTCGCGGGTCAGCAGGCGCTGAGCGGCGGCGACGGCGCCGGTATGACCTTCCTGCGCGGCTTCCGTGACGACGCGCGCGCCGTAGCGGCCGGCAAGCGATGTCACGACCGGATCGACCGTGACGACAACCATGCCGGCGAGCTCCCGGACCGCGCTCACGGCGTCGAGCACATCCTCAAGCATGACCGTTGCGAGCGCGCGACGTTCATCGGGGTTTAGGCATGACGACAGTCGTTGCTTGGCGCCCGCCAGTTCCTTGACGGGTACGACGGCCCAGACGCCGGTCATGCGACGAGGTCCCGCCCGCGCTTCGAAGAGGCCAGCGCGTCCGCGGCTTCAAGGACGACACGAGCCAGATTCTCGCGCTGCGCGAGATTCGTCATGAGCGTGGGGGCGAGCGTCGTCTTTGGCGCGACTTGAGCCGCCTCCTCCGCGTCTTCGACGTCCATCACATAACCATCGAGCAGATCGCCGTAGCGCTCAGCCACTGCGGCGGCGCTTGGCGTCATTCCGAGCTCTCCCATCATTTTGGCTGTCGGGCCCTTGATCGCGCGCCCGCTGATGATGGGGGAAACCGCCACGATAGGCGCCGCGGAGGCGGCAAGCGCTTGGCGCATCCCCGCCACGGCCAGAATAGGCTCGACGCTGATGAAGGGGTTGGACGGACAGATGATTATCGTGCGCAAACGTTCGTCGCGTAATGCTGCGAGAAGGCCAGGATGAGGGCGCGCATTGTCCGCGCCCTCGAAAGCAAGCTCCCGTACAACGGGGTGGCACTGAAGACGCACGAAGTAATCCTGGAAGTCGAGCCACCCTTCATCCGTTCGCAATCGGGTGCGCAACCGATCATCCGTCGCCGGCAGCACGCGGGGACCGACGCCGAGGCGGCGGCAGAAGTCGGCGGTGATACCGGAGAGAGACTCTCCCTGCCGCAGCCGTCGGGTGCGCTCGATATGGACCGCGAGATCGCGATCGCCAAGGCGGAACCAATCCTCGCCGCCAAGCGCCGCGAGAGTTTCCATGAACGACCAGGTCTCGTCGCGCCGGCCCCATCCGAGCTTCGCATTGTCGAGGCCTGCGAGCGTGTACATCAACGTGTCGGTGTCCGGCGAGATGTGCAGGCCGAGATGCTCGAAATCATCGCCGACATTGGCCACGACGAGCAGATTGTCCGGCTCCACGATTCGGCTGAGGCCCAGCGCGAGCTTTGCCCCCCCGATACCTCCAGATAGGGCGACCACAAGATCCCGACTCATCGAAACAGATCCTCGTTTGGAGAGCGAACGATGGTCGCCGCAGTCGATTCCGGCGCGGACCAGCGCAACCCGCGGATCAGGACCGCTGGCGCCGCCTCATCCGCTTGGCCCATCACGAGCGAGGCCGCGGCCGCGACCTCATCAGTGAAACCAACGACGCTGACCTCGAGCGTTCGGCCAAACAGGTCGCGCCGCCCGCGCAGATCGATCAAAGCGGGTAGACCGGCGACGCCGATCGCCACACCGGCGGTTCCCTGACGCCAGGGACGCCCGAAACTGTCGTTTATGACAACGGCGACATCGATCCCGGTCACCCTCGCGAGCCCCCGTCGCAGCGTCTCCGCGCTCCGATCAGGATTCTCCGGCAACAGAAGCACGCGGTGGGCGCCGTCCATAGGCGCCACGTTCGACTGGTCCACCCCGGCATTCGCCATGATGAACCCAAGCCTGTGTTCGACGATCAGCACGCCGCGGCGAGCCCGTACGACACGAATCGACTCCGATAGAATGACTTCCACAAGTCGCGGGTCCTTGTCGACTTCCGCCGCAAGCGCGAAGGCCTTGGCGGAGGGTTTGACCGTCGCAAGGTCGACGATTCGACCCTCGGCTTTCGAGACGATTTTTTGCGCAACGACAAGCACGTCTCCGACGCGCGGCGTGACGCTGTTCAGCCTGAAGGCCGACGCAATAAGGTCGACCAGGTCGTCGCAAGCCTTGATCAAGGGCAGGCCCTGAAGGGCGATGACCTCGAGAGAGGTCATGCGCTCTTTCGCGCTTCGTCCAGCGCGCCGAACCGACGACGGAGGCGAGGCAGGACATGCTCCGCGTAGAGCCGGATGAACCGCTCCTGATCGGGACCAGGCGCGTGAAAAACCAAATGGTCGAAGCCGAGATCGACGTAATAGCCAATCCGCTCGACATGCTCGTCCGGATCGGTTGAGACGATCCAGCGACTGGCGGCGCGCTCGGCCGAGAGGTCGTCGGCCAGGCGCTCCATCTCCTCCGGACTATGGACGGAGATCTTCTCCTCCGGCGTCAAGGCGAGAACCGCCCAGTGGCGGGTGTCCTCAATGGCGCGCTTCATGTCGGTGTCGAATGAGACCTTGACCTCGATCATCCGGGTATAGTCGGGCGCTCGCGAGCCGGCCTCGCCTCGCCCCTCCAAGACTTTTGGCAATATCGTTTCCGTGTAGAGCTCGCGCTCCTTGCCGCTGGTGCAGATCAAGCCGTCACCCGCTCGACCGGCATATTTCGCGATCAGCGCGCCGGCGGCGGCGATATAGATCGGAACGGGCGTCGCGGGCCGATCATAGATGGTGGCGCCCTGGGTGCGATAGAATTGACCTTCGAAAGTCACCCGTTCCTCCGTCCAGAGCCGACGTATCAGGGTGATGGCTTCACGCAGACGCGCGAACCGCTCCTTGAAATCGGGCCAGGTCATGCCGGTCGACGGAACCTCGTTCAGCGATTCTCCGGTGCCGACGCCGAGCACGATCCGACCGGGAAACATAACCCCTAGTGTGGCGAAGGCTTGCGCAACGACGGCCGGATGATAGCGAAAGGTGGGCGTCATCACGCTCGTGCCAATGGTGATCCGCGACGTAAGCGCCCCAAGGGCGCCGAGCCATGCGAGCGAGAAGGGAGCGTGGCCGCCGTGATGCTTCCACGGCTGGAAATGGTCGCTGATAAAGACCGAGTCAAAGCCCGACTGCTCCGCGAGCCGAGAAAACTCGAGCAATTCTGTCGGCCCGAATTGCTCGGCCGACGCCTTATAGCCTAGCTTGAGCACAGTCCGCCTCCGATGACATCGGGCCTCGCTGCCCGCGGCGGATACAATAGCGCAGACAGATCGCTTAGCGCGACGCCTCCTTGTCGAGTAGCGCCGGGGTGGATGATCACGGATATGTGTTGGGAGCATGCGATGAAACTCGGGGTTGCATTGCCTTTGTCCGATATCGGCGGCGATCCCGCCACGGTCCGGCTGTTCGCGCAGGCGGCTGAGGCCGCCGGCTACGATCACCTTGGCGCCCCCGATCATGTTTTGGGGGTCAATGCCGCGAGCCGGCCCGGCTGGGGCGCGCGCAATACCTCGGCCGATCTCTTCCATGATCCTTTTGTCCTGTTTGGGTTTCTGAGCGGCTGCACGACGAGAGTCGGCTTCTCGACAGAGGTCCTCATCCTAGCTCAGCGACAAACCGTGCTGGTCGCCAAACAGGCCGCCTCTCTTGACGTGCTGAGCGGCGGACGGTTTCGGCTAGGGATCGGGATCGGCTGGAACGAAGTGGAGTTCGTGGGTCTCAACGAGGACTTCCACAATCGGGGACGGCGGTCCGAGGAGCAAGTGCAAGTCATGCGAGCCCTGTGGGCCGAGCCGCATGTGAAGTTCGAGGGGAAGTGGCATCACATCGATGACGCCGGCATCAATCCGATGCCGATCAGGGGTCGTATCCCGATCTGGTTCGGGGGGCATCATGACCTGACGCTCCGGCGCATCGCGAAATGGGGCGACGGATGGATGATGAACGCCTATCCCGCCGGCGCCGCCGCGGAGGCGGACTTCGCTAAACTGCGCGCCTATGCTGAACAGGCGGGCCGCGATCCCGCCAGCATCGGCGTCGAGGTCTGGGTCTCTATCGGCGCCGGGGACGAGGCGAACTGGCGCGAGGAATTCAAGTTCTGGAAGAGCGCAGGCGTCACTCACGTCACGCTCAACGCCACCTTTCAACGGAGCCACCACCGGCGCATCGCTTCGCGCTCATTGCAGGCCCATCTGACCGCCATCGACCGATACCGCGACGCGGTCGCCGACCTCTTGTAAGAGAGAGGTCAGCCCTGGGCCTGCACGGCAGTGGGCTCAATTTCAAACGTGACCCTGACCTGGCCAGGCTGGGCCCAGGGATATTTGTCCTTCCCGAGGTATTTCTTGGCGAGCGAATCGATATGCGCGGATGCGCCCTCCTCTGTCACGTGCTCAACCCGGCCGCGGATCTGGATGTAGCGATAGGGATTATCGGGGTCGAGTATCGAAAGCGCCACGGGCGCGCCTTCCTGCATATTGCGCACCTTCACGCGGCCTTTCGCTGAATTCACCCGGATCTTTCCGTTCGTGTAGTCGAACCATACGGGTGTGACTTGCGGCGTTCCATCCGGCATTATGGTCGCCAGATGGGCAAACGTTGTTTTCTGCTGCAGCAAATCCAGATAGTCCGCGGGTATCGCCGCCATGACTGCCTCCTCATTGTGTGGGTTTCTCGCGTCGCGTTCGGTCGGAACGCGCCTTCGCCGGTGATCGCCAACCTAATCGTCGCGGCCTGACATGACAACGAGACGAACTCAGGTTTTTCCAAGACAAACGGTTGGAGCTTGGCTTTTCGCTCGCCGCGGCACGGCAGCCTTGGTCCGCCGCATTGGCCGACCCGGCGGGCAGCGCTATAGTTACTCGAGCTTTGAAGGAGAGCATGATGACTGAAGCGAAACTCGCTCCGAATCTGCCGGACTGGATGGTCCAGCACGCCAACCGCTATCTCTCCAGCGGCGGGGCCGACGGACACATGTACAAAACGACCCTGCCTGGGCGCGGTGAGATTACGACGCCGGCGCTGCTGCTGACCACCACTGGCCGCAAGTCCGGCGAGAAGTTCATATTCCCGCTGTATTACGGAACGGACGGCGACACGTACTTCGTCGTCGCTTCGAAGGGCGGTGCGCCCGAACACCCCGGGTGGTACCGCAACATCCTCGCCAACCCGGATGTGGAGGTCCAGGTAGGGACCAAGAAGCTGAAGGCGCGAGCCAGGACAGCGACGGGCGAGGAACGCGCGCGACTTTGGAAGAAGTCGCTCGAATTCTGGCCTCCGTACGCCGATTACGCGCTCAAGACCGAACGCGAGATACCGGTCGTCGTGCTGGACCCTGCCCACTAGGCTATCGGCGCCTGGCGGCGCACAGGATCGTTCGCACATTGCCGAACACGTCTTCCTCAACGCCGAGCGTTTTGTGGGATACCATGCTTAAGCGAGCGAGACGCGGAATCTCTCAGTCCTCTCGGACTTGCGGCTGGTCTGGTGACTCGATAGCCAATGCAGGCAATCAGCTACAACGGCCGCGTCCGATTTCACCAGGCCGCTTCGAAGCCAAGTAGATTGAGGATCTCGTGGCGCTTCGCGACGAGATCGGGGTCGCCGCGATGGCGCGGAAAAGGCTTGTCGACAGGGATGTCGGCCTTGATCGTTGCCGGTCGGTCGCTGAGCACCACGATGCGCGTGGCCATCAGCAAAGCCTCTTCGATGTCGTGCGTGACGAGCAGCGCCGTGAACCCGGCCCGGCGCCAGAGACTGACAAGCTCCCCTTGCATCGTCAGACGCGTCAGCGAGTCGAGCTTGCCACCCGGCCGCGGAGGATCTCTTCGGAGCGGCCTGGTCCGCCTGCTACATGGGCGCAATCGAGGTCGCCGCGAGCCGGAGGAAGATCAAGCTCCCGGACCAAGTGGCGGTGGACGCCGAGATCAAGCTCAATCTCGAGGGCAGCAGCTTCTTCCTCACCGCCCGCCTCGATGTCAGCGCGCCGGGCGTCGACCGCGAGGTCGCGCAGGAACTGATCCAGGCGGCGCACGGCATCTGCCCCTACTCGNNCGAACCTTGTCTGATTTTTAGTTTCATTGCGTCGCGCCGAGGCGACCCTCTCCTTCATCGAGCGCGGACAAACCGAAGGATTGCAGGAAGCGAGGCGGCCGCGGGCGTCCCATCCACAAGTCGTTCGGGCTGTCGCCGCGCCGCTCGGTCCACGGCGCGAAAATCGCTGAAAACCTTCCCTGTTACGGTGCGAAATCCTCCCTGTTCCGGCGAAAAAATCTCCCTGTTCCGGCGAAAATTATCCCTGATAAGAATCAACGGTAAGTGTTTCACGTGAAACGATTTTACGCGTCCAGGAGCGCGCCTCTGGCCCGACGGATCCGCCCCATCGCTCGTGAACCGGAGCGGCGCTCAGTCGCTCCTGCTTCCCACCCTCCAGCCGTCGAAGCCGATGAGCCGATCGAGCGAAATCGCGCCCGGTCCGAAGGTCATGATCGCGAGCGCCATCGTCGCCCAGGGCAGGTGATAGTCCGGCCAGGCGTCCGGATAGGTGAGCTCGATGACCGCGGTCATGCACAGAAGTCCGAGCGCCGCCCAGCGGGTGAGGAGCCCGAAGGCGAGCAGGATCGGCAGCACGATCTCGGCCGTGCTCGCCATCGCCGCGACCACGTCCGGCATCGGAAACGGGATCTCGGACCCGAAGACGTGGAGCTTGTAGTCCTGCTCGAATAGGATCTTCGTGCCGAAGGACAGAGTGAACCAGCCGTCCCAGCGGGTGAGCCCGGAAGCGAAAAACGGCCGCGCCAGCGTCAGGCGTAGGAGGAGGAGCGGGAGCCATGCAGGGATCAGGCCGAAAAGCGCGCCGGTCAGCCGGGCGATGGGATTGGATGGGGCGAGCGCATTGGCGCGCCAGGCGTCGGCGTTCATGACGGGCTTCCTGGAATGAGGGAGGCGACGGCGCCGGATTCGACCAATCCGACGAGATGGGTTCCGAAGTCGAACTCGGCGTCGTCGAGCCCGAGCGCGGCCTCGGCCAGCGTCGCTCCCTCTCGCAGGCTCAAGGCGAACTCGTAGCCAAGCGGCGGCAGGATGCGCACCCTGACCTCGGAGTCGGGACGAGTGACGAGCGCCTCTTCAGCCATCGCCTGGACCGGCGCAGCGGGGCCGTCGCCGCCTTGGCGCGAGGCCCAGATCGAGGCGGCGGGGGTCGAAAACCGCAGAAGTCGGGCGGCGGGGTGAAACGCGATCCGGGTTCCGGGCAAACAATCGGGGCTCAATTCGGCAAGCGCGCCGATCGTCGCGGCGGGCGCNNGGGCGCGTCTTCGGCGTGGTACGCCTCGACCCAAGCGTTCTCGAGGCGGGCGACGTCGGGGAGGCAAGGCTCCGCCCCGGCATGAGCCGCGACGAACTCCGGGAAATCCTCGCCGTAGGCGATCATGACTGGCGAGCGCGGCTTTTGGGCCCGAACGAAGGCGCGCGCCAGGGCGCGGAAGGCGTCGTCGCCGGCGATGCGGCGCGAGACCGGATAGCGCGCCTCGAGCGCGCCGATCAGGCCGACGGCGACGTTGTTGCGGTAGACCGAAAAGCGGCGCGCGTCGGGCGCGCCGAGGCGTCCCCGGGTCATCGCCGGCGGGGCGGCCGAAGGCTCGCCGAGCGCCGCCGCGAAGGCGCTGATCGTCGCCTCAAACGGCATCGACGCGCTTCGGGTTTTTCGCCGCCGCGGCAGCAATGACGCGCCCGGCCCGACGCGCCTCGTCGAGAAGCGCCGGCCAAACGGGCAGGTCGTTGTCCCACTCGATCAGAGTCGGCGTGGCCCCGAGCCGCCGGATCGCCTCCCCATAGAGCGCCCAGACCGGGTCGCGGACCGGCGAATTGTGGGCGTCGATCAGGAGCGGCAGGCCGGCGTCGTCGCTGTCCTCGGCGTAGCCCGCGAGATGGACCTCACCTACCGCCTCAAGCGGAAACTCGGCGAGATAGCGATAGGGGTCGTAGGCGTGGTTGGCCGCGCTGACGAAGACGTTGTTGACGTCGAGCAAAAGGCCGCAGCCGGTGCGCCGCGCGATCTCGCGCAGGAAATCGGTCTCGGCAAACGTGCTTTCGGCGAATACGACATAGGTCGAGGGATTTTCGAGCAGCATCGTCCGCCGAAGCGCGTTCTGCACCTCGTCGATATGGTCGGCGACCCGGACGAGCGTCTCTAGGGTGTAGGGGACGGGTAGGAGATCGTTGAAGAACGCCCCCTCGTGGGTCGACCAGGCGAGGTGCTCGGAAACCAGCGCCGGCTCGAAGCGCCTCGCGACCGCAGCGAGCCTCCCGAGATGCGCCTGGTCGAGCGGCCCGGGCGAGCCGATCGACAGGCCGACGCCGTGCAGCGATAGCGGGTAAAGCTCGCGGATGGCGTCGAGGCGGCGATGCGGCGGGCCGCCCGCGCCCATGTAGTTCTCCGCGTGGACTTCGAAAAACCCAAGCTTTGGGCGCGTTTCGACGATAGGCTCGAAATGCTCGGCCTTGAAACCAACGCCGACGCCCGGCGCGGCGGGGCCCCGCGGATAGCGAAAATCGGCGATCGTCATCCGCAACTCCTCTCCGGCCTCGCCCCCTCCTGGGCCAGCGCTACCATCTTCGCCGTTGCGCCGCGGCGTGTTACATCGGAGCCGCTCCGTCGTTCGCGCCTCGAGCCGAAATATTTCCCTGGACTTGTAACGACATACGAAACGAAACGAAGCCTGTATGAATAGGCAGTCCACCGAACGTCCCCCGGCCGATCCGTGGTCTCAAATGATGAGGGCCTCGATCGCGGGCGATGAGGGTGCTTACCGGCGACTGCTGGAGGATATCAGTCGCTCGGTGCGCGCGATGGCGCGCGCCGCGTTTGCGCGCGCCCGGGCGGGCGACGCTGATGTTGAGGATGCAGTGCAAGAGACCCTGTTGGCGATCCACCTCAAGCGGCATACCTGGGACGCCGCGCAGCCGCTTGCGCCCTGGGCCTACGCCATAGCCCGGCACAAGATCGTCGACGCCCTGCGCCGACGCGGAAGGCAACGGGCCGAGCCGCTCGAGGATTTCCAGGAATTCCTGGCCGCGCCGGAGGCGGAGGATCCGCATGCGCTGAGCGACGCGCAGAGGCTCGTCGACGGGCTCGGCCCCCGTCAGCGCGAGATCGTGCGCTCGATCTCGCTCGAAGGCCAGTCGATCGCCGCGACTGCGGCGCGCCTGTCGATGTCCGAGGTCGCGGTGCGCGTCGCGCTCCATCGGGCGCTGAAGTCCCTGGGCGCGGCCTGGCGGAGGTCGATCGCGTGAGGACGTCGGAACTTATCGCAGTGCTCGCCGCCGATCCGGTTCCGGAGCCGATCCGGATCGGCCGGCGGGTCGCGGCTGCGCTCGCGATCGGGTTCATCGGCAGCCTGGCGATTTATGCGCTGCTGATGGGGCCGAGGCCGGATATCGCCGAGGCCGCCCGGACAGTGCGGTTCAATCTCAAGTTCGTCGACGCCTTCGCGTTCGCCCTGCCGTCGCTGCTGCTGACGCTGCGGCTCGCCCGTCCCGACGCCAAGCCGCAGGCGCTGGCGCTGTGGCTCATCGCGCCGCTCATTCTATTGGCCGCGGGCGTCGTCGTCGAACTGCTGGTGGTCCCGTCAGATCAGTGGCTCGCCCGCCTTGTCGGCCACCATTCGATGTTCTGCATGCGGATGATTCCGCTCCTGGCCGCGCCCATGCTCGCGGCGCTCATCGTCGCGCTCAGGGCCGGCGCCCCGATGCACCCGGCCTTGACCGGCGCGCTTGCCGGCGCGGCCACCGCGGGCATTGCGGCGCTGCTCTACGCCTCGCATTGTCCCGACGATTCGCCGCTCTTCGTCGCCACCTGGTATCCGCTCGCGACCCTCATCTGCGCCGCCGTGGGCGCCCTCGCCGGGTGGCGGTTTCTGGCCTGGTGAAGCGGAATCGCTACTTCTTGACCAGCGGGTCGATGATCGCCCTCAACTGGTCCATGGAGAGTTCCCCGCCGTAGACCTTGCCGTCGATGACGAAGGTCGGAGTGCCGGTGAGCTTGATCTCATCATTGGCGCGCTTGCCGATCGCCGCAACCGCGTCGACTTTCGATTGATCCTTGAGGCACGCCATCGCCTGGTCGTGGCTGAGGCCGGTCGGGCGCATGGCGGCGATCAGCGGCTCGAGCGGCTTGTCGACGAACGCCCACTTGTCCTGCTCGCTGAACAAGAGCTCAATTGCCGCCAAGGCCTTGTCGTCGCCGACGCAGCGCGCCAGCACGAACGCCGCGACGTCGAGCGGATTGCGCGAGAATTCGCGGAAGATGTATCTGACCTTGCCGGTGTCGATGTAATCCTTCTTCAGCTCGGGAAGGACCTCGCGGCTGAAGGCGGCGCAATGGGGGCAGGTCAGCGAGCCATATTCGATCATCGGCAGGCCAGCGGCGTCGCCGATCGACAATTCCGGCAGTGTCCCCGGCTTGAGCACCGTGGCCATGTCGACCGTTCGGTCGGGCTCGGGCGCCGCGGTCGCCGCAAGGGCGCCGTGGGCGGTGAGCGCCGCGGCGGAAAGGACGGCGGCGAAGGCAAGCCGGCGAAGAGAGGCGAAGGCCAAGTCGAGCTCCTGAGGACGGGATGTCGGGCGGCGGGACATTGCGCATAAAGGCTTCCGGGCGGCAAGTCCGTCCTCCGTGGGCCCTAACCTAGCTTTTCGGAGAAAACACGCGGGCCTTGCGCGCGTCCGGCTCACAACCGCGTTACCGGGCCGGACTGCGAACTTGGCGCGTCCGAGCTGGCATGTTAGTGGCTCGCGCCGACCATTCGAGCGTCGAGCAAGGAGCGGGCGATGGAATACCGGCAGCTGGGCAATTCGGGCCTCAAGGTCTCGGTGCTGACGATGGGCGCCATGACCTTCGGCGGCAAGGGAAACTTCGCCAAGGTCGGCAACGTGCCGCTCGACGAAGTGCGCAGGCTGATCGACATCGTCGCCGACGCCGGCGTCAATCTGATCGACACCGCCAACGTCTATTCCGCGGGCGGGTCCGAAGAAATGCTCGGCGAGGCGATGGGAACGAAGCGCCGGCACGGCATGCTGATCGCAACCAAGGCGCGCTTTGGGATGGGTGATGGCCCGAACGATCGCGGCCTCTCTCGCTGGCACCTCATCCGCGAATGCGAGGCGAGCCTCAAGCGCCTTCGCACCGATGTCATCGACCTCTACCAGGTGCATCAATGGGACGGCCTGACGCCGCTCGAAGAGACGATGGAGGCGCTCGACAGCCTCGTGCGCGCCGGCAAGGTGCGTTACATCGGCTGCTCGAACTATTCCGGCTGGCACATGATGAAGGCGATGGAGGTCGCGCGCCGCGACGGCCGCGTGCCGTTCGTGTCGGAGCAGATTCACTACACGCTGCAGGCGCGCGAAGCCGAATACGAGCTCATTCCCGTCGCCATCGACCAGAAGCTTGGCGTTCTTGTGTGGAGCCCGATCGCCGGCGGCCTCCTGTCCGGGAAGCATCGCCGCGACAAGCAAGAGGGCACGCGGCACATGGCGGGCTGGCCCGAGCCGCCGATTCGCGACGAGGACACGCTATGGTCGATCGTCGACGAACTGGTCGCGATCGGCGAGGCGCATGGAGTCTCCGCTGCGCAAATCGCACTGGCCTGGTTGCTCGGCCGGCCGGCGGTGACGTCGCTCATCATCGGCGGCCGCACCGAGGCGCAGTTCCGCGACAACCTCGGCAGCGTCAACGTGAAGCTGACCGACGACGAACGTGCGCGTCTCGACAAGGTGAGCCAGCCGCCGTTGATCTATCCGTACTGGCATCAATCGCGGGCGGCGAGCGACCGGCTCGGCCCGGCCGACCTCGCGCTGCACGCGGCTTATCTGAAGAAGGTGTGAGGCCTACCGGCTCGACTGGATGTGGTTGCGCAGGACCGGGTAGACCTGCCCCTCCCAGCGCTTGCCGTTGAAGACGCCGTAGTGGCCGACGCCGGCCTGCAAATGATGGGTCTTCATATAGGGCCTGAGCCCTGAGCACAGGTCCTGCGCCGCCAGCGTCTGGCCGGCGGCGCAAATGTCGTCCTTCTCGCCTTCGACCGTCAGAAGGAAGGTCTTCTTGATCGCCTTGAGGTCGATCGGTTCGCCTTTGTATCGCATCTGCCCGAGCGGCAGCAGGTAGCGCTGGAACACCTGATCGACGGTCTCGAGATAGAAGTCCGCGCTCATGTCCATGATGGCGAAATATTCCTTGTAGAAATCGCGGATCGCGTCCGCCTTCTCGATGTCGCCGGCGACGCGATGATGAAAGAGGTCGACGAAGGATTTCGAGTGCCGATCGGCGTTCATGCTCATGAAGGCGCAGAGCTGAAGAAAGCCGGGATAGACGCGGCGCCCGCGGCCTTCGAACTTGGCCGGCACGGTTCCGATCATATTGGCGCGGAACCATTCGATCGGTTTCTCCTGGGCGAGCTCGTTGACCTTCGTCGGGGAGATGCGGGCGTCGATCGGACCGGCCATCAACGTGAGACTCGCCGGCTGGACCCCGTCGCGCTCGCGAGCCATGACCGCGGTCGCCGCGAGCGCCGAAACGGTCGGCTGGCAAACGGCGACGACGTGGCAATCCTCGCCGATGAAGCGGACGAAGTCGATCAGGTGGCTGGTATAGTCCTCGAGCGTGAATTCGCCGTCCTCGAGCTTGACGTTGCGCGGGTTGATCCAGTCGGTGATGTAGACTTGGTGGTCGCGCAGCAGCGTGCGGATCGTGCCGCGCAACAGGGTGGCGAAATGGCCCGACATCGGCGCGACCAGGAGGATCTTGGGATCGTCCTCGCCGCCTGCTTTGCGGAAATGGAGCAGCTGGCAGAACGGCGTCCATAGGGCGCCGCGCTCTTCGACCGGAATCGCCGCGCCGTTGATCTCGACGCTCTCGATTCCATAGTCGGGGCGGGCGTGGGTAAAGCCGGCGAGCGCCACCAGCTCGTAATAGGCGCTCATCCGCCGCCATGGCGACGCCGTCGGATGCGCGGCCCAGGCGCTTAGGATCGTATTTGCGTTCTGGGCCAACTGACGCACGCGATCGCCGACGTCGGCCATCCCTTGATACGCGTCGTACATCATCAAATTGCCCAAGCTGTGGCCTAAAGTTAGCAAACGCTATGCCATGCGCTTGTGGCACGTCCTTTGCTAAACCGCCATTGGATGGATTTGATTTTCCTATCCGCCCTGGACCGCCCAAATGTCGCAAACGACGCTGACCTTGAGCAGCAAGAACTATTCGTCCTGGTCGATGCGAGGTTGGCTAATGGCCAAGCTCGCCCGGATCGATTTCGAGGAAGTCATCGTCGCCCCCGACGACGCGGGCGCGCGCGCCGAGATCCTGCTCTTGTCGCCGTCGATCCTCGTTCCCTGCCTGACCTACAAGGGCATCCGGGTCTGGGACACCCTGGCGATCGGCGAATTTCTGAATGAAATCGCGCCAAAAGCCGGACTTCTGCCTAAAGATCAGGCAGTTCGCGCCCACTGCCGCTCCATTTGCGGCGAGATGCATTCCGGCTTCGTCTCGCTCAGGCAGGCGCTGCCGATGAACATCAAGGCTTCTTTCCCCAGCTTCAAGATCTGGTCGAAGGCGCGCGCCGACATCGACCGGATCGTCATCATCTGGAGCGAATGCCTTCAGGCCTATGGCGGCCCGTTTCTGTTCGGCAAAATCTCGATGGCCGACGCGATGTACGCGCCG
Organism: Hyphomicrobiales bacterium; assembly: GCA_003164825.1. Classification (GTDB taxonomy): domain Bacteria; phylum Pseudomonadota; class Alphaproteobacteria; order Rhizobiales; family Beijerinckiaceae; genus Roseiarcus. Next base: position 26,920 of record PLUH01000122.1, read on the forward strand.
GTCGTGAGCCGCTTCCGCACCTATGGGATCAGGCTCGATGGGGAATTGAAGACCTACGCCGAGCGGATCTGGGACTTGCCGGCGATGCAGGAATGGCGCGCGGCGGCGCTAGCCGAGAAGGAGGAGATCGAGGAGCTCGAGGTCGAGTTCTAGAGTCGGTCGCGCCTGCCGTCATTGCGAGAAGCCATAGGGCGTCCGGAAGGACGCCCGTCTTTCGACGGGCTATGGCTCGCGATGGCCGCTCAGTCGTCCTTGCCCTCGTACTTGAAGGACACCTTGAGCTTGGTGCGGAAGGCTTCGACCTTGCCTTTTTCGATCACCAGATCCTGCTCGACGACCTCGGCCACGCGCAAGTCCCTCAGGCTCTGGGAAGCGCGCTCGATCGCGGCCTTGGCGGCCTTCTCCCAGGAATCGCTGCTCGTGCCGACCAGCTCGATCACTTTATAGACGCTCTCCGCCATCGTTTCCTCCCTCGCCGCCACCTGCGATGCGCCCGGCGGCTCGACCGGTCAGGCCGCCTCGAATTGCGCGGTCCCGTCTCGTGCAGAGCGCGCGGCGCCGCCAGCTTGCGGCGCGAACGCCTGCGGGGTCAAGCCGCGATTTGCCGTCTCAAGCCGGGACCCGAGCGAGAGCGGCGAACATGCGGGCGAGCAGACGTCCGAGTTCCGGCGCCATTTGTTGAGGCCGCATGCCCTCAAAGGGCAGCGCCCCGTCGACCCACAGGGTGGCGAAGCCGTGAACCGCCGACCAGGCCGTGAGCACAAGGGCGCTTGGATCGCCCGCCGGCGCCGTTCCGGCCTCCTGGCAGGCGAGGACCGCGTCGCGCAACAGATGGAATGCGCGCAGGCCGGGCGCGCTCGGCCCCGACGATTTGCCGTCGCCATGGAACATGACGCGGAAATAACCCGGGCATGAGATCGCGAAGTTGATGTAAGCGCGGCCGAGCGCCTCAAGGCGGGCGCTGGCCTCGTCCCCAGCCGCATCGCGTCCGGCGATCAACTCTGCCCCAAGCCGCCCGAATCCCTCTTCCGCGATCGCCGCGAGAAGCTCTTCGCGGTCGGTGAAGTGATGATAGGGCGCCCCAGGCGTTACCCCGGCGCGAGCGGCCAATTGACGCAGGTTCAGCGCGTCAACCCCGTGTTTGGCGATTGCGCTCACCGCCGCGTCGATCAGGGCGCGTCTCAGATTGCCGTGGTGGTAGTCTGCTTTCCTTTTCGCCCGCATCGTCGGCTCTCAGCCCTCGGAGGTCGCTGAGCCGGAGGCGAGGGCGTATTCACCGCCGCTCATCGAGCGCGGCTAATCCGTAATCGGCCCGCGCCGCAGGATCCGGACGCCGAGCACGGCTAAAACCAGGCATCCGAACGTGACGGAGAGGCCAATGACCAGCGGCATGTGCAGCACGTCCGTCGAATAGCCGAGCCCGCTGATCGCCGCCGCCGCCCCGATGGCGAGGCCCACAAACGAGAGAGGCCTTGGCAGCAGCGGCTCGCCACGACGGGCGTCCGCCCACAGGACAGCGATGAAGCCCAGCCCGTAGGGAACGTTGCCGGCGGCGAACAGAAAGTCGAACCACGCCTTGAACGCCAGGAACGGCGCGGCCTCGGAAGCATGCGCCAGGGGCCAGAACAGCGCCGCAGTCATCGAATCGAAGACCATGGCGATCACCACGCTGACCGCCATCAGAGCCCAGCCGGCTCGTTCGAGGTCGCTCGCCTGACGTCGGCCTCTTGAAGCCAGGGCGACGCAGGCGGCGAGCAACAGGCCATCGCCGAGGAACGCAAAGCCGCCGGCGAGCGCCAATTTCGTGGGCCCGAGCGTAAGCGCGTCGGCGAGCGCCTGCGCACGTTCGTCCGGCAGCGCGGGCAGCCCGAGCGCAGGCGTCAATCGGGCGTAGAAGAGCGTGCCGAGGAACAGCGCCGCTGCGCCCAGGGCCAGAAGCGCGGCCGAGACGGCGTCGCTCTGCGAGGGCGCCGGGAATCGCGCCGTGTCCATTGCAACTGCCGTCACAGCGCGCGCCTCCGGCAATTCAGTCCCAGCGATCGAGACCAGTCATCTAAGCGTAACTTAGATCGGGCGGGCGCCCGCGTCAACCAAAATCTGATCGGCGCTTCTCCCGCGCGGAGCGACGGCGGGCCGGGGCAGCCCCGCGAGGCCGGTTCCGGCTCCTGCGCGGCGCAGGGCGTTCTCTTCAATCCGGCGGCGCCCTTAATAACATACTATGAACGTCGAATGTGCAAAGCCAGGCGATAAATTTCCAAACCAGCAAAGCCGAAATTTTTGCTCGCCGTCGATCCCGCGCATGTTCGCAATTCTCCAAGGATGCACTTTAGCACGAGTCATATTTCTGGAAAAGGAAAAACACGCGGGACTTTTCAAGAGGTGCAGTAAGCCCTTGGAAAGATGAGGATTGACGCCCCGCTCTCCGCCGCCCCCGAAAGCAAAAACAGGTCCGCGCCCAGCGGCGCCCGGCCGGCCTCGCTTGGCAAGAACTCCCGGTTTGCCGCGTCTCGCGAGCGGCATTAACAGGGAGCTTTTTTGCACTTAACAGGGAGCTTTTTTCGG
>PLUH01000249.1:0-1072 GCA_003164825.1 Hyphomicrobiales bacterium
AGGTGGCGCCATAGGGCGTCCGGAAGGACGCCCGTCCTTCCGGACGGGCTATTGGCGCCGGATGGGGTGTGGGCCGCTGCCCTAACGGCGGCCAGATTGCACGATCGTCACCGAGAACCTGCATGGAGCCGTCCCTGCTTTCCAAACCATCCGGCCTTCGGCCACCTTCCCCGCTGCGCGGAGAAAGGGCGCCTCCATCAGGCGAAATCCCGCGCCGCCGCCTGGTGCTCGGCGATCAGCGCATCAAGGTCGAGCCCGACCGGCGCGCCGTCGACAACCCGCCATTCGCCCGCGACCATCACCCGATCGGCCCGGTGCGCGCCGCAGAGAACCAGCGCGGCGAGCGGATCGTGCGCGCCCGAGAAGCGCGGCTCGTCGAGCTTGAACAGGGCGAGGTCGGCTTCATAGCCCGCCTCGATCCGGCCGATGTCGGAGCGTCTAAGGCAGCGCGCCGAGCCTTCAGTCGCCCAGCGCAGGACGTCGCGATGGGTGACCTTGTCGGCGCCGTAGCGCAGGCGGCCGATCATCAGCGCGTGGCGNNAGGCCGACGGGTGAGCCCGCGGCCTCGAGCTCGCAGGTCGGACATATCCCCGACGCCAGCACCATGTTCGAGGCCGCGCAATGGCTGACGCCGACGCCGGCCTTGCCGAGTCGCGCGATCTCGTGCGGGTTGAAATGGATGCCGTGGGCAAGCCAGACGCGGCTCGACATCCAGCCGGTCTCCTCGAGGAGGTCGACCGGCCTCAANNTCGGCGAGCCGCGCGCTCTCGGTCATGAGATCCTTGGAGATCGAGAACGGCGAACAGGGCGCGAGCGCGACGCGAATCTTGGCGCCCGGCTTCGGATCGTGAAACAGCTTCAGCACCCGTTCGCTGTCGGCCAGAATCGTCTCTTCGTCCTGCACCACGCTATCCGGCGGCAGGCCGCCGTCCTTTTCCGACAGGTTCATCGAGCCGCGCGAGACGGTCATCCGCATGCCTAAGGCGCGCGCCTCCTCGACCTCGATGTCGACCGCGTTCTCAAGGCCCTCCGGATAGAGATAATGATGATCGGCGGCGGTGGTGCAGCCAGA
>PLUH01000249.1:1108-9915 GCA_003164825.1 Hyphomicrobiales bacterium
CCCGGCAGCACGACATGGCGCGAGGCGTCGAACGTCGCGTCGATGCGCTCGGGCGTTTCGCCGCGCCCGACCCGCTTGGCGATCCGCGTCCCCTCGACGACGAGGCCGCGCTCCGCGCTGTCGGCGAAAACCGCCAGGGGGTCCTTGATCCACGTCCGCATCGCCCCCAACGCCTCCGACAGCCCGCTCCGCTTCTATTGGGATCGGCGGCTGAGAGCCTGTCAACCCGGGGGCAGCCCAGTGGCCTCAGGCGGGAACGAGGCCGTGGCGCAGCATGATCTCTTTGAGCCGCGCCGGATCAGGCTTGCCAGGACCGCTCACGGCTTCCGCGATCTCCTCGAAATAAGCGCGGCCGATGCTGCCGGGATTGAGCACGAAGAGCGTGCGCGACGTCTCCCCGCCGAGGTTCTCGTGGTGATGGACAGCGCCGCGGGGAATCAGCACGGATTCGCCAGCCCGAACCTCGCGCTTGCGGCCATCGACCGTTGTCGTCAACGCGCCTGAGAGGCCGTAGACGATCTCATCGACTTCCCGATGGTAATGCGCGACGGGCACGCGCGCATTGGGAAGTACGGTCATCTCGAAGATCACGAGGTCGCCCGAGCCTTGCGTCTCATCGACCAGGAACCGCAGCTCCATGCCGCCGATGCGGACTGTGTCGGTCGTCTCGCTTTCCATGTGGGTCTTCCCATTGTAAAGTGATTTTACGCCTCACTCGTAAAATGATTTTACAAACATGTCAAGACCTCGCAATGATCGACGAGCCTCACGCGGCGCTAGCGGTGACGAAGGACCGCCCTATGTCGGCGCCCTGCTTAGGCAGTGTCTCGAGCATGTGCGCGCTCGCATGGAGGCGGACATCAAGGCGGCGGGCTTCACCGACATCCAGCCGACCCATTTCGCTGCATTTTCCTTTCCGCCCCCTGACGGGTTGCGGCCATCTCAACTCGCGCATCGGATTCGGATGTCGCGCCAGGCGACCAATCACATCATCGGCCAACTGGAGGCGTTGGGATACCTTGAGCGCCGAGCGCCGGAAGAGGGCGCGCGCCGGCGCATTTATGTCACCAAACGAGCCTGGAACGTCGCGAAGGTGATCCACGCGACAATGCTCCAGATTCAAGCCGAGTGGGCCGCCGAGATCGGACCGGAGCGCTTCCGCGATTTCATGGCGACGCTGCGCACTTTCGCGGCGCGGGGCCACGAAGTTGGCTGACCGCCAGGGCCCCCTGGCGCCGGACGGCGTTGATCTTGTGCTAGCTTGCCCGCCCGCTCAGAGGCGCCATGAACGAAACCCGGAAAATCGCCGCGATCCTGGTCGCCGATGTGGTCGGCTTTAGCCGCCTTGCCGGGGCGGATGAAGACGGCACGCTGGCGAATCTCCGCGCTTTACGGCGCGATCTCACCGATCCGGCGGTCGCCGCCCATCACGGCCGCCTGGTGAAACGCACGGGCGACGGGTTCATCGTCGAGTTCCGCAGCGTGGTCGACGCCGTGCGCTGCGCGATCGAGATCCAGAACGGCATGGTCGAGCGCAACGCCGGCGTCGTCGCCGACAAGCGCATCGAATTCCGCATCGGCGTTCATCTTGGCGACGTCGTCGAGGAGGCCGACGGCGATCTGATGGGCGACGGCGTCAACATTGCCGCGCGACTCGAAGGCATCGCCGATCCGGGCGGGATTTGCCTTTCGGACGACGCTTATCGTCAGGTTCGCGACAAGGTCAAAGAGCATTTCTCCGATCTGGGCGAGAAGACGCTCAAGAACATCGCCCGGCCAGCGCGTGTCTATTCCGTAGAGCGCGCCCCGGATGGGGCGGGGAGCGCGCCTCTGCCCGCCCCGGCCGCGCCGGTCGAGCCCGCCCATTCGTCGATCGCCGTGCTGCCGTTCGCCAATATGAGCGGGGATGCCGAACAGGAATATTTCGCCGACGGCATTTCCGAGGACATCATCACCGCGCTGTCGAAGCTCCCGCAGCTCTTCGTCATCGCCCGCAATTCGGCTTTCACGTTCAAGGGCAAGAACGTCAACATCGGCGAGGTCGGCAGGAGCCTCGGCGTGCGCCATGTACTCGAAGGGAGCGTGCGCAAGTCTGGCGGCCGGGTCAGGATCACCGCCCAGCTCATCGACGCAACCACCGGCGGCCACCTTTGGGCGGAGCGGTTCGACCGCGAGCTCACCGACATCTTCGCCGTCCAGGACGACGTGACGTCTCACATCGTCTCTGCGCTGGCGCTCAATCTGAGCCGAAGCGACCGCCAGAGCATCGCGGCCGAGCGCACCGACAATCAGGAGGCCTACGACTCGTTCCTGCGCGGGCGGGAGCTGTGGTGGCGATTCTCGAATGAGGCCAATCGGGAGGCCGAGCGGTTGCTTAGGCGGGCAACCGCACTCGACCCTGGTTTTGCTCCCGCATTCGCGTTCCTTGCCGCAACATTGGCTAACGCCTATGCGAATGAATGGGGCGACAACCCGGCCGAGGCTCTTGAAGAGGCCGAGAAGGCGGCGCGACAGGCGGTCAAGCTCGACGAGCGTTATCCTTACGCGCTGTGGTCGCTGGCGATGACCTTGTCGTGGAGACGGCGCAACGACGAATCCCTCAGCGCCGCGGAGCGAGCGATCGCGTTCAACCCGAATTTTTCCGACGGGCACAGCATGGTCGGCGTCGGCCTTCACTTTGCCGGCCGGTCGGCGGAGGCGATCGCTTTCTTCGACCGCGCGATGGCGCTCGATCCCCATTTCAACAGCATCGTCCTCTATTTCCGCGCCCAAGCGGCCTACCAGCTCGGGCGATATGACGAAGCCGTGAGTCTCTTGAAGCGACGCATCCTACGCAACCCGGAAACCGACGCCTCACGCGTGCTCCTGGCTGCGACGCTCGGCCAGTTGGGCCGCATCGACGAAGCCCGCGAGGCCTGGCGCGAAGCGCTCATCATCAATCCGGCGTATTCGCTTGAGCGCCGTCGCAATGTCCTGCCTTACAAAAACCCAGCCGACTACGAGCGCTTCGTCGACGGCCTGCGTAAGGCCGGGCTGCCCGAGAGGTGACCGGTCGCGTCACTTCCCCAGCTCTCGGTTGGTCGGTCCGCGCACGGCGACCACTTCCGCGCGACGGCCGCGGATGATCGCCATTTTGGCGACCCCGGTCAGCCCCGAGCCGGCGTCCAGATTGAGCCGGAAACCGGCGATCTGACGCGCGTGTGAGGCATCGCGCCTCGCGTCGTTCGGGGTGTGGCCGTGGACGACAAACACCCCACTGAAACCCCCCTGCCCCGGCCGATGTTCGAGGAACGGCCAACGCACCCAGGCCCAGTGGCGTTCTTCGTCGAGGCTCGCGAGCGGCGTATTCCAGGCGACGGCGAGGAATTCTTCGAGATCGAAATGCGGGTTGACGCCGGCATGAACGAACAGAAGGTCGCCCGAGCGCCAGCTTGCGCGCAAAGATTCCAGCCAGGCGCGCACGCGCTCGGGCAGCGATGCGCGCGCCGCGGCCAACAACTCCGCAAGATCGTGGGGCGGCTCGTCGGCCTCGACGAACTCGGCCAGCGTCCGGTCGCCGCCGTTGGCGATCCAGGCTTCGAGCGCCTCGATCGCGACATCCCGCGGCGTCGCTGGATCGAGCGCAAGCCGCATCATCGCCTCGTGGTTGCCCATCAGCGCGATCCCTTCATCGGCGCCGATGCGCTCGGCAGCGCCGATCGAAAGATCAATCGCGCCGAGGCTATCGGGCCCGCGATCGACGAGATCGCCGAGAAAGACGATCGCACGTTTCTCGCGGCGCCTCGGCTCGCGCGCCGCTTCATCGATAAGCCCGGCGAGCAGGTCGGCGCGGCCGTGAATATCGCCGATGGCGAAAATCTCCTTGTCCGGGCTGGCGGCGAACGGCAGCGCGAATTCTCGACGCTCGACGGCTGCAGACACGGGAACAGGACCTTGCGCGAAAGGGCGAAGCTCTGAACATTGCACGGCGGACCCGGCGCACGCTAGGATCGCGTCATGTTTCTCCAGTTCTTCGCCAACCTGCGCCAGGCGCATGTGCCGGCGACGCCGCGCGAATATCTCGATCTCATGCGCGCGCTCGAAGGCGATCTGGCTCGGATGTCGGTCGACGAATTCTATTGGCTCGCGCGCGCGCTCCTGGTCAAGGACGAGCGCAATCTCGACCGGTTCGACGTCGTGTTCGCGGCGACCTTCAAGGGCGTGCTGACCCTCGCGGCCGCCGTCGAGGCCAAGGAGTTGCCCGAGGAGTGGCTGCGCCGCATGGCCGAGAAATATCTGAGCCCCGAGGAGCGGGCCGAGATCGAGAAGCTCGGGTTCGACAAATTGATGGAGACGCTGCGCCAGCGCCTCGCCGAGCAGAAGGGACGCCACCAGGGCGGCTCGAAATGGATCGGCACGGGCGGCACGTCGCCATTCGGCGCCTATGGCGACCATCCCGAGGGCGTGCGCATCGGCCAGGACAAGGGCCGCCGGGGCAGCGCCGTTAAGGTCTGGGACCGGCGGGAGTTCAAGGACTTCGACGGCGACGCCGAGCTCGGGCCGCGCAACATCAAGCTCGCGCTGCGCCGCCTCAGGCGATTCGCCCGCGAGGGCGCGGCCGAGGAGCTCGATCTCGACGGCACGATCCGCTCGACCGCCGACAAAGGCTATATCGACGTTCTGCTCAGGCCCGAGCGGCGCAACGCCGTCAAGGTGCTGTTGTTTCTCGACGTCGGCGGCTCGATGGATTGGCACGTCGAGGCGGCCGAGCAATTGTTCTCCGCCGCCAAGAGCCAGTTCAAGCGGCTCGACCATTTCTACTTCCACAATTGCCTCTACGAGAGCGTGTGGAAGAACAACCGCCGCCGCCATGACGAGCGGGCGCCGACGCGTGACCTCTTCAATTCCTACCGCCGCGACTATCGGGTCGTGTTTGTCGGCGACGCCTCGATGAGCCCGCACGAAATCATGGCCGCGGGCGGCTCGGTCGAGCATCTCAATCCGGAGCCCGGGCGGGTGTGGCTCGAGCGGGCGATTCTCGCCTGGCCGCGCACGGTGTGGATCAATCCGACGCCGCAGAGCCAGTGGAATCATTCGCTGTCGACGACGATGATCGCGCAGATCTTCCAGCATCGCATGTTCCCGCTGACGCCCGACGGCGTCGAAGCCGCGATGCGGGCGCTGGCGGCCTGATCCGTCATTGCGAGCGAAGCGAAGCAATCCAGGATCGTAGGCGCCCTACGTTCTTGGATTGCTTCGTCGTTCACTCCTCGCAATGACGATTCAGCGCGACCCAATTCTGCCTCAAGACTTAGGGATTCGCTACCGCACGGCGGCCGGCCGTCTCGTCACTCTCTGACCACCAGCACCGAACATTGCGCGTGGCGCACGATCGTCGTGGCGTTCGAGCCGAGCAGATAGTCCGACATGACGGGACGATGCGAGCCGACGACGATGAGGTCGGCGCCCCATTCGGCGGCCTCCTCCAACAGTTCGTGATAAATCCCGCCCGCCCGCGTCGCGGCGCTCTTGCGTTCCGCCGGCAGATCGACTCCGGCGAGAAGGGCGTCGAGCTCCGCCTTGGCCCGCTTCTCCTGCTCCTCGTCGAAGTCCACCGGCACATATTCCATGAACGTGGCTGGAATGACCGGCTGGACATTGACCAGCCTCAACTCGCCGCCGCCCGCCTTCGCCAGCTCGACCGCCTGCGGCAGCCCCTTCGGAGCCGACTCCGATTCGGCGAGATCGACTGCGAGAACGATGCGCTTGTACATGACAACCCTCCTGCGGGACCGGAGGCCCCCGCTCCTAAGCGTCCCGACCCTCGAACCTGAGCCGCCCTCTGGCAAGGCGAATGGGGCAAAAAGCCTCAGCCCGCAAGGGGTCGCGCCGCCGGTCGGCCAAGGGCAAGGGAAATCCGCGACGATAGTCATTGTTCCTTAGCCGACGGGTCGCTATAAGGCCGCGAATTTCCATGCGGAAACAGGATTCGCCAATGAACGACGTCGCCGTTGAAAGCTATAAGCCGTCGGACGACGAACCGTTCATGAATGAGCGACAGCGGGAATATTTCCGCCGCAAACTGATCGCATGGCGCGAATCGATCCTGGCCGAGAGCCGCGACACCCTGGCCGCGCTGCAGCAGGAGAGCGAGAATCATCCCGACTTCGCCGACCGCGCGTCGTCGGAGACCGACCGGGCGATCGAGCTTCGCGCCCGCGACCGGCAGCGCAAGCTGATCGCCAAGATCGAGGCCGCGCTGGCGCGCATCGACGACGGCTCGTATGGCTATTGCGTCGAGACCGGCGATGCAATCTCGCTCAGACGTCTCGACGCGCGGCCGATTGCGACCCTCTCGGTCGAGGCGCAGGAACGGCACGAGCGGCGCGAGAGAATTTATCGCGACGAGTGACGATTCGCTCCTGCCGCGCCCGTCTTGCGGCGCCTTGCGCAAGGGCGATGACGCCTGACCTCCGCGAGAGCCGTCCAGGGCCCTGAGGAGTCACGGAGCGAGTCATTCAATGCCTGTTTTGGCGATCGCCGTTCTTCTGCTCGCATTTGGCTTGATCGCCCGGACGGCGGCGGCGGGCAGACCAACCGCTTTCGACACCCGGATCATGCTGGCGCTGCGGAGGTCCGCCGAGTCGCCTGTCCCCATCGGTCCGGCGTGGCTGCAGGAAGCCGCCCGCGACCTGACCAGTCTGGGCAGCGTCGTCGTGCTGATGACGATCACGATTGCGGTAGCGGGTTTTCTCGTCCTGAACAGAAAACCGGGGGTCGCCTGGCTGACGCTGATCGCGGTCGTTGGCGGCCTTGGACTCAACAATCTGCTGAAAATCGCCTTCGCGCGCCCCCGCCCCGACGTGATCACGAGCACGGCGCGAGTCTTCACCACCAGCTTCCCAAGCGGTCACGCCACTTTATCGGCGATCACCTATCTGACGATCGGAGCCCTGCTCGCGCGAACCTATCCGTCGTTTGCGCTCTCCCTGTACTTCATGTCGCTCGCGACCGTGCTGACGGCGCTTGTCGGCATGAGCCGGATTTACCTTGGAGTTCATCATCCAACTGACGTTCTGGCGGGCTGGTGCATTGGCGCGGCTTGGGCCATAGGTTGCTGGGCTGTCATGGCGTGGTTTCAGACCGGAGGTCATGTCGAGCCGACCAGCTCCCCATGACCGGGGCCACTGGATCAAACGCCATGGCTTCGCATCGGCCGAAGGAATCCGGCGGCGCAACCTGCATCCTCAACGGTCATTCCGCTCACGTCGAGGAGGCGAAGGCGCATATCGTCCGGATCTCGGGCGAATTCGGCGTCGAGACCGAGGTTGTGGTGACCAAGCGCGGCGACGATATTTCGTCCTTGGCCGCGCGCGCGTTGAGCGAGCGACGCGAACCGATCGTGGCCGGAGGAGGCGACGGAACCGTGAACGCGGTCGCCGGCAAACTCGCCGGCGGCGAGGTCGCGCTCGGCGTTCTTCCGATGGGCACGCTGAATCATTTCGCCAAGGATGTCGGCGTTCCGGTGAACCTCGAGGCCGCGGTCCGCAACCTGTTCACCGGCCAAATCGCCAAGGTGGACGTCGGCGAGGTCAATGGCCGAATCTTCGTGAACAACTCGGGCGTCGGCTTCTATCCGCATTTCGTGCTGCAGAGAGAACAGCAGGAGCGGCGCGGATACAGCAAGCCGGCGGCGTTCATGCTCGCCCTAAGATCGCTGTTGCGGGGGTATTTTCGGCTGCGGATGAAACTTCGCATCGACGAAGACGACGTGTCGGAGGACGACACGCCATTCTTGTTCGTGGGCAATAATCGTTACCAGACTTCGGGCTTGGAGATCGGCACGCGTTCGAAACTGGATGCTGGCCGGCTATGGGTCTGCACGGCCCCAAGCACCGGGCGGGGAAACGCCGTCGGCGCGGCTCTGAGGATTCTCCTGGGCCGCGACGATGATCAGGGGCTGAACGCCTTCGAAACGGACGAGTTATGGGTGGAGCCCGGAACGCCGCGGGTCCACGTGTCCACCGACGGCGAAGTCAGCGTCATGGACGCGCCGCTGCACTACAAAATCCGTCCTCGCGCGCTCCGCGTTGTCGCGCCAGGGGGAAAGCCCGCTTTGTAGACGCCATCGGTGATCGTGTCGGCCGGAGCCGGTGGGAAGGATCGCCGTCCCTCGCCGGGCCTTCAGGTCGCCGCGGCGGGTCGGCGTCAGCTCACTTTTCGCGGCCAAGCAGGCGCGCCATTTCCGCTTCGAGCGAATCGAGGTCGGCGAACGGATCGTCGACCTTCGTCGACGGCTTGACGCTTGACGCTGCGTTTGGCTTATCGCCGAGCGGGCGGACTTCGCCGATTTTCTGCCCACCCTCGAACGACGGCGTCTTCGCTGCCGGCCGCGCCGGGGCGGACGCTGGGCTGGCCGCCGCGACGGTCGCCGCCGGCGGCCGCGCGCGTGGCTCCGCGGCCACGGCTGCGGCGCCCGGTTCCTCCTTCTCGGGGCGCGCCGGCGAAGGCGCGGCGAGAGAAGCGGCCGGCGGATTGCCGGGGATCGGCGACGGTCTCGGGGCAACCTTCTCCGTCAGGCGGGTCATGGACGCCCGACTGGCGGAGCCNNGCGGCGAACTCGCCGGCTCCGGGCGAACGGGCTCTGGCGATTGCGCGGCCGGGAGTGAAACGGAAGCGGGGCGCGCCGCCGGCTCAGGTTCGATTGGTTTGGCCGCGGGCGCCGGGGCGGCTGCGGGCGCAGGGACGGTTGCGGTCGCCGGGGCCGGCGCTGGGGGCTTAGGGGCCGCGGGGACCGGGGCTGGCGCCGGCGCCTTGGGAGCCGCGGG
>PLUH01000314.1 GCA_003164825.1 Hyphomicrobiales bacterium
GTCGGATTGAAAAATGTGCTCGTCAAGCTCAAGGAGTTTCAGGCCAAGTTCGGCGACGACTTCAAACCGGCGGCGCTTTTGGAGAAGCTGGCGGCGGAGGGAGGCGCATTTTCAAAGTGAATTCGGATCATCGGCACATTGGAGACCCATCATGCGTGAAGCCGTCATCGTCTCAACCGCGCGCACGCCGATCGGCANNGGATCGCAGGGCTTCAACGTCGCCCGCCAAGCCGCCCTTCGCGCGGGGCTTCCGACCAGCGTCGCCGGCATGTCGGTCGACCGGCAATGCGCATCGGGCCTCATGGGGATCGCCATCGCGGCCAAGCAGATCGTCGCCGACGGGATGAGCATCACCGTTGGCGGCGGGCTCGAATCGATTTCGCTGGTCCAGAACGACAAGATGAACCGCTACCGGGCGACTGACCAATGGCTCGTCGAGCATCGCGACGACATCTATATGTCGATGCTCGAGACGGCCGAAGTCGTCGCTGAGCGCTACAAGATCTCGCGCGAGCGCCAGGACGAATACGGCGCGCAGTCGCAGGCGCGCGCCGCCGCGGGCGTGGCCGCCGGCCGGTTCGAGGCCGAAATCGCGCCTCTTCCGAGCGTGATGAAAGTCGTCGACAAAGCGACCGGCGCCGTCTCCGACAAGGCAGTGACGCTCAAAAACGACGAGGGCATCCGCGCCGACACGACGCTCTCCGGCCTCGCGGCGCTCAAGCCCGTGTTCACCGAAGGGCTGCATCTCAAGCAGCCGGGCCAGAACATCACCGCCGGCAACGCCTCGCAACTGTCCGACGGCGCGAGCGCCTGCGTCTTGATGGAAGCCAGGCTCGCCGGCCAGCGCAATCTGACTCCGCTCGGCATCTACCGCGGCATCGCGGTCGCTGGCTGCGACCCGGACGAGATGGGCATCGGCCCGGTGTTCGCGGTGCCGAAGCTCCTCAAGGCGCACGGCCTCAAGATCGATGACATTGACCTTTGGGAATTGAACGAAGCGTTCGCGGTCCAGGTCCTCTATTGCCGCGACAAGCTCGGCATCGACAACGACAAGCTCAACGTCGACGGCGGCGCGATCGCGGTCGGCCACCCTTATGGCATGAGCGGCGCGCGCCTGACCGCCCACGCGCTGATCGAAGGCAAACGGCGCGGCGCGCGCCATGTCGTGGTGACGATGTGCATCGGCGGCGGCATGGGCGCGGCCGGACTGTTCGAGGTCGCATGAGTTCAGGGCGCCGAGGTGAATGAAACGAACGTCATGGCGCCGCTTCAGGCCTTTCATGGCCTGAAGCCGCCGGCGCCCATCTGGTTTGAGAACGCAATCGCCGAGGAGCCGGAGCGGACGTTCGTCACGGTCGAGGGCGCCCGGGTCGAGACGCTCGCCTGGGGCAAGCGCGGCAATCCGGGGCTCGTCTTTCTGCATGGCGGCGCCGCGCACGCCGACTGGTGGTCGTTCGTCGCGCCGTTCTTCGCCCGCGAGCGGCGGGTGGTCGCGCCGACGTTCACCGGCATGGGCCGTTCCGACTGGCGGCAGGTCTATTCGTTCGACCAATTCGTGCGCGAGGCGCGGGAAGCGGGACGGGCGGCAGGCGCCTACGAGGCCGGGCCGCCCACCGTCGTCGGCCACTCGTTCGGCGGACGCGTGGCGATGGGCCTCGCCGGCGATTTCGGCGAGGAGCTTCAGGGCGCGGTGATGGTCGACCCGCCTTTCTTCGCCAAGGACAATTTGCGCCCCCGCTCGCCGCCGCGGCCGACCAAGGAGCGCAGGATCCAGCATTCGCTTGCCGCGGTCGTCGCCCGCTTTCGCCTCGCGCCGCCCCAGGTTTGCGACAACCTCTTCATTCTCGATTTCATCGCCCGGCGCTCGGCCGTTGAGGTCGTCGACACCGAGGGCAAGCATGGCTGGGCCTTGTGTTTCGATCCGCATTTCTGGGAGAAATTCACCCGCATCGACCCGACCGTGCTCATCACTGCCGCCCGCTCGCCGCTGGCGCTCATCCGTGGCGAGAAGTCGCAGCTCTTCCATCCCGAGGACGCCGCCTACCTCTTGAGCCTCATCCGTCCGGGCTCGCCCTATGTCGAGATCCCCGAGGCCGAGCATCACGTGATGATCGACCAGCCGATCGCCTTCGTCGCCGCGCTGCGCGCGCTGCTTGTGGCGTGGCCGCAAGCATCAACGCAGGCGCGTTGATTGGGCAGTTTTGACCGGGGATGCTGACATTCTCCCACAGAGTGAGGCATCGCGGCATGAACATCGGATCTCCCAAAGTCGACGAGTTCGCTCGACGTCTTGCCCGGCTGACCGGCGAGGACGTGGAAACGACGCTTGAGCGCGCCATTGAGGAACGTTTGTCCCGGATTGCACCCGCGGCAAATGGCGATAGACACGCCGCGATACGGACGTTCGTCGACCGCGTCTCCCAAATGCCCGTTTTGGGCGGTCGATCCGCGGATGAAATCCTGGGCTATGGCCCGGACGGACTGCCTTCCTAATGGTGTTGGACACCTCGGCGATCTTGCGGCAATCGCGATGAAGCCAGACTCCATCCGGTTCCGGAGCGCAATACTCGGCGCGATGTCTCTCGCGATATCCGCAGTAACCGTTCTGTAGAGCAAGATCGTCTTGCAATCCCGCCACGGCAAAGCCGCTGTCGACGCATTTGATCAAATGCTGCAGGGGGTGGGGATCGCAATTGTGCCATTCGACGCCCCGATGGCGCAGCGGCCTCGGGTAAACTACAAGACGCGGCCCGCCTCACTCCAACCGCACCACGACCGCATCCGACGCCCCCTTGGCGTCGGTCACCGACACCCGCGCAAAGCCCGCCCCGTCCGGCTTCCAGGCCGACTGGCGACGGAGGTCGGCTTCGCCGACCGGCTGGCCGTTGACGAACCAAGTGAACGGCGGCGCGCCGCCGAGCGCCTTCAGCGCCAGCCTTGAATCGCGCGCGCCCTCGTTCAGGCCGAGGTCGATGAGGGCGCCATCCGGCGGGAAGGCGATCTTGAGCGCGGGCGCCTCGGCCGCCGCCATGGTCTTGGGCGCATCCTTGCGCAGGTGGCGCAAGGGTGGGGGCAGATCTGCGCTGACGGCAGCGGTCAGCACGCCCTTCGGCGGCCGGATGGGTTCGACGTCGCGGCCGAGCCGCTCGAAGGCGTCGAACAGGATCGGCGCCGCCGCCTCGCGGCCGATGAGGCCTGGGGTCGGGCCGTTGTCCGGCCGCCCGACCCAGACCGCGATCGTCGTCCCTCGGTCGAAGCCGACCGCCAGCGCATCGCGAAAGCCGTAGGACGTCCCGGTCTTGAAGGCGATCCGCCCCTTGAGCGCGTTGGCCGGCGGCGGGGCGCCGCGCAGGATCTCCTCGACGTAGTAAGCTGCGACCGGGTCGGTCACCCGGCGCGGCTCGATGACGGGAGGAGAGCCGAGCCGCTCGATCAGCGCCGGCGCCTCGCCCCCGCGCGCGAAACCGGCATAAAGCCGGGCGAGGTCGGTCAGCGTGACGCCAAGACCGCCGAGGCCGATGGCGAGGCCGATCGGCGTATCCTTTGGCAGCGCGATCTCGGCCCCTGCGCCATGCAGGCGAGCCAGGAAGGTCGCCGGGCCGACATCGGCCAGGAGCTCGATCGCCGGCAGATTGAGCGACTGCTGCAGCGCCTTGCGCGCCGTCACCGTGCCCTCGTAGCCGAGATTGAAATTCTGCGGCGCATAAGCGCCGTAGCGCAACGGCCGGTCGAACAGCACCGTTTCAGGGTGGGCGAGGCCCTGCTCGAACGCCAGCGCATAGATGAAGGGCTTCAGCGCCGAGCCCGGCGAGCGCGCCGAACGCGACATGTCGATCGCGCCGTCGCGCGAAGCGTCGTCATAATCGGCGGCGCCGATCCGGGCGCGGATCTCGCCGGTGGCGTTGTCGATGACGACCATCGCCGCCGACAGCTTCGGCCCGAGTCGCGCGACGCTCTCCCTCAAAAGCGCCTCGAGCCTCGCTTGCAGCCGCGCATCGATCGAGAGCCTGATGATTTTCGCTTTCGGGTCGGCGGCGACCGCTTCTTCGGCGGCGTGCGCGGCGAGCGCCGGGAAGGCGAGGCGCGCCTCTGGGACCGGCTCCCGCTTGGCCGCCGCCGCGTCGTCGGCGCTGATGACGCCGCGCGCGGCGACGCGGTCGAGCACGCGGTCGCGGGCGACGCGCGCGGCGGTTGGCGAGCGATCCGGCCGCCGCGCCTCGGGCGACTGCGGCAGCGCGACCATGAGCGCCGACTCGGCGATCGTGAGCTTCAGCGGCTCCTTGCCGAAATAAGCGAGCGACGCCGCCCGCACGCCTTCGAGATTGCCGCCGAAGGGAGCAAGGGTGAGGTAGCGATCGAGCGCGCCTTCCTTGCCGACCGCGCGCTCGATCTCGAGCGCGCGCGCGATCTGCCTCAGTTTGGCGGCGAGCGTCCGCTCAGGGCGTGGCTCGATGAGCCGCGCGACCTGCATGGTCAAGGTCGAGCCGCCCGACACCACATGGCCGCGCGCGAGCCACTGCGCGCCGGCGCGGATCAGCGCGCGCGCATCGACGCCGCGATGGACATAGAACCGCCCGTCCTCATAGGCGATGAGCATCGCGAGATAGCGTGGATCGACGTCATGCGTGGTCGCCGGCAGACGCCAGCGTCCGTCGGGCAGAGTGAATGGCCGCAGCAGCCGCCCGCTGCGATCGACGACGATCGTCGAGCCCTCGCGCGAGGCCGCGAGATCGAGCGGGCCCAGGCTCGCCGCATAGCGCGTCCATGCGACGCCCGCCGCCAGGCTCGCGGCGAGAAGGACCGCCGCGGCCGCGAGGGCGAGGACGATCGGGCGAGGAAGGCGCATGCTCGCCCTCACCCCACCCCTCTCCCGCAAGCGGGCGAGGTGGCGCCATAGGGCGTCCGGAAGGACGCCCGTCCTTCCGGACAGGCTATGGGCGCCGGATGAGGCCCTCGCAACCTCACTTCGCCGTCACCTCGAGTTCGCCGAAGG
>PLUH01000219.1 GCA_003164825.1 Hyphomicrobiales bacterium
TCAAAAGATATATCTTTGCGTGCGACATATCGTGATATGTCTTAGGAACGAAAGGAGTAAAACAATGTTCCATCGTCATTTTGACGATTATGTGCGCCACGGCCATGGGCCCGGCGGCTTCGGGCGCGGGCCGTTTGGCGGCTGGCGCGGCCGCCATGGCGGCGGATTCGAGCGCCGCGAGGGCCGGATGTTCGACGGCGGCGAGCTGAGGCTCGTCATTCTGGCGCTGGTGGCCGAGAAGCCCCGCTACGGTTACGAGGTCATCAAGGAGCTCGGCGAGCGGGTCGGGGGCGAATATTCGCCGAGCCCGGGCGTCGTCTATCCGACGCTGACCATGCTGGAGGAGATGGGCTACGCCAGCGCNNGGCGAAGGGGACGAAGGCCGGTTCGCGGGCTTCGTCTCGGTCAAGCGGGCGATGCTCAACCTGCGCGCCACGCTCCGACTGCGCCTGCGCGGCCGCGCCGCGACGGCGCAGCAGATCCAGGCGATCGTCGACGCGCTCGACGCCGCGGCGAAGGCGATCGAGCGGGTGTGAAGCCGCCTCGGGCTGTAGAGCCGGGTCGCTGACCCGACTAGGCGGGGTCAACGACCCCGCCCTACAGGGGCTGCCGCACGGCCTTGCGGCCAAGAACCCAACGCCCGGCCTGGGTTAGAACGTCCAAACATAGGCGCTGACGCAGCGTCCGCCAGGTTGACAGAATGCTCACGGCGGGCTCGGACTGTCGGCGCTCCACATGGCGGGCAAGGGGCGGCGCGCGACCACGGCGGCGTGANNGGCCCCACAAAGGGGCGGATCATCGATCTCGTCTCAGAGCCGCATTCATCGCATGATGGGCGCAATCTCGCCGGCGTAAGGCCAGTCCTCGGGTGACTGCGCGAGCCCGGCGCGGACCGGGTTCTCCCGGACATACGTCCATTTCGAGCCATAACTCTCGTCAGAACGTAGAAGATGATCGAAGAACTCGCGCAGCCAAAGCGGGGCAGACAGGCCAAAGTTCCGAAGGATCGCCTTTGCTGTCCATTGCTTGAAGCCGCCAACGAAGTCCGACAGCGATTTCCCGCCTTGCGTTTCGTCGCAGACGCAGAAGAAATGCACGTGGTCCGGCATGACGACGAAGCGGCCGACGCTCCAGCCGTATCGCGAGGGCGCGCCCTCCCACTCGGAGCGCAAGACAGCGAATGCAGCANNAGATCGGCGTTTCGATTGATATCGCATCGAGACGCCTGAGATGTTTGCGGGCGCGCATCCTGTTCATTCGCCGTCGCCCTGCGGCTCGGAGCTTGTAGTAGGGCCGGGTCGCTGACCCGGCCTGGCGGGGTCAACGACGCCGCCCTACAGGCTACACGCGACCTGCTAAGCCGACCGCCAGTGATCCAGCTTCGTCTTGTTGTTCTCGTGCCGGACGCGGGCGACGAGAGGGTGGTGGCCCTCTTTTTTCGCCCAATCGATGGCTTCCTTTTGGGTCTTGAAGGTCTTGAGGACGTGGTCCTTGTGATCCTCGACCACGTAATCCTCGATCGGGGTTCCCTCGTGGCGCCCCTTGGGGCGCGGCTCGATATAGACGTTACCCATGTTTCACTCCCGAGCCGTATTCATTGACGCGCGTGAAATTTGCACAAAGCCACGCCCTGCGCCAGACGATCGGCGACGGCCCGGCCTTAGACGTAGCGGATGGTGGTGAACATGCCGGCGTCGAGATGGTAGAGCAGGTGGCAGTGCAGCGCCCAATAGCCTGGATTGTTGGCGTCGAAGGCCACGGTCACGCGGCGATTCGGGGGGACCAGGATGGTGTCGCGCACCGCGCCGGAGAAGCGATAGCCGTCGATGTCGACCACCTGAAACTCGTGCCCGTGCAGATGCATCGGATGGGACATCGGCGTCTGGTTGACGAACACGAGCTCGACCCGCTCGCCCTTCGCGACGGCCAGGGGCGGAACGTCCTTGTTCCAGACGACATTGTTGATCGACCATATGTATCCAGCCATTTCGCCGGTCAGGTTGAGCGTGTGGACACGGTCAGCCTTCCGTTGCGCAAGCGGCTTTGTGGCGCGCAGACTCCGCTCGAGATCGAGCGTCAGCGCCGGCGAAGCGGCCGCCGCCAGGTCGGGAACACGGGCGACTGTCCCCTTGCCGGCGACGAGCACGACTCCGGTTTGCCTGCGTTCACCTTCGAGCTGAGCAAGCACCGGATAGGCGCCGGGGCCGGGCGGGATTGAAACGCGAATGTCGAGGCGTTGGGCGGTGGCGACCGGGAAGCTGCGCCCGCGGATCGGCGTAATCTCGAAACCGTCGACCGCGATCAGTTCGCCGTCGAGCGCGCCAAGTCCGATGTGGAAGGCGCTCATCGACGAACCGTTGATGATGCGCAACAAGGCGCGCCCGCCCGGCTCGACCTTGACGATATCGGGGTCGGCGAGGGTGCGAAGATTGGCGAGGAAGGCGTCGTATTTGACGTCGTTGAGGTCGGGAGCTGGAGCGGCGGCGGCGCTCCCGCCCATCTTCATGCCGCCCATCGCCGTCTTCGGCGCCGGGGCCGTCCCCATCTTCATGCCCGCCCCGCCCATCTTCTGCGACGACCCCGCGCCGGCGGCGGCCATCGCGGCCATGCCGCCCATCGACCCGCTTTTCTGCAAATCCTCGAAGATCTTCTCGGGCGGGGTGAAGCTGAAATCCGCCAGCAGCACGACGACTTCCTGCTGGTCGGGGCGGTCGCGCTGATCGCGGATGATGAGCGGCGCGGCCAAGAGCAGCTGCTCCTGCAGGCCCTCATGCGAATGCATCCAGAACGTGCCGCCGAAGGTCAGCGGGAAATCGTAGTCGGCGCTTCCACCCGGCGGAATGGGCGGTCCGGAAATGCCCGGCACGCCATCCTGCCGCCAGGGCGGCGTCAGCCCGTGCCAATGGATGAGACTCGGTTTGTCGAGGCCGTTCTCGACCCGGACGCGGAAGGGCTTGCCGACGTCGGTGAAAAGCCCGAACACGCCGTCCGGCTGACTGATGCCGTAGACGGAGGCCGACTTGCCGTTCACCACGATTTCGCGCGGTGCGATCTTGAGGACCGTCGGCGGCGAGGTCTGGGCCCGTGCGACAAGCGGAGACGCGGCGAGCGCGGCCGCGCCTCCCGCGAGGACAGCACGGCGCGATAGCATGCGAAGCCTCCTCAGATGGATCGCGCGAAACGCCTCGCCGCTCTGGAGCGGCTGCGCAATGACGCCGCTTTCACCTCCGTACTCACATCAAGGTGACAGTAAGTTGACGCGAGTCAACAATCGTTTTCGCGTCCCTTTCGCCCGTCGTGCGCCGAGGGCGGTATTGAGGTGGCGTGGCGGGCCGGTCAAAAGCTTTTCGAGGGAGATGAGTTCGTCCGATCCCATTGCCCATGTCGAGCATGAGCGGCGGCTGCAACGGCTGATCCGCCGGCTGCCGGGCAAGATCCAGGCGATCACCCGCTGGCTGCGCCGGCCGGCCTCGCGCTGGGCGCGTATTCCCGCCGGCGTGCTCCTCACCATCGGCGGGCGCCTGAGCATCCTGCCGTTTTTCGGCCTCTGGATGCTGCCGCTCGGACTCATCCTGCTTGCCGACGACATCCCGCTGCTGCGCCGGGCGCGCGGGTGGGCTCGACCGGATGGCGCGGCGCAGGCCGCACTGGTTCGCCGGCGCCGCAGGCCGCGGGGGAGCGACGGGCGCGGCGGGAAGCAAAGAATCGTGCTATTCCCCGGAACCGCCGCCCCCTGCCGGCGATTGACTTCATGCCGTTTCTCACCCATCTCTAAGGGTCCGCAGAGCCCATGGCTCTGAACGGGGGGTTTGCGTGCGTCTTAACCGGGCGGCGCGAATTTGAAACGCCAGCAACAGGAGAGTGGCCATTCGTCGACCTATGAAGGCGACCGCGCAGCCGGAAAAGGACGGACCGCGCACCAATCGCGACATTCGCGCCATCCAGGTTCA
>PLUH01000289.1:0-166 GCA_003164825.1 Hyphomicrobiales bacterium
TGATGGCGCCGTTTTCGGCCGCCTTCATCAACCGCTTCGGCGTCCGGCCGGTCGTCACGGCGGCGGTGGCGATGATCTGCCTCGGGATTCTCGCTTCCCTGATGATGACCGAGCTTTGGCAGCTTGTGGCGTTGTGGGGCGTCATTGTCGGCGTCGGCACCGGGCT
>PLUH01000289.1:229-14719 GCA_003164825.1 Hyphomicrobiales bacterium
GGCGTCGTCGCACTCCTGACGCTGCGCGATCGGCCGGCCGACGTCGGCCTCGCGCCCTATGGCGCAAAGGCGATCGAGCCGCCGCCGGGGCAGGTCCTCAGCCTCGGCGCCATGATGGCCTCGCCGCTCCGGGTTCTTTACGATGTCCGCTCAAGCCGCACTTTCTGGATTCTGTTCGCGACGTTCTTCATTTGCGGCCTGTCGACCAACGGCTTGATCCAGACCCATTGGATCTCGCTTTGCGGCGACTATGGCGTAGCCCCGGTCGCCGCCGCGGGCGCGCTCGCCGCGATCGGCGCTTTCGATTTCGTCGGCACGATTCTGTCGGGCTGGCTGTCGGACCGCTACGACAATCGCTGGCTTCTGTTCATCTATTACGGCTTGAGGGGGCTATCGCTGATCGCGCTGCCCTTCACTGGCTTTTCCGTGGTCGGACTTTCGGCTTTCGCTGTTTTCTACGGCCTCGACTGGGTCGCGACCGTCCCGCCCACGGTGCGTTTGACCGCAGAGCGTTTCGGCCCGGAGAAAGCCAATCTGACCTTCGGCTGGATCTTCACCGCTCACATGCTCGGGGCCGCGGCGGCGGCGTTGGGAGGCGGGATCTCGCGCACCGAGTTCGCGACCTACCTGCCCTCGCTCTATATCGCAGGCGTCGCCTGCGTGATCGCCGCCGCTTTGGTGTTGACAATCGGGTCGCGCCGCAAGGAAGCGCTCGCGGCGGCTTGAGTTTCATCACGGCAAGGATTGGGTAGCGTCTCGGTTTGAATATTGACGGGCTTGACGCGCCCTCGCGGATGAGCCCCGCCTCGTGGTATGGCAAGCGGCAAGCATGGAAACCCCCCGCATGTCAGAACGGCGAGAGCTGTACCGCAGCCCAACCGGAGATTCGTGGTTCCTTGGCCGGGAGCCGGCGAACGGCCACGCATTCGTTATTCATCAACCCAATGCGCCTTCCGGAGGCCGTTTATCGCACATTGAAGTCGGGGCCTTCCTCAGAGAGGGTTCGGGGCCTGAGCAGCAGGCTCTGTTGCGGTTGATCGGAACGCTGGTGGAGGTTCCGCCCTATGCCAATCGGCCCTAAGGCGAGCGACCCCGACAGTTTCGACACCTTGAGCGCGCTCGACGCCTCGGTTGAGCAAGGCACGGCGCCGGGCCAATTTCTGATCCGGAATGGCGCTGTAACGCCGCCGCCACCCTCCGGGCAGGGAACCTCCCACAGTCTCGCGCGTAGTGTTTGGGGATTAGGCGGAAGCCAAATCCCGGAAGACACGGAGGCGGAGAGGTGAAGGCGCGTTCTGCAGCCGCGCTGGGGCTCGGGATCGTGCTGATCGGCGCCGTTGCGGCCTATGTGGCGGCGAACCGGTCGAAGGGGGCGGTAGAGGCGGAGGCCGGCGACCCTCCAGTTCCGGTTGAGGCCGGCGAGGTCTCGCTCAAGGACGTCCCCATTACCATCAACGCGCTCGGCGCGGTCACGCCGATCGAAACGGTCGCCGTCCAGTCGCGGGTAAACGGCCAGATCATGAAGGCCTTCTTTCACCAGGGGCAACCGGTGAAAGAAGGCGATCCCCTCTTCCTCATCGATCCGCGTCCCTACCAGGCGGCCCTTGACCAGGCTCAGGCTCAGCTCGCGCACGATCAGGCCGTTCTCAAGGAAGCGCAAACCGACCTCACGCGATATCAAACGCTCGTGGCGGAAAATTCCATCGCCGCGCAAAAGGCGGCCGACCAGGCGTTCGCGGTCCAGCAGGACGAAGGTACGGTGAAGCTCGACGAGGCCAATGTCGAAACCGCCCAGCTCAACCTGACCTACGCCCATATCGACTCGCCCGCGACCGGCGTAGCCGGCGTCATGCAGGTCGATCCCGGAAATTACGTGCAGGCCGGCGCCGGTACGGGCCTGGTCAACATCACCCAGATTCAACCCATTTTTGTCAGTTTTCCGATTCCGCAAAGCAACCTTGAGGAAGTTCGCGACGCCCAGGCGAAGGGCGCGCTCGATGTGCAGGCCCTGTCGCAGGGTGGAAAGAAACTCGACGACGGCAAGCTCACTTTCATCAACAATCAAGTCGCGGCGGCGACCGGCACGGTCACCCTCTACGCAACATTCCCCAATGAGAAAGAGACGCTTTGGCCCGGCGAATTCGTCACCGTCGACCTTGTGGTCGGCGTGCGCAAGAACGCCCTCACCGCCGCGGTGGGAAGCGTCATGTCCGGTCCGAAGGGCGACTACGTTTACACGATCTCGGCCGACAACGTCGCACACAGCGTCCCTGTCCTGGTCGTGGCCCGCCAGAATGGGTTGGCCGTATTCACGAAAGGCGTCGCATCCGGCGACCGCGTCGTCGTCAACGGGCAGTACAATCTCGCCGACGGCGTGAAGGTCGCGATCGAACCGCCCAAGGCGACCGCGAGCGCCGCGAAATGAGCATTTCGGAAATCTTCATCCGCCGGCCGATCGCGACCGCGCTGATGACCGCCGGCCTTGTTGCCTTCGGCGCGCTCTCATTCAAGCTCCTCCCGGTCGCCGCGCTGCCTAATGTCGAGTTCCCGACGATCTCGGTTTCAGCGACGTTCCCCGGCGCGAGCCCGACCGTGATGGCCTCGACCGTGGCGACGCCGCTCGAGGACCAGTTCACGGCCATTCCCGGGCTCTCGTCGATGACCTCGACGAGCGGCCTGGGCTCGACATCGATCACGCTGCAGTTCGACCTGAGCACCAGCATCACCGCCGACGCCGGCTACGTGGAGCAGGCGATTCAGGCCGCGACCGCCCTTCTCCCCAAGTCTCTTCCGACCCCCCCGACCTACAAGGTGGCCAATCCGGCGGATGCGCCGATTCTCATCTACGCGGTTCATTCCGACGCCTATCCGGTCCAGGAGCTCGATCAGTACGCGAACATCCTTCTCGGCCAGTCGCTCTCGCGGGTGAGCGGCGTCGGCCAGGTGGTCATCGCCGGCCAGGCCGAGCCCGCCGTGCAGGTGCGGCTCAATCCCGAGGCTCTGGCGGCGAAGGGACTGGGGTTCGCGCAGGTCAGCGCGGCCCTGAATTCCCAAAGCGCTCTCGAGCCGACCGGCAATCTCGAGGGCCATCGCGCGCAGTTTCCGCTCGACGTCAACCAGCAGCTGACCACCGCCGACCAGTTCCGCAAAGTTATTGTGGCCTATAGCAATGGAGCGCCGGTCGAGCTCGGCGATATCGCAACCCTGGTCGACGGGCCGCAGAACCCGCGCACCGGCGCCTGGTTCGGGACCAAGCGGGCCGAGGTTCTGCTCGTCTTCAAGGCGCCCGGCGCCAACACGCTCAGCGTCGTCGACGAGATCCAGGCGATGATGCCGCAGCTCGAGAAGTCGATTCCCCGCGCGGTGCACGTCGACCTCGTCTCCGACCGGTCGCTCTCGATCCGCTCCTCCGTGTCGGACGTCGAGTTCACTCTCGTCCTCGCGCTTGCGCTCGTCGTCCTGGTGATCTTCCTCTTTTTGCGCAACTTCTGGGCGACCGTAATTCCGAGCATCACGCTGCCGGTCGTAATCGTCGCGACGTTCGGGGCGATGTACCTGCTCTCTTACAGCATCGACAACCTGTCGCTGATGGCGCTCACGATCGCGATCGGGTTCCTTGTCGACGATGCGATCGTGATGATCGAGAACATCGTTCGCCATATCGAGGCGGGAAAGCCGCCGCTTGAGGCCGCCCTCGACGGCGCGGGCGAGATCGGCTTCACCATCCTCTCCATCACCCTGTCGCTGGCGGCGGTCTTTATTCCAGTCCTGTTCATGTCCGGCGTGGTGGGACTGCTGTTCCACGAATTCGCGATGACGACGGTTCTCGCGATATTTCTCTCCGGCTTCGTTTCGCTGACCCTTACCCCGATGATGTGCGCGCAGTTCCTGACCCGTCAGAGCGCCGAGAAACAGGGGCGCTTCAGCCGCGCGCTCGAGAGCGGCTTCGACCGCATGCGCGAAATATATGACCGAGGGCTCACCTGGGCCCTCGGTCACCAGTTTCCGATGCTGCTCGTCAGCATCGCCATGATCGCTTTGACCGTCGGCCTTTACGTCGTGATCCCGAAGGGGTTCCTGCCCGAACAGGACACCGGCATCTTTATCGGCGTGGCGCAGGCGCGCGAGGACGCCGCCTTCGACGCGATAGAGAAAATCGAGAATGACTGCGCCGCCATCATCCTCAAGGATCCGGCCGTGGCGGGCGTCGTCGGCTTCGCCGGCGCGACCGGAGGCAACCCCAGCGAGAGCACGGCGCGAATGTTCGCCCAGCTCAAGCCGTTCGACCAGCGCCCCTCCGTGCAGCAGGTGATGGCGCGGCTCAAGCCGGCGCTCGCCAAGGTGGTCGGCGTCAAGTTCTACATGCAGTCGGTGCCGGACATCAGAATCGGCGCACGCCTCGAACAGGCGGAGTACCAGTACACCCTGACCGACACCAGCACCGACGACCTCAATCGCTATGCGCCGATCCTGCTCGAAAAACTCCAGGGCATGAAGATCCTCAGCGACGTCGCCTCCGACCAGCAGATCCACTCGCCCCACGTCGTCGTCGAGGTCGATCGCAATCTGGCTTCGAGCCTCAACGTCCCGATCACCAATATCGACGCGGCGCTCCAGGACGCATTCGGGCAGGCGCAGATCGCGAATATCTATCTGCCGACCCAGCAGGCCTATCTGATCCTCGAGGTTGAGAGGAAATTTCAAGCCGGGCCGCAGGCTCTGTCGAGCATCTATGTCACGAACGCGACTGGCGGGCAGGTCCCGCTGACGGCGGTCACGCACGTGACGCGCCAGGTCGAACCGCTGACGATCAATCACCAGGGCGTCTTCCCCGCCGTAACGCTCTCGTTCAACCTCGCCAAAGGCGCGTCGCTGAGCCAGGCGGTCGAGGCCATCGCCGCGGCCAAGGCGAGCCTCGGCGCGGCGCCGACCCTGGTCGGGCAGTTCGAGGGCACGGCGCAGGCGTTCCAGGCGTCCCTCGTCACCATGCCGCTCCTGGTCATCGCGGCGATCCTGGTGATCTACGTCATCATGGGCATGCTGTACGAGAGCTTCATTCACCCGATCACCATTCTCTCCGCCCTGCCCGCGGCCGGCGTGGGCGCGCTCCTGATCCTGCTCGCGACCAGCTACGATCTGACCCTGATCGCGCTCATCGGCATCCTCCTGCTGATCGGTATCGTGAAGAAGAACGCGATCATGATGNNATCATGATGATCGACTTCGCCCTGGCCGCCGAGCGGCAGGAAAAGATGAGCCCGGTCGACGCGGTTCACCACGCCTGTCTGCAGCGCTTCCGCCCGATCATGATGACGACGGTCTGCGCCTTGATCGTAGCCCTTCCGCTCGCCGTCGAAACCGGCGCGGGCGCGGAGTTGCGAAGACCGATGGGGATTGCGATCGTCGGCGGTCTCATCGTCTCCCAATGGCTGACGCTCTACACGACCCCGGTCGTCTATCTCTACCTCGACCGCCTGAATGGCTGGATCAGCCGCCCGCGCCCGAGCTTGTGGCCATGGGCGCGGCGCCCGGCGTGAGCGCCGGGTCGCGAACAGGCGGCACGGGTCAGAACCGGCGGGAAGGGCCCGCCCGCGCCGCGGGCCAGGACCTGGAAATTTCGTCTTCGCCCCCTACATGTCCGCTCAACGCGCTGTGCCGGGTATGAATCGCCCTCGGCGGCGCCCCCGCACGGCGAAGGTCCGCGGCATACCCCCTTGCCGCCGGCCGTCCGCCGAGGGCGCCGTCACCGGCTCGCGAACCCTCCCTCGCGAGCCGGTGACGACTTCCCGCGCTGAGGATTGAGCCTCACCGCCCCCACCCGCCTCCCCCAGCCCCCTCCTCGGCCATCCTGCGCCAGTGCTCCGCCATTCCGTGCGCGCGCGGGCGGCTTTTGATCCAGGCGAGCGCCTGGGCGGTCGAGTCGACCTGGTCGTCGTGCCGGCCGGCGGGGAACAGCGTGAGTTCGCGCAAATATTCGCCGAGCCAGGGCGCCTCGCGCGGCAGCCAGACGAAGCCGTTTTCGATCGTCGCCGTCTGGGCATGCAGGCGCATGATCTTGTCGCCGTCCGGCGCATAGCGCGTGACCCGCGAGAGGCCCCTTTCGATCAGCGCCTGGATGAGCTGGGTTCCCGAAGCGCGGTCCTCGATCAGGACGACTTCAGGGGAAAAGAGCGCGTCCTGGTCGATGACGGCGCGCTCGAGATCGGGGAACGCGAGCCGCTTGCGAAAAACGTTGACGAGGTAAGCATTCGGACCTTTCAGCCCCCAGGTGGTGCAGACCGAATAGTCGGCGAGCTCGGTCGGCTTGTTGGCGGTGTCCCAGCTCTGGATGATCCGCTCGAAGGCTGGCCGCTCGGCCTCGGAAAAACGGGGAAACCACGTCTCCCTGATCATGCCCCCGCCCGCCGGCGCGGGCCGCTGCTGATACTGGCCGGCGAAGTTGGCTTCGCCGATCGTCGCCCGGATGCGCTCGAGCGTCGCCAGCGATTCGCGTTCGGCATGCAGCGCTTCGCCGGCCTTGCGCGCAAACGCCCTGCGACCGAACGGCGTCTCGATTTCGTGGGTCTCGTCGGCCTCCGCGATCGCCGGGAACGCCACGATCTCCCAGCCCTCGGCTTTGAGCACATGGCCGACGAGATCGTCCTCGTGCAGGCGCTGCATCACGATGACGATCGAGCCCTTGGTCTTGTCGTTGAGCCGCGAATAGAGCGTGCCGTCGAACCAGGCGTTGGCGCCCGTGCGGCGGCTTTCCGACATCGCGTCGGCGGGCTTCATGGGATCGTCGATCAGGATCACGTCGGCCCCGCGCCCGGTGAGCACCCCGCCGACCGAGGTCGCCATCCGGAACCCGCCCCTCGTAGTGACAAGCTCGCGCAACGGCGGCCGCGCGGCCCGAAGGCGGGTCGGAAACAAAGCCCGGTACCAGGGCGACGCCATCAAGGCGCGGCAATCGCGGGCGAAGGCGTCGGAAAGGTCCTGCGCGTAAGTGGCGTTGACGATCGCGAGCGCCGGGTCGTGGCCGAGCAGCCAGGCCGGAAGCGCGATCGAGGCGGCGAGCGACTTGAGATGCCGGGGCGGGATGTTGACGATCAGCCGTCGCGCCCGGCCCTCGCGCACGGCCGCCAGCCTCGCCGCCATGACTTCGATATGCCAGCCGGGGACGAAGGCCGCCGCGCCGTGGCGGTCGACGAAGGCGTGCAGCAGGAACGAATAGAAGTCGCCGCGCAGCGTGGCCTCGACCTCGGCCGGCTTGACGCGATCCCCCTCATCCGGCGCTTCGCGGCGCCTTCCCCCGGAGGGGGAAGGGTTCGCGGCAGCCTTTCTCCGATTGGAAGAACGCGGCCCGGAGGGCGGGATGAGGGCGCGGCGATCCCCCTCGCCCGCTTGCGGGAGAGGGTTGGGGTGAGGGCCGGCGCGGCCCCTCATGCGTCGGGCTCCCGCCCGCCGCCTTCTCCCGCAACCGGAGAACGCTTCTCCCCTNNCCCTTGCGGAAGAGGGGTCGGGGGTGAGGGGTCGGCGCCCGAACGCTGCGCGCGCGAAAGCCCGTCCCCCGCCGCAAACCGCCGCCGAAGCTCGGCGATCACGATCGCGTCGGCCTCGCTCGCGAGCACTTCCGGGCGCCCGCCTTCGGGCTCGCTCAGCGCCCGTTCGTCTGCCTTGATGAGCGCGAACAAGAGCTTGGTCGCCCGCGCGTCGCCTTTCGTCGCGCCGTCGACAATCTGCTTCACCGTCGCCTCGAGCTTGCTCAAGCGCCGGACGCGCCCGTCCGTCTCCTCGACCGTAACCCGCTCGCTGAGCGCCCTGGCGACGACCGCCCCGAGATGCCGCTTCCGTCTCGGCCGTCCGCGCGGGTTGCCCGACTGGCCGGGCTTAAAGCGCGTCGCGACCGGCGGCCTGCAATGGCCGACGCGCTCCGCGCCGGCGGGCGCCGGCGCCCCGGCCAGCGGCGGCCCGTTGGCCTCCTGCCCGGCGGCCTCTTCTTCGTTCGAACTCATGAATCCCGGTCAGTTCTCGCGCCCATTTTCAGATTAGCATGAGTTCTGTTTTTCCGGAAGCAAATGTTCGTAAATTCCGCTACCTCAGCAGCGCACCCGCCAAACGCCAAGCGGCGTTCACCCTAAATAATCAGTCACTTGAAACAGATTTCTCGTTCACAACATCAAGACATGGCGGAGGGCGGAATGTCCAGCTTGGGCGGAAAGCCTCCGGAAACACTGAAAAAGGCGGGCCTCAAGCCACCCCCATCACCAGCCCTTCGATATCGTGCTTCTGGGTGATCGGGACCAGCCGGTCCACCACCCGGCACACCAGGTGGTCGCGCACGATCGGCGGCAGCGCGTCGTAATAATCCTGCGTCGCCATAAGGTCGTGCAGCTTGTCGTGGCCCGCGCCCGGCGCGTCGACGCCGAGCACCATAACCGGCCGCGCGATCGGCGAGCGATGGGTCGTGCCGCGATGGACGGCGAGCGCCGAGCGGCAGGAGATGTCGCCCATCTGGGGAAACTTGCGGACGCCGCGCTCGGCGAAGCACGGCCAAGCGCCCTCGGGCGGAAACATCTCGTGCTTCCATGCCCGGCCGTCGTCCCATTGCGTGCCGACGGCGATCTCGAACGGCCCCATGTCCGGCGTCACGTCGACGCCGGTGAGATTGAACGCGAGCGAAGTGATGCGCCGGTCGCGCCACGTTTCGGGCGGCGAAGGGAAGTCGCGATGCCAGGGCTGGTTCATCGCCCCCTCGAACGGCGTGTCGAAGCCGATCTCGACGATCCTGTACTCGGGACCGAGCGCGGCCGAGCACATCGCCGTGACCCAAGGGTGCGCGCACAGGTCGGCGAAGCCGCCGAAGGCCTGCGGATGGATTTCCACGTACCAGCGCCGCGGCCCCCGCCCCACCGCGCCGCCCGGCCGCTGGATCGCCTCCCAGAACGCGGTCATCATGTCCTCGCGCAAACGCTCGACCCACTCGCGCGCGAAAGCGCCCCTCAGCGCGACGACGCCATCGCGGTCAAGGGCCTCGCAGTCGGCGCTGGCGTCGATTGCGGGCAAGTCCGGCTCGGCAAGCGTCATCGTGTTCCCTGTTCTCTCGCCCGACCGATGTCTATCGCAACGCGCCGCCAGATGGAATCGCAGCCATCGCTCTCGCCATTCCCGGGCAGTGACAAGAGTCGCGTCAAAACACGCAGGCTCCTCCACCCGCCTCGTGGGAGGTCGGGGGGGGTCGCATTTCCCGCCGCCGGTTTCCTGCCCGACCACGCTTCTGCTCGACGCTCGGAGTTCTTTGGCCGCGGCGACCCCCCACCCCGTCGTTCTCTCGCGCTTCCGTCGATGGACCATAACCCATATGATATTTCGGTTCGGACCTGACATGAGCCACGGGAGGGATACAATGGACACGCCGGCCTGCACCCAAGCCAGACAGCACCTCGATACAGCGAGAGGTGAAGTCAGCGAGGCGCATGAGACAATGAACCACGCGCATTCGCGGCGCGACAACGCCCAGCAGGCGGTCGACGCCGCGACCTCCAGGTCCCAGGCCGCCTATGAGAGACAGAGCGCCGCGCAGTCCGCCTTGGACCAATACGATCAAAACCATCTCCATCCCGGGCCAGATCGGGGGCGCCTTGTCGTGGCGCTAAACCAGGCGACGGAGGCCTACACGGCCGCGCAGCAGGCGGTGAACAGCGCCCGGGACGCCCTTGAGACGGCGCAGATTTTGGTCAACCAGGCNNGGCGACCCGCTCGCCGAGCGCCGCGGCGACGACCGCGCCAGCGCCCACGATCCCCGCCGCCGGTGATCGCTGTACCGCCGCGGCCTTCGGCTCAAGCCCTAAGGTCAAGTGGGGACACACAAGCCGATTCCCAAATCAGGAGATCAGAGTCGCCCAACGTCCCGCTGAATTGAAGATGCGGCCGGGACACCGCTTACAGTCACTCGGGAATGTCACGCGGACAAACGACGTCCCAATCTTGCGCGCTGTAGCCGAGAGATTGGGCGGCGTTCCTCTCCTTGGGGTTCAGCTTGGACCAGGGCTTGCCCGAAGCGGAGGCGGCGTCTTCATTGTCACCATCCCAGGTAGCCTGGGACCAACCCAAGATTTGAAAAGCTTGCCTTTCGGCGTCGGTCAAGTCATCCCAATCTTGGGTTTCCCAATTGCAAACGTGCCCCAACTTGCGAATTCCGTTAGCGGCTGGCGCCGCGAACGCGCCCAGTGGACCTGCGAATCCCGCTCCCGGTTTGCCTTGGTCTTGCCCGTCGGAGACGGCCGGGGGCCTTGTGGGTGAGGCCTGTGCGGCGGTTGAAATCACCAAGCTTCGCATGTGCAGGTGGCTGATCAGAATGACCAGCCCCACCGAGGCCAGCGTCGCCAAAGTGGCGCGGCGACCGTATCCAGCGCCAATCTTCACAACGCTTCTCCTGTTTCTCAGGGACCCGGCAGACCCCGCTTCAAGACAAGGGTTTCCCCGATGGGCGCTAGGCGATGCCTCGGCCGGCCGAAATATCCGCGGCGTCGAGGCGCGTTCTGGCTTGTCCAGCCAGGATGCTAACGGCAGCTGGTCTCCCAATTTTGCGCGTCATAGCCAAGCCACTGGGCGGCGTTCTTCTCCCTGGGGGTTAGCTCGTCCCAATCTTTCGCCGACGACGCCGCATCGCTGTTGTCCGAGTCCCACAGAGCGCGGGACCACCCGAGAGCTTCCCAGGCGTGCTTTTCCGCGCTGGACATTTCCTCCCAGTCCAGGTTGTCCCAGTCGCACACGTTTCCCATCTTGCGAATTTCATCGGCCTGCGCGGCGGTCGAAATCATTTCGTTTCGCACGTGCAGGGGGCCAGTCAGAATAACGAGTCCCGCCAAAGCCAGCGTGGCCGCAGCTGCGCGGCGCGCGTATCCGAAGCCTATCTTCATAAGTCTCTCCCTTCCTTACGGCCCCGACAGACCCCCCTTAAGGCCGAGCCTTTCGACGATTCCTTCCGCCAACGTTCGTTTATCGCGCCGCCAACAAAGGATAGAGCAACGCCAAGGCTTCAGCGAACAAAAGCAAGACGATCATCCATTCCGCGATAAGCTCACGTCGATGAAGTTTCAGCTCATACATCCGGTCAGAAATGCGCTGATAGTTGTCCTCCAAGACCTCCAGGCGTTCATCCAACGCCTCGACCCTGTCGGCGTGACGACTCGTAAGCGCGAGCTCGTTCTGAAGGCGCTGCGCTGTCAGAGAAAGCGTCGGCGCCGGCAGATAGATTGCCTGGTCCGCCGCCGTCAGACTCATCCGAGTGCGAGCGAGATCTCCGACCAGACCATCGATCGCGCTTTGGCGCCCCAGCATGCCCAAGCGGCTCGACTCGGTAAGCGGAATGTCGCCCCTCATCTGTTCCCAAAGCTTGACTATCTTCGCTTCAAGGTCAGAAATTCGTTTCTCGTTGTAGGCGAAGACGGCCAGGCCTGGGAGATATTCATCCACGCGCTTGGCGTCGGCGATGATCAGGGCCCGATCCCCCCGCAGGCGGATCTGGTCGCTTTGCATCAGCGCATCCCCAACCGCCGGAGATGCTTTGCCCGAGTTCAACCATTCTTCGGTCTTGCGACGGTCCTCCAGGCGAAACACCCCGGTCGTGGCGATATGCATCACTGAAAGCGCGCCGGGTGTCCCGCCGACCAGATCTACCTCCCGGCACGCCAGCACGGTCCCGTCGTCAGCTGCGACTGCGAGAACCCGTTCTTCGGGATTGGCTTTCGCACCAAAGCTTACGGCGAGAATCTTGGTCTCGACTGCCGGTAAAAGGTCCATGGTCAGGTTCCGGGTCGGTACGGGAAGATCGCCCTCGTCGGCTCGGGGACCTCGATCACGACTGGCGGCACGAAAGCCACTCCGTCCTGAAGCACCGGTCCCGGGGCCGCCAGGGCGAGGATGGTGTCCTTGCACATGGCAAAGCAGCTTTTTACGAACGGCCCGTTCACATGATCGAGCCAGTCTCCAAGTCGATCAGCGATCGTTGCATCGATCGCCTCGGCGCTCCATTCGTCTGGCCGCGCCCAATCGGACGCCCACATGAAACCCCAACCCGCAAGGAAGGACGGGATGTGGGCTCGATAGCTGTGGACCTCGGTGAATACGGCGCGAAGGGTCCGCGCCACCGCGGCGTGAGCCTCGTCATCGAGGAAAGAAAACTCAAGCCCCTGAACGGCGACGATACCGCCCGGCCTAAGCCGCTGCCGCACAAGCTGATAAAATTCGACAGTGTAAAGCCGGCTGATTTGCGTATGCTCGATCATATCGACCAGGTCGACGATGATTACGTCGTATAAATTTTGGTCTTGCTCAAGGAAGGCCCGCCCGTCCCCGATGATCAGGCGGCCTCGAGGGTCGTCGAAGGCGCCCATATGAAAGGTGTCGAGATATTGCCGGCACAAATCAACCAGCTCGCCATCAAGATCGACCATGGTGGCCGAGCGAACGCTTTCATGGACCAGGACCTCGCGAAGGGTCGCGCCCTCGCCGCCTCCAAGGATCAGGACATCCTTCGGCGATGGATGACGCAGCATGGCTGGCTGCACCAGCAGCTCATGGTAGAGCGCCTCGTCATCTTCCGCGCTTTGGATCTGGCCGTCCAGGAAAAGCGCCAGGCCGTAATTGTAGGTCTTGGCGATTACGACGCTTTGGTAGCCCGTCCGCCCGGAAAAGCGAATTGACTCCAGGCGGTACGTGTAGCTGTCAAACGGATCGCTCGTCTCGACGCAAAAAAGCGAAGAGACGATCGGTTCATCACCCGTCGCGACGGCGGGTGGGTCGGGCAAAGTCATGAAGTTGGGCTCCAGCTTAGCCATCTCAATCGAAGCTCCGTGCTCGATGCGGGACATCAGCGCAAACCCGGAAATGCTGTGTTCGTCGCCAGCTCAACAGCTTGCATGTTGACATTTACCCACTGTCAGCCGCTGGCCTTCCGGTCTTCACGCGCGGGCGGATGGCCCGATCGGCGCCGCGTACGAAATGCTCTACGAGAGTATGCGTGGGCTTGAGTTGCAGAATGAGTACGTCCAAGGCTCGCCTTGTATCCGCATGGCCGCACATGAAAATGTCGATCGCCGCATAGTCCTTCTCCGGCCAAGTGTGGATGGACATGTGCGATTCCGCGAGCAGCGCGACCCCGGTGATGCCTCCCGATGAAGGAAACTCATGCAGGAATATTTTGAGCAGAGTGGCGCCCGCAGCGTTGGAGGCTGCTTCCAACACAGTGGTCAGCACCTTAGCATCTGTAAGATGACTGGCGCCCCAGAGATCGACAATCCAATGAGCGCCGACACCTCTTCCCCTGCGCACGTTTAGTTCGTGAGCAGCCCCCAACAAGCGCAACATCGGCGTACTCCTCCTACAATGTTTCTCCCCATGGCGACGAAGCCTTCCCGTAAACACTTCATAAAGCATTTTAATCGACGTTTGCACAAAAGACACATGGCATAGTTAATGTAATCTCGTTAACAACCCTCCGGGAGCTTAGAGAATCGTTGGAATCGCTTGTGATTCAACAAAGGCCGCCCGAATGCTTCTCGTCCTGATGACGCGAGCTGAAATCAACGTTTTGGATGACCGCGGCCGCGAGGCGAGCGGAAATAGACTTCACTTGTTCTGGCCTGAGAATTTCCGGGCTTTTCGTTCGTGACACGCGGAGCCAACGCATCGGACGCCCTGAAAAGCTCGTGGTGACAAAGGCGCGAGAACGCGCCTCCCCGTACGCAATGTCTCAGTCGCCTCGGCGCGATACCGGAACATTTTGAGGTTGAGCTTCGACCCGCGCTAACGGTTGGCGCGCGCTGAAAACTTGATCAAATAGCTGTCACCGCCGGGCCGCATGCCCTCGACCCGGCTCTCTCCGCCCCGCGCGGGCGGAGAGAAGGATGATCGGAATCGTGCCGGTCTTGGGGTCCGCGCGCAGCCTTTTGAGCAATCAAGTCCATCGAACTCGGGGACCATGATGTCGGGCAGAACAAGATCAGGCTTCCGTGAGGCGATCGCGGCAAGTCCGGCCTAGCTATCGCCGACAACCTTCCGCCCGATGCAACCCACGCGTTCATCCCACGACGTTGTTGGGTTCGAATTTTACGGGCGGCAAAGGAGCGATTTGACCCGTTCGCTGCATCGTTCGCGAATGACCGCTGTTTGCGGCAAGCAAACCAACGCCACCGAGAATTTCCACTTCGGATCGAAAACAGCTTTCCCGAACCGATTTGGAACGTCCGCGCGGCTGTCGCACAAAGCCAGAATTTACTCCCTATTATCGCGCAAAAATCTCCCTGTTCGCGCGAACAAATGTCCCTGTTCGCGCGAAAAAGCTCCCTGATAAGAATCCGACGCAAGTGTTTCACGTGAAACACTTTTTGTGTTGTCATGCCCGCGAAAGCGGGCATCCAGCGCGTGCTCCAGTTCCGGTAGGTGGCGCGCCCGGCGACCTCGTCCTGAGGGCGCCGAAGGCGTGTCTCGAAGAGCCTGCCCCGAGCC
>PLUH01000295.1 GCA_003164825.1 Hyphomicrobiales bacterium
ACCCAGTAGCGCAGCGAGTCCATGATCAGCCGCAGCACACTCGGGTGGACCGGGTTCAGCGAGTTGCCGGTGCCCGTGTCGTTGATGTAATAGCGCGGATCATCCGGCATCAGCCGGTAATAGGAGGCGTTGTCGATGCCCTTGAACGACAAGGTCGGGCCGCGTTCGTTCCCCTCCGCGGTGTGGTTGTAGACGACGTCAAGGATGACTTCGAGACCTCCATCGTGCAGGCGCGCGATCATCTCCTTGAATTCGCGCAGCGAGTTCGGAACGTCGGCCGCATAACGCGGATCGGGCGCAAAAAATCCGATCGAGTTATAGCCCCAATAGTTCTTCAGCCCCTTTTCGAGAAGATTACTGTCGTCAATGAACGTATGGACGGGCAACAATTCCACCGAGGTCACGCCCAGCGACCGGATGTAGTCGACGACTGGCTTGGAGCCCAGTCCAGCGTAAAAGCCCCTCAGATTCTCGTCGACCGCGGGATTAAGCTTGGTGAACCCTTTGACGTGGGCTTCGTAGACGATCGTTTGATCCCAAGGCACGTTGCGCCGACGATACTCGCCCCGCCAATCGAAGTTGGGATCGACCACAACGGACCTGGGCACGAATGGAGCGCTGTCGCGCTCATCCATGGTCAGATCACCGTTTTCACCCCCGAGCCTGTAGCCGAAAACCGCGGGGTCCCACACCAGCTTTCCGGCATGGGCCCGGGCATATGGGTCAAGTAAGAGCTTGTACGGATTAAATCGGTCGCCTGCCTCGGGCTCGTAAGGACCGTGCGCACGGAAGCCATAAAACGTCCCAGGGCCGACCTCGGCTACATGACCGTGGAAGATTTCGTCGGTGTACTCCGGGAGTTCGGACCGTTCGATCTCTCGGGCGCCGTCGCCGTCGAAGATGCAAACCTCGATCCTGGTCGCGTGGGCTGAGAAGATGGCAAAGTTCGTGCCCTCCGCGTCGGCCGTCGCTCCAAGTGGGTAGGGTTTGCCTTCACTGACTCGCATGAGACCCCCTCGTCGGCGCTCGCCTGCGGCTGGCGCCCTAGGACGCCCAATCTGCGATGGCCGCCACTGTCCTACAACAAGCCATCGCCTTTGCAGTTCCCAGAAGCAATATCGCGGCCGGTCGATTATGCACTCCCGAGTCTCAAAAACCGCGTCGACAAGGGCACTTCGGGCCGAGCACAGGTTCTCATCTAGCCGGTTTGGAACGAAGGATTTCCGGCGATCCTGAAAGGCTTCTTGACCGGGTCTTTATTCCTGGGGTGAGCTTCAAGATCGGCCGCGACGGCGCGGCGACCCCAAATTTGCAGAAGCTGCAAAAGCTCGCTGCGGTCTGCACCTGTTGCCCCAGTCGCACGAGTTTGCTCGGAGATCCGCCCAAGCGCGTGTGAAGCGCCTCGTTCGTTCGATGCCAGGCCACGCCGTGCGCTGCTACTACCTCCCCTATTACGATATGGATCATTCCACCGTTGAGAAGCGCCCTCCTGGAGAAGGTAAAGCGGGCGTTCGAGGCCTGGTGAGACTTGGCGCGGAACGAAGCGGACGCTTGCCCGTTTAGTAGGCGCCACGATTCAAAACGGAAACAAAAAAGGAGGCGCTCATGGGCCGCTCGATCCTGCTCTGGCTGCTTGGCGTGCCAATTCCCATCATCATAATCATCGCTCTTCTCTATCACTGACGCCGCTGTGCCCACTGAATTCGCTCTTCGATTTCCAAGGAGATTTTCATGTCCAACGCAGCGTTGAACGCGCGCTCCGATCCGATCTTGAATGCGCCAGAAGAGCTCGCAATTCCTGAAAGCGGGGCCTCGGCGGTGTCGTGGGGTGCGATTATTGCGGGAGCGGTCGTCGCATCGGCTCTATCTCTTGCGCTACTGATGCTAGGCGCCGGTATCGGTCTCGTATCAGTCTCTCCGTGGTCCAACAACAACGTCTCGGTTACGACGTTCGGTATCCTCGCCGCGGCCTGGTTCATCGCTGTTCAACTGTTCGCATCGGGCGTCGGCGGATATCTGGCGGGTCGTCTGCGCACTCGTTGGGTCAGCGTCCACACAGATGAGGTCTATTTTCGCGACACTGCCCACGGTCTCATCGTCTGGGGTGTTGGCGCGATCGTAACTGCGTGGCTGTTGACGTCCGGCGCGGCGTCGGTAGTGAGCGGCGCCGCGCACGCTGGCGGCTCCGCCCTAGAGGCCGCCGGAACCGCGGCCGGGGGATCGGCGGCTCAAGCTGCTGTTCAGGCGGCATCAAGCGAGGGAAGCTCGACAGCTTATTTTACCGACATGCTATTTCGCGCTGATCATCCCGATACCTCGGGCGATCCAGCCGCGGCGCGGGCAGAGGTGGGACGAATTCTCGTCACCGACGCGCTATCCGGCGAGATGCCGGCTGCGGACAAGGCCTACGTTGCACAGCTCGTCGCGGCCCGTACTGGCTTGAGCCAAGCGGACGCGGATAAGCGGGTGTCCGAGGTGGTCGAGCAGGCGAAGAACGCGAAGGATAGGGCGGTCGACACCGCAAAAGCCGCAGCCGACGCCGCCCGCAAAACCGGCGTTTACGTGGCTCTGTGGGCGTTCATATCGCTGCTGATCGGCGCGTTTTCCGCAAGCTTCATGGCGACCGTCGGTGGGCGCGTGAGAGACGATCTCCCGATGGCGGGTTGATGCGCAGCCTCCCGCGATCGACGTTCGAAAGCTCTTCTTCGTCGTCGCCATGCTGGCAGGATTATGCGTTCTACGACGCATGGACCACGCTTGGCGGCGAGGCGTGATTGGACTGCGCTAAATGAAAAATTGCTCACGGCGGTGTCGAGGCTAGTCACGAAGTGATTTTGATGGTGCAGGAAAAGGTAGATGGAGCTGCTGAAGCCCGGGCGACGTTAAATGGGCGGCGGCAATGTTGAGGCTGTCCTTGTCGGCTATCGACGGCGCGTGGCGCTCAATGCAAAACGGCTGTCGCCACGATAGCCCGCGTGGCACGTCATATCGAAACCCTGTCGGGTTACTCTTGCATCGCCTCGAAGGTCTCGTCCGATGGAAAAACTAAAGTCGCGGGATTTCGGCTCGCCCGCAATTCTATTGGGCGGCCCAGTTGACTACGACATGTACAAGAATTTTCGGTCGCAGCTGGATAGCTCAAATAAGGAAGGCTTGATTGTCACCGAATTATCAACGCTTGGGGGAGATCCGGAGGTAGCTCGAATGATGGGAGAGGACATCCGGTTTCACAGCGAAAATTCTAAGAACCGGCGATTTGTCTTTCTAGGAAAGGCCGCAATCTATTCAGCGGGAACCACATTCATGAGCTTTTTTTCACTTGAGAATCGATATCTGACGCGCGGCACTCGTTTAATGATTCATGAGCGGAAGCTTGATAAACAACTACACATCAACGGCCCATTGACGACGTGTGTCGCCACAGTTACCGCCGCGCTCCACGAGATCGAAGCCTCGATCGCGATTCAGAATGAAGGCTTCGAAAACCTGATTCGCGGGTCAAAGGTGACAATGAATGAGGTTCTCAACCGCGCTCCCGGCAACTGGTATATCGAGGCTAATGAAGCGAAGTCGCTCGGGCTTGTTGCAGAGGTTCTGTGAAGGTGGTGGGAAGCGCGGTCGCCAAACGGCGGCGGCGTAAAACGATCCTCCCATGGGCGCTGGCAGCAATGCGCACCGCGTCAACTCAAAAGAACTACCCGCATTTCGGCCATGACCACTTAGACGGCAAGCATTTAATCGCCCGCAAACTGTCCGCGACCCTATCGAGCCGATAAGGCTTGCCGACGTACCCGCTTCCAACCGGCAGGTCTTCCGCCGGTGGTCTCGCATGGCCAGATGTAATGATCAGTTGTTCGGCCGGCCAACGTCCTCGAAGGGATCGTCACGCCGCGTTGGGGCTTGCGGTCGGACCCGCGGCCGAATAACCGAGCGAATGAAGAAAATCAGCTACAGCGGATATCGCTTCCCGGCTGAGATCATTCACCAAGCGATTTGGCTCTACCTAAGGTCCACCCTCAGCCTGTGCGACGTCGAAGATTTGTTGGCGGAACGCGGCGTGGCGGTGTCCTACGAGACGGTTCGGCGTCGGGTGAACCATTTCGGACCGACGATCGCAGCCAACTTGCGAAAGCGTCGCCTGAAGCCTCACACGACGTGGCATCTGGACGAGGTCTATCTGAAAATCGACGGCC
>PLUH01000180.1 GCA_003164825.1 Hyphomicrobiales bacterium
GGCGGCGCAGAGGAACCGCGACAGGCCACGGTCGCACAGATGGCCGATATCTCGCCGACCCTCGCCGAAGCATGCATGGTCGGCGCGGCCAGCGCCATGCGCTACTGGGGTACGCTCGCTGAGCTTGGCCTTCGCTACGAGGCAAGCCTTGCCCAGACCGTCGCCGATCGAGCGACGGGCCGAAGCGCCGCATCGCCGGCGGAGATCCGAGTGCGCGCGGACGAGTTGCGAGCCTTCTTGCGCGGGGTCGGCGACGCCGCCAACCTGGAAGCGCGCCGTCTGCAACTCAATCTGGAGCGGGTCGGCGAAACAATCGCCGAGGCCGCCGACCAGGCGACGCCATCGCCGCACCCTTACGAACGCCGTCGCCGGCACGAGGTTAAGCCGTGAACGTTAGCGCCACCGTCGACAAGACGAGCAGCGACGTCATTGCCGCTCTCGGGTTCACCGACGAGATGAGAATTCTGCGGCAGCGGATCGCCGCGTGGGTCGAGAGCTGCGACCTCGAGATGCGCGAGGCGTTGGAGTGGCAATTCCTCGCCGGATCGAAGTATTTTCGGCCCCTGACCATCTTCGCTTGCTACCGGTCTTTCTTCCCGGGGCCGATACCGGAACGGATCATATCCTCCGCGGTTGTGATCGAATTCTTCCACAATGTTTCGCTGGTGATTGACGATATCGTCGACCGCTCGCCTGAACGGCGCGGGCGCGCAACCCTGCATACCCGATTCGGCGAACTGAATGCGCTAATGGTCTCGGGCTATATCGTAGCCGACGGATACCGCTATCTCGGCGCGGATCTTCAGGCGATTGGTCTATTCTCTGAATTGCTGAAGCGGCTCGGCGTCGCCGAGTGCATGCAATGGCGACTGCGCCGCCAGATGCTCGGCGTTGAGGATTGGCGTCGCATCGCCGGCGAAGATACCGGCTCGATGTTCGAGGTCTGCGCCTGCCTCGGTGACCGATCGGCGAGGTTGCGCAAGTTTGGCGGTCTGCTGGGCCTCCTGTACCACGGCTGCGACGATGTCGGGGATGTCCGCGGGGCGATCGCCCTCGGCGGCGGCGGCGAGGAGGATGTGCGTGACGGCATCCTCACCCTCCCGGCTGCGCTCGCAATCCGGAATCCGACGGTCGGCGCGCTGTTCTGCAAGCCGGACCCAGAGCCGGAGGATCTTCGGGCGATCTCCGAGGCCTTCGCCGCGCAATTGGTCGAGGCCGAAGCCTATCTCGATATGATCGCGGAAGAAGCCCGGGACGAGGCTGGGGCTTTCTCAATCGATCCGACGCCCCTTCTGGCCCTGGTCGATCAGACGCGCAAACTGAGCGGTCGTTGAGCGGCCGCGAATCCACGAGCCTTTCCTTCGCCGCTGACGCCCTTGGCCGACCTTCCAAGGGCATCTCGACGAGGTGGCCGAGATGATTGCTGGGCGGCAGTTCTGGCCGTCGCGCGCAGTCGACGATGAAGGAGAGGTTATCGATCTACTGGTCCAACGGACGCGCGAAGATTGCCGCCGTGAGGTCCGGAATGCGCCAAGTGCGGGCTTTCGACCGTTGAGATTGAATGGCGCGCCATTGCGCTCACGCCGACGCCACCCCCCCAATTGCCTACCAAATCCGCGTCCTTTGCCGTCGAAATGCACGGTAAACATCAGAACCGGAGACCGGAGCGCAGGATCAGCAATGCGTAGAAATAGAGCTCCGCGTCGAGGGCTCGCCGTATGTTCTCGGCCTTCCGGAAACCGTGCTGCTCGCCGTCGAACAGAAGATACCCGACCGGAACGCCGCGCTCCTTCAGCGCCGCGACCATGAGTTCCGTCTGGTTCGGGGGGACGACGCGATCGCCCGCTCCTTGGAAGAAGATTACCGGCGCAGAGAGGCGATCGACGTGGTTAATGGGGGATCGTTCGGCATAAATCTGTCTGTCCTGTGGATAGGGACCAATCAGCCAGTCCAGGTAACGGGACTCGAATTTGTGCGTGTCGCGCGCGAGGGCCTCGAGGTCGCTGACGCCGTAATAGCTCGCGCCCGCGCTGAACACTTTGTCGCCTTTGGACGTGAGCGCGCTGAGCGTGGTGTAACCCCCGGCGCTGCCGCCGCTGATCATGAGCCGCTCGGGGTCAGCGTTCCGGTTCGCAACCAGCCAGCGCGCTGCGGCGACGCAGTCCTCGACGTCGACGAGACCCCACTGTTTTTCGAGCCGCAGCCGATAGGGGCGGCCGTAGCCGGTGCTGCCGCGATAGTTCACGTCGAGCACCCCAATCCCACGGCTCGTCCAGTATTGCGCCGAAAGCGAGAGGGTGCTCGAGGCGGCTGACGTTGGCCCTCCGTGACTCTTCACGAGCACCGGCGCCCTCTCGTCCGCTGGCGCGGCGAACTCGGGCGAAAAGGGTGGATAGTAGAAAGCATGGGCCGCCTCCCCACCGCCTACTGGAAAAGCGATCGGCTGGGGGGCCGAAACGTAGCGGCGGACGTCCTCGCGAAGGACGAACGAGTGACGCAGAACGCGGTGCGTTCCGTTGTTCAGGTCGAGGCAGATGACGGCGGGGGCTGCGGAAGGCGACCCACCGATGAACACGACCCGCCCAGGAGCGGCGCGGACCTGGGCTATGTCAGTAAATTCGGTCGGAATGACGTCGAAGCGCTTAGACCGCGTATCGATACTAGCCAGCGTCCAGATACCGTCGCGAACGAAGCATGAGATCAAGCGATCGGCGGACTCGAATGCGTAGGTCGACATGCCGAACTGCCATTGCGGTCGCCCGAATTCGGCGTTCATCTCCGCCATCGGCTCGATCGCGCCGTCGTGCTCGCGATAGAGATTCCACCAGCCCGAATCTCGGTCCGACACGAAATAGAGAGCCCCGTCAGGAGACCATTCCGGCTGGAACACCGACTCGTCGGGCCCGCCCGCGACACGGCGCGGATTTCCGATCGTCCCATCCGGAAGGATGTCCCCGACCCACGCTTCGGTCGCCACCCACGGCATATTGGGATGGCGCCAGGTCAGCCAGGACATGCGGTTTCCGTCGGGGCTGAGACGTGGCGTCGAATAGAAGTCGTTCCCCGAGACGAGAACCTCGGGGGCGGCGGCGCCGGCGAGGTCGACGCCGGCCAGCGTAGTGATCGCCTCTCCCGCCCCAGTGTGATCCTCGGAGACGCAAACCATGCGCCCCCGGCGGCGGTCGATAACGCCATCTGCGTATCGCACCGCATTCGCAGCGGCGCCGGCTGGAGCCGGCGTGATCGGACTCGGCGCCCGGCCCGCATCCTGACGATAGAGCCGCTGATCGATATTGTTCGAGAAATAGATCACGCCGTCGCTGACGGCGAACGAGCCGCCTCCATACTCGTGAGCGCGCGCGCGAACGCTGAAAGCCTCGTCGTCGTCGGGCGTCACGCATTCCGGCTCACCGTTCGCGCAGGCGCGGTAGACGAAAGTTCGTCCCTGCTTCCGCGGCTGAGTCTCGCTCCAATAGATGGCGTCGCCGTCGAGCGCGACCTGCTCGAGACGGATCGAATCGCCGACAACGAGGTCGGAAGTTATGGGAGACGTCCAAAAACCATAAGGGCCGGCGGCCATGCTTCTCGTCCCGTCTTGGCGTCCGGTCATGAACGGCACACGGCCGGTCGCGCCGCAAGCCAATTGTTGTCGCGATCGACGACTTGTGACATCGGCGCGTCTGATCGCACTGGTCTAATTGAAGGATCGACGCGGGAGGGGCTTCCTGCTATGACCATCTTCGCCGCATCGGCGAAGGCCGAGCCGAGTGGGCGGATGTCATACGCTTGGCGCCTATTTTTCGGTCGAGTGGCGCTCGGGCATTTGACCCGCAGCAAGGCGCAGGGCGATTATGGCGCTCCTGCTTGACACGCAAATTCCGCTAAAAGTGTGGGGAGCGAGATGTCCGCGCACCGCCGTTCGCCTCAAGCGAGCCGTCGCAATTTCCTCAAAGGCGCGGGCCTCGTCGGCGCCGCTGCTGCGGTCGCGCCGTCCGCTCCGGCGAACGCCATGCCGGCCATCCAGTCGGAGAAGTCGATAGCTGCGCTTCCCGGCCCCCGGCTGATCGCAGCTGAGACCATGCCGCCGCCTTCCGACCCGGTCAATCAGACTTCCAGCGGCGGCGACTTTATGACTGACGTGCTCAACTCGCTTGGCATCGAGTATATCGCGATCAACTGCGCGTCGAGCTATCGCGGCCTGCATGAAGCCATCATCAATCACGGCGACAACAAGCCCGAAATCATCACCTGCGTGCACGAGGACATCGCCGTCCATATAGCGCAAGGCTACGCCAAGATCGAAAGCAAGCCGCTCGCCATGGCGTGTCACGGCACGGTCGGTCTGCAACACGCCGCGATGGCGATGTACAACGCTTGGTGCGATCGCGCGCCGGTCATCGTGTTCGGCGGCAATATCATGGAGGCCGACAAGCGCGGGCCTGGCATCGAATGGGTGCATTCGGCGGTCGACATCGGCGAGCTGGTCCGCGAATTCACCAAGTGGGACGATCAACCGGCCTCATTGCAACATTTCGCCGAATCGACGGCGCGCGCCTACAAGGTCGCAACGACGCCGCCGATGGGGCCGGTCTTCATCG
The DNA here is from genome assembly GCA_003164825.1 of Hyphomicrobiales bacterium. Classification (GTDB taxonomy): domain Bacteria; phylum Pseudomonadota; class Alphaproteobacteria; order Rhizobiales; family Beijerinckiaceae; genus Roseiarcus. The sequence continues at coordinate 4,599 of PLUH01000180.1, forward strand.
CACTTGACGTTGAATTGCAGGAGAACCCGATCTCGAATGCGGAAAGCCTGCGTATCCCGAAGTTCGAACAGGTGATCCCGCCCCAAGGCGATTCCGCAGCGCTCGCGGAGGCTGCGAAAATGCTGGTCGAGGCGCAGAACCCGCTCATCGTCTGCGATCGCGTAGCGCGCACACCCGCGGGCGTGGCGCGCCTGGTCGACCTCGCCGAGACGCTGCAGTGCGGCGTCATCGACTATGCAGGCCGTATGAATTTTCCGTCGAGGCACCCGCTCAATCAGAGTTTTCACAGGGCCCTGATTGGTCAGGCCGATGTCATCCTGGCGATTGAGATGAACGACTTGTGGGGCGCGGTCAATACGTTCCACGACCGGATCGTGCGCCAGTCGCGGCCGGCGACCAAGCCGGGGGCCAAAATCATCACGCTTGGTGTGCGCGATCTCTACCTCAAATCCAACTATCAGGATTTTGGCCGGTGGCAGGATGTCGATCTCGACATCGCGGGCGACGGCGAGGCGTCGCTGCCCGTGCTGACCGAGGCGGCGAAGCAACTCATGGACGACGGCCGCAAGGCGGCCTGCGCCGCGCGCGGCCAAAAGCTCGCCGCCGCCCATCTGGCGGCGGTCGAGCAGTCGAGAACCAACGCGACGATCGGTTGGGACGCCAGCCCGATCACGACGGCGCGCATGTGCGCCGAGGTTTATGACCAGATCAAGGACGAGGACTGGTCGTTAGTCGGGGCGACGATTAACTTGAGCTGGCCACATCGGCTGTGGGATTTCAGGAAGCGGTATCAGTGGAACGGCTTGTCCGGGGGCGGCGGTGTCGGCTACAATCTGCCCGCCTCGCTTGGCGCGGCGCTCGCCAATAAGAAGCATGGCCGGTTCACGGTCGCCTTCGGCGGCGATGGCGACTTCATGTACAATCCGGGCGCGCTGTGGACGGCCGCGCACCACAAGATTCCGATTCTCTATATCGTGCAAAACAATCGAGCCTACCATCAGGAATACATGCACCTCACGGCGATGGCGGTGCGGCACGGCCGCGGCGTCGACCGAATGGATATCGGCACCACTCTTAAGGAGCCGAACATCGATTACGCCGCTGTCGCGCGCGGCATGGGCGTCCATGGCGAGGGACCGATCACCGATCCGAACGACCTTGGCCCCGCGCTTGCGCGGGCCATCGCTGTGGTCAAGAGCGGCGAGCCGGCTGTCGTCGACGTCGTCACCGATCCGCGTTGAGGGATTTGGCGATGATCGGGTCCAAGCGTTTCGCCTTCGCTGCGCTCACCATGGCCGTTATGTGCGCCAGTGCGCCGGTCGTGGCGGCGGATCAAGTCGGCCCTCAAGGCGACGCCGCCAACGGCAAGCAGATTTATCTCAGAGACGCCTGTTTCACCTGCCACGGCCGCTCTGGGCAAGGCGGCGTCTATAGGGGGCCGGCGCCGATCCTTGCCCAGACGGCGCTGCCGTTCGACGGCTTTAGAGCGTTGCTGCGCGACCCGCCGGGCGACATGCCGGCCTATTCGGAGGCGGTGCTGTCGGACAAGGACATCGCCGATATCTACGCCTTCATCGAGTCGCTGCCGGGCCCGCGGTCGCCGAAAGAGACTTCGAGTTCTCAATAATTGAAACGTTTGCGTCTGTCGCTGCGCTGTGCAGGGATGAACCCCGAACGCGGGAGACGGATCATGCCCCGTTGGCTGCGCCAGCGCGAAGCGGAAGGGACGCCGCCCAAGCTTGAGGGCCTCGCGCCCGGCCCATGTCATTCCGCGGCTTCGGGCGCGCGTTCGAGGCGCTGGTCGTGGCCGAGCGCCAGCGCGATGACGAGAGCGATGATTGGACAGGCGGCGATCGTCACGAGCCCCAAAGCGAAACCGCCGGTCGCGTCCTTGATCCAACCGATGACGAAGGGGCCGAAAAAGCCCGCGAGGTTGCCGATCGAGTTGATCGCCGCGATGCCCGGCGCGGCTGCCGCGCCGGCGAGGAATGCCGTCGGCAGCGTCCAGAAGATCGACTGAGAAGCGAAGAGGCCGAAGGCCCCGATGGTCAGCGCAATCATCTTCATCGCCGGGTCGGCGAGGAAAGCCGAGCCGCCAATGCCGACCGCCGCCAGCGCCTGCGCGACGGCGAGGTGGATCGTGCGCTCTCCCCGATGATCCGATCGCCGCCCCCACCAGACCATGCCGCCGAAGCCGACGACATAGGGAATGGCGGTTACCCAGCCGGTCATCGCGATCGAAAGGCCAAAGCCCTTCACGATGGTCGGCAGCCAGAAGCTTAGGCCGTAGCCGCACGCCACCGCGCCGAAATAGACGAGCGACAGCGCGAGAACGCGATAGTCATAAAGGCTGGCCAAAACGCTCGCCGGCGACACCGGCTCCCGCCGCGCGTCTTCGGCGATGAGGCGCCTTTGCAGCCATCGCCGCCGCTCCTCAGGAAGCCAGCGCGCATCCGCCGGGCGATCGGTCAAATAGAAGTAGGCGACGAACGCGAGAAGAATTGACGGCATTGCTTCGACGATGAACAGCCATTGCCAGCCGCGCAAGCCTGCGGCGCCATCGAGGCCGAGCAGTGCGGCCGAGACTGGCGAACCGGCGGCGGCCGACAGCGGGATCGTCGCCATGAAATAGCCGACACTGCGCGCCCGGTAGGCGGCGGGAAACCACAGCGTCAGGAAAAAGATAATGCCCGGAAAGAACCCCGCCTCGGCCAAACCGAGCAGAAAGCGAAGGGAGTAGAACACGTACTCTGCGCTCAGACCCGTTGCTTGAGCGATCCGAGGGATGAAGGCCATCGCCCCGGAGACCACGCCCCAGGAGAACAGGATGCGCGCGATCCATATTCGCGCGCCGACTTTGTCCAGGATGACGTTCGAGGGCACTTCGAACAGAAAATACGAAAGGAAGAACACGCCCGCGCCGAAACCAAACGCGGTCTCGGAGAGCTTGAGATCGGGGTCCATCGTCAGCTTGGCGAAGCCGACGTTCACTCGGTCGAGATAGGCGACGAAATAGCAGAGGATCAGGAAGGGGATGAATCGCCACGCCAACTGCGTGATCGTACGAGCTTCGATTTCGTCCTCCATGACCCACTCTCCCAATTCGACCCGTCTTGCGAAGGCTTTTGGCGGCAGTCGGCCGAAGAACTCGGCCGGGCGCAGTGGCGCGCCGCAGGGACACACAACCAAGGCGGCCTGCCGACGGCGCAATGAAGTCAGTTGTTATCGACTCGACGACAAACCGGAGTACACGAATCGAGCGCAGGCCGCGCCGGCGCCGGCGAGCACAATCACGTTGCAATCTCTGGATGGACGGGCAGCGTGAATTGAAAGACGGCGCCACGGGGCGTATTGGCGGTCGCCCACATACGTCCGCCACGCGATTCGACGATCGATCGGCAGATCGACAGGCCCAGCCCCAAGCCGTTCGGTTTGGTCGTATGGAAGGCTTTGAAGAGGTTTTCCTCTACTGCGGGCGCCAGTCCCGGACCAGTATCGCGCACCGCGATGAGCGCGTGGTCTGGCTCGATCCTGCCCGTCACGATCTGCAGTTCTCGCGGCCCCTCTGTCAACGCGCTCGTCGCTTCCACGGCGTTGATGACCAGGTTAAGGATCACTTGCTGCAGTTCGACCCGGTCGCCGCGGACGGGCGGCACGCTGTCGGCTAGCTCCGTCCGCACCAAGACGCCGTTCTTCATCGCTTCGCTACGAGTAAGCTCGACGACTTCCCGGATCGCCGCGTTGATGTCCACGCGGTCATCGCGCAGCGGCGCCTTCTTGACGAGATTGCGTATGCGCTGGACGACGTCCCCCGCCCGCGCGGCGTTCCTGACGATGCGCTCGAGGGTCCGCTGAACTTCGTCCAATTTCGGTGGGTCGAAGCGAAGCCAGCGTAACGCCGCCTGGGCGTTAGTGACGGTCGCGGCGATCGGCTGGTTCACTTCATGGGCGATCGAAGCGACAAGCTCTCCCAAGGTCGTAACCCGTGCGAGATGCACGAGCTCGGCCTGCGCCTGGCGCAACGCCGCCTCGGCCTGATCGGCGCGAACCGCTGCGTCGACGTCGTTCCCGGTGCCCCTATACCCGAGAAAATTGCCTTTTGCGTCAAAGTATGGCTTGCCGCTGACCTTGACATACGTCAGAGATCCGTCGAAGCGCACGGCTGGGTATACGAAATCGCGGAACGGCTGACGCGCCTCAAGCATCGACCGATGAAGCTCCCACTTTTCCGGCTGCGATTCGAGGTCCTCCGCGAAATCCCATCGGGCCAACCCAATCCGGCTCGTCAAAGGCAAGCGTCCTAGCGCGCGAAGCTGTTCGTAGTCTTTCATGCGCGTGACTTTGTGATCAGCGTCGGTTTCCCAGTACCAATCGGAAGCCGTTTCCGCGTAATCTCGAAACCGCTGTTCGCTCTCCCGGAGCGCCTGAGAGAGGGTCGCGTTCTCCAAAGCGATCGCAGCCTGGGAAGCGAGGAGCTTCAGGATCGCTGTCCGGTCCGGCGCGAAGGCGCCGTGGGTCAGGTTGTTCTCGAGGTAAACCACGCCGTTGAGCTGGCCTTGGATGATCAAGGGCAGGCAGAGAATGGAGCGGGTCTGCCGTTCCCGGATGTAGGGGTCGTCGGCAAATGCGGACTGGGCCGCGGCATCGTCGAGAATGACGCTCTCCCCGGTGCGCAAGACGTAGTGGAGCACCGATTCCGGCAGCGCAGCCGCGCCTGCCTGCTCGTCGCGCAACTGCACAATGACCGAGTCGCCGCTGGTTGTGGCTTCCGCCTCTAGCCGCTGCTCGAGCCCTCGCGGGCGGATCAACAAACCTCGCTCGGCGCCGGCCTGCTCGATCGCGGTGCGCATGATCGTGTCGATCAACTTTTCGGGGACGAACTCGCTCGAGACCGCTTGCGACACCTTGATCGCGGTCGCGAGATCGAGGTGTTCGACTGGGCTCGCAGTTGCGCCAATCTTTAAGATTGGTTCCAAAGGCGGGTTCAATTGTTCGACTCCGCGCCGCGCTCACAGTTACATCCGCAGCTGTGAACGCTAGCGGTAGGATTGCGGGGAAAATCTGGACCGACTTGTCCGTTCTGGCAAGCGGGGCCCCTTCGCCACTTCCGGGGCAGACTGAAGCTGCTCCGCGCCGGTCTCACGTAACTGAGCCCGGGAGGTCGATTTTGGCCGAGTTGCAGTGCCACGAATCAATCACTGAACCCGGCGGATACTGTTGAACAGCGCCATGCGCTTGACATAACTTTAGAGAACAAAGTCTCCGGAGACGCGCCGATGATTGAGATCACGCTGAGGGTGAACGGGCAGAATCAAAAGGTCGCTGTCGACGACCCGAACATGCCTTTGCTTTACGCCTTACGAGATGACCTCGGGCTGCGCGGTCCCAAGTTCGGATGTGGCCTCGGCCAATGCGGCGCCTGCTGCGTCATCATCGAGGGCGAGGCAGCCCGCTCCTGTGTGACCCTCGCCATCGATACTCACGAGAAGGAGATCAAGACGCTCGAAGGCCTAGGCGATCTCGATCGCCCCAGCAGAGTCCAGAAAGCGTTCATCGCGGAGCAGGCGGCTCAATGCGGGTATTGCACGAACGGCATGATCATGACCGCGACCGCTCTTTTATCGCGCCGCCCGCGTCCGACTGAAACCGACGTCCGGGAGGCGCTCGCCCAAAATCTTTGCCGGTGCGGCAGTCATGCGCGGGTGATTGCCGCTGTTCTTCGCGCGGCGCGGGAGGGCTGAGCCATGACCGCGATCACGCGCCGCTCGCTCCTCTGCAGCGCCGCGACTGTCATCGTCACGTTCTCCTTGCCGCGCGGCGCCGAGGCAAGCGTCAACACAGTCGCAGCCGACAGCGTCGACGGTTATCTCAGCGTCGCACGGGACGGCGGGGTCACTGTGTTCGCCGGGAAGGTCGACCTTGGAACCGGAGCGCGCGCCGCAATCCGGCAGATCGTCGCCGAGGAACTTGGCCTTTCGCCGGGACGCATCGCTCTGGTCGAAGGCGACACTGCGCTTACGCCCGATCAGGGTTCGACCGGGGGCAGTACTGGAATAATGGTCGGCGGGGTTCAGATCCGGCAAGCGGCCGCCACCGCCCGCGCGCGCCTGTTGAGTCTCGCCTCGGCGTCCCTTAATCGGCCCGTTAGTGATCTCGAGACGAGCGACGGCATGGTGGTCGCTCGCGGCGACGGTGGGGCGGTGAGTTTCGCGTCTCTGATTGGCGGCGCGGCATTCGAACTGCCCATCGACAAGACAGCGCCCCTGCGCAATCCCGATGCTTACACAGTCGTCGGAACCTCCTACGCGCGTCCTGACATTCCCGCAAAGCTGACCGCCCGGCACGCCTATGTCCAGGATCACCGCGTCGACGGCATGGCGCATGCGCGCGTCGTTCGGCCGCCGGCGATTGGGGCGCATCTCAATGATGTCGATGCTTCGTCGATTGCGGATATTCCAGGCGCCGAGGTCGTTCGGATCAAGGACTTTCTTGCCGTCGTAGCTCCGCGGGAGTGGGACGCGGTACGCGCGTTGCGTCAGCTTAAGGCGACTTGGAGCGAGGCGGCGACGCTGCCGGGTTCAGACAATCTCTTCGAGGCGGTGCGCGCCACGCCAGTCGCGCGCGTCGAGATGCTGCGCAGCGTGGGCGATGCCCCCGCGGTGCTCGATCAAGCGCAGCGGGTTATCCATGCGACTTACTCTTGGCCGATGCAGTCGCACGCCTCGATGGGTCCATCCTGCGCGGTCGCCGACATCCGCGACAATGGCGGTACGGTTTGGACGGCCTCGCAGTCGACGCATCGCATGCGCTGGACGATTGCGAAGCTGTTGGGGCTCGATGGGGCGAAGCTTCGCCTCGTCTATATGGATGGCTCCGGCAGCTACGGAACAAACGGAAATGACGATGTCGCCTTCGAGGCGGCGCTCTTGTCGCGGGAGCTCGGCCGCCCGGTGCGCGCGCAGTGGATGCGCGAGGACGAGCACGGGTGGGACCCCAAAGGGCCGCCGCAATTGCTTGATTTGCGGGCGGCGCTGAGAGCCGATGGATCCATTGCGGCTTGGGAAACGGTAGCGATGCCTCCTGTGAATACCCCCAACGCCGGGATACCGTTGCTCGCGGCCGTCGCCGCCGGTCTCGACGACGGACGAGGGTCTCAGTCGGGATTCACGGGAATGAACTCCGACCCGCCCTACGCCATCGAGAACGTCCACGCGGAGGTCAGGTGGCTGGCGACCACGCCACTGCGCGTTTCGAACCTGCGCGCGCCGGGCAAAATCGGGAACGTCCTCGCGGTGGAAAGTTTCTTTGACGAGCTCGCCGCGGCGGCCAACGCAGATCCTCTCGCATTGAGGCTTCGACTCTTGTCCGATCCGCGGGGTCGAGAGGCGCTTGAGCGGCTCCGCCAAATGATGAACTGGACCCCGCGCGCCTCGCCGCTTGAGCGCACGAGCGATCTGCTGGAGGGGCGGGGGATTGCGTACGTTCACTACAAGCAGGCGGAGAATTATGTCGCGATGGGCGTCGAGGCAACCGTCGAGCGCTCGACCGGCGCCGTACGCGTACTCCGCGTAGCGTGCGCCCACGACTGCGGCTTGATGATCAATCCGGACGCGGTGCATGCGCAGGTCGAAGGCTGCATTCTACAGACGCTGAGCAGGACCCTATTCGAGGAAGTGACGTTCGATCGCGCGCGCGTCACAAGCACGGACTGGTCGAGCTATCCGATTCTTACGTTCCGAGATGTTCCGAAGCTCGATATCGCCTTGATTGATCGTCGTCATGAACGCCCGCTGGGCGCGGGCGAGGCCGCGGCCGCGCCGGTGGCGGCCGCGGTCGGAAACGCAATATTCGACGCGACTGGTGTGAGGTTGCGCCAAGCGCCGTTTACGCCTGCGCGCGTCAAGAAGGCCTTGGACGAGCAAGCAACCTGAAAACAATACCGCTTTGTCGGCTGTTCGCCGTCCACGCGACTCTCGCACCCGACCAGACAAACGGTGTCAATCCGACGCGGCGCGCGCTTCAGTACCCCGTGGGGAACTCCATGCAAAATTGAGTCCTGCTTCGGGATGGCCCGCCGCCTGGGCATGGCGCGTCGCCAAGGACAGGCGCTTCTCGGCGTCCCAAACGCTGATCATCAGCGGCGGCATGATCGCGCGGCCACGCTCGTAGGTCCTGCGTCAGGAGGTCCCCCTGCAGGCGCCCCGCGACGCGCTCGTGGCTGGGTTCGACGACATCCCGGCCGCCTCCTGGGCTGCCTACGATCTGGCGACCTTCGTGCAGGACGGCGCGCGGATGGTGGACGAGGCGATGGCCATCCTGAGCGTCTCGGCGGAGTCGCACAAGCCGGTGGGCGATGTACGGGTCATCGTGCCGGCCAAGCTCGTGGAGCGCGGCACGACGCGGCGGTAGCTCTTACGTGACGCTGAAACCGCCGTCGACTCGGAGCGACACCCCGGTGATCATCGCGGCCCGATCGGAGAGGAGATAGACGATCGCCTCGGCGACCTCATCCGGCTCCAGGAAACGCCCGAGCGGCAGGCGGGCGAGCCGCGGGCCGGCCCGGCCCGGATCGCTCCAGGCTTTGCGCGCCATGTCGGTCAGCGTGATGTTCGGGTTGATGCAGTTGACGCGGATGCGGTGGGGGCCGAGTTCGTTCGCCATCACGCGGCTCATGGCGTCGAGCGCACCCTTCGAGGCGCAATAGGCCGTGTGATCGATGACGCCGACGAAGGCGGCGTCGCTGGACACATTCACGATCGAGCCCGGCAGCGCCCGCGCGATGCGATCGCGCGCGTATTCCTGGGCGATGATCATCGGGGCGGTGGTGTTGACCGCAATGATCCGCTCGAATGTTTCGGTGGTGAGGTCCACGAAGGGCTGGAGCGTTGTCGCGCCAGCGCAGTTGACCAAGAGGTCGAAGGGTAAAGCTGCCCGGACGACGGCGCGCGTGGCCTCCGCGTCCGCGAGATCGACCGGAAAGGATCGGCCGCCGATTTCGGTCTGCAGCGAGGCGAGGTCCTCGGCGGAGCGGCTCACCGCCAGCACCTTCGCTCCGCGCCTCGCCAGCAGGCGCGCCGTCGCCCGCCCGATCCCCTTGCCTGCGCCGGTGACGAGCGCCCGCTTGCCTTCGAATTCGCCCGCGTGTTCGGTCATCGATTGTTCCTCCCACCCATTCCGCGCATCGTTGCGCCTCGACCCCCGATCTCGGGTCGGCGACCACGGACGCGAAGATCGGATTCAAGGCTGGAAAACTGCGGGCCAGCCATGATTCGATTGCTTCCGACCGATCCCGCAATGGGGACGCATTGCGCCTTTGCCGTTTGGCAAGGATGGCGACCCCCGCCGGTCCATGGCGCGATCTGCCGCACGAGTTCGGCAAGCGGCATTCGGTGTGCCCCCGAGTTGGCGACAATCGAGAACGGCCTCGTCCTTCTGGAAAAGGCCCTTGGCTCGCCGATTCATCTCGCCGAGCTCATCACCTTTCCGGCCGCCCCGACGATAACCAGGTCCGACTCGACCGCCGAAAAGGTGGGGCCGATACGCCGCTTACAGTTCATCCTCGATTCGTTTAGGCCCTTTCTCCATCGAGGAGGATCTGCAATTTAACATCAGACGGAAGTCCTTTGGCGGCGCGTTCGAAGGCTTGGATGCTTTCGGAGAAGTGGAAGGTGCCAGTGATCACGGGTTTCAAATTCACTTTGCCGGACGCTATCAGCTGAAGTGCACGCTCATAGATGTTGGCGTAGCGAAACACCGTCTCAATTCGGATTTCCTTGGCTACCGCCGCTGGAACGTTGAAGCCGACCTGTTCCACCGGCAGCCCCACCAATACGACAGCGCCGCCCGGCCGCGCAGGCGCGAACAAATCGGGATAAACCTTTGCGCTGCCGCTCGCCTCGAACAGGACGTCGACGCCCCAACCTCCTGTATCCTTTAAAATAACATCGGCGAGCGACTGTTCTCCGACGTTAACAGGGACTATTCCAGGATACTGACCAGCAATGGCAAGTTTCGGCGCGCTAAGGTCGGATATATAGACCTTGCTGCATCCTCCGGCCAACGCAGCCAGCGCGACCATGATTCCTATTGGACCGCAACCGATCACCGCCGCTGTATCCCCCGGCGCGATCCGTGCGCGCGTGGCCGCCTGCATGCCGATCGCGAAGGGTTCGACCATCGCGCCCTCAGCGAAGGTCACTTGATCCGGCAGTCGATAGGTAAAGGCTGCCGGGTGAACGACCTCTGGCCTCAAAACGCCATGAACTGGGGGTGTAGCCCAGAAGCTTACTTCTGGATCGACATTATAGATGCCAAGCTTACTCGCCCTCGAGGTGAGATTAGGAACGCCTGGCTCCATGCAGACGCGCTCGCCAACTTTTAGGTTCCTGACGGCTGAGCCTGTTTCGACAATGATCCCCGACGCCTCATGCCCGAGCACCATGGGTTGGCGAACGATGTAATTACCAATTCCGCCATGTGTGTAGTAGTGCACGTCGGAGCCGCAGATGCCGACCGTATGGAGGGCTATCTTGACGTCGTTCGGACCAACTTCCAGCGGGAGTTCAATGTCCCGCAAGGTGAGCTGGTTTTTTTTCTCCAGGACGAGCGCTTTCATTGGAAATACTTTCATATTTGCGTTTTTCGTTGATCGATGGAATTCGGGATCCGACCCTATGCGTCAAGGAACAGGAACCGCGATGGTGAACACAGGCCGGGGCGTTGAGGACATTCCCACGGATCGCAAGCCAGACATCGACGACCGAGGCGGTTGGGAATGCCCGTAGTGCGGCGAGCGATTCGTCGCGGCGGTCATGTGATCGCGCATGAGCCCTGACTGCAAGTCTCTTCCCCTCTCCTAAAGCGCGTCCGCTCTGGCCGTCCTATCTACTTCCCTCAAAGTTCCCGCTGAAGCGCCCTATGGCGCCACAATGATCGGCCCTCTGAATGCGGGCGCTGCGGTGGGAGCGATCGGCGTGGAGTTCCACCATGTCTACCGAAACCAAATCGACGAGCAGTCATTCGCACACGCCGTGGAACAACGGCCGTCTCGTAGTTCAGAAGCGTCCGCTTCGGCCGAAGGAGGTCTGGGCCATTGTTGTCCGACTTCAGATCGAGAACCGCAAACGCGACGATAGGGACCTAACCGACCTGCTCCTATTCCGCGGCCTCGGCGAGCTTGGGGTAACTGGTATATCCTTCCGCTCCTTGCGAATAAAAGGTCGCGGAGTCCCAGTTGCTGAGGGGGGCTTTCAGCGCGATGCGGGTCGTTTCCGCGGGACATTCTTCGGTCGCTTATTGCGAGCCGAAGCTTAGATGACGCCGCCCCGAGTTTCCGTCAGAAAACGAGCTTACCGCCGACGAGCGCGAGCGTGCCGGCCATCAGCGGACGCAGTACGCGATCCGGCACGCGCGAGGCGAAATGGCTTCCAATCGCGATGCCCGGTATCGAACCCGACAACAGCGAGACGAGCAGCAACCAGTCGACCGAGCCCATCCACCAATGACCCGCGCCGGCAAGAAGCGTGAGCGGCACGGCATGCGCAATGTCGGTGCCGACGATTCGCACCGTTGGCATTTTCGGATAGAGCATCAGCAACACCGTCACGCCGATGGCGCCCGCGCCGACTGAAGAGATCGACACGAGCACGCCGAGCACAGCGCCAAGCGTTATCGTCAGCAACGCGATTTCCTTGTCGGTGCGCCTGTCCAGAAACGCCGCGACGGCCGCCAAAAGCCGGCGGCGAAAAACAAGCGTAACCGCCGTCAGAATCAGGGCAAGTCCCAGCGTCGACGTGATCACGGCGCTGGTTCCCTTGGAGTCCATGCCGAGGCGCGACAACGTCAGCAGCGAGAGCGCCGCCGCGGGAACGCTGCCCGACGCGAGCCGGCGGGTGATGCGCCAGTCGATCGCATCGTTGAGCCCATGGACGAGGGACCCGCTGATTTTCGTGACGCCGGCGTAGAGGAGATCGGTCCCGACCGCGGTTGCCGGGTGGATGCCGAACAGCAAGACCAAGAGCGGGGTCATCAACGCGCCGCCGCCCACGCCGGTGAAACCGACCAGCATGCCGACAGCGAAGCCCGAGGCCGTGTAAAGCGGATTGATCAGATGGAGAAAACCCAACGCCGCATGTTCCTTTTGGCCAGACTTAACATTAATCCTGAATTGCGTTCAGGGTTTTCGTGGGTCGACGGCGCTCCGTCCGAGATCCTTTGATCGCCATTCGTCCCCGGCATCGCGCACGTGGAAAATCATATCTTCGTCTGAATTCCCGGTCTCGGCGAGCAGGCGATTGAGGCGCGCAATGCCGGCTCGCGCCGCTTTCCACAGGTATTGAAGCGAAGATCGCCAGGTCATGGTCAAATTCATCCGCCATCGTCGAATGATTCGTTGCGTGCTTTCGCCTGGGTGATGTTGCTTCCGGGCGGCACGTCGCGGGTGAGCCACACATTGCCGCCAATCGATGAGCCCTTGCCGATGGTGACCCGTCCGAGAACCGTTGCGCCGGCGTAAATCACGACGTCGTCTTCGACGATTGGATGGCGAGGGTAGTTCTTTGCGAGCACGCCCGACGCGTCCGCCTCGAAGCGCTTCGCGCCGAGCGTGACCATTTGGTAGAGCCGAACACTTCGACCGATGACGGCGGTCTCGCCGATGACGACACCGGTCCCGTGGTCAATGAAGAAGCCCTCTCCAATCTCAGCGCCGGGATGGATGTCGATTCCCGTTTCGGAATGGGCGTGTTCCGCGATGATGCGCGCGATCATCGTGACGCCGACCTTATGGAGCTGATGCGCGAGCCGATGGCGGATGATGGCCGCGAACCCAGGAAAGCAGAAAACGATCTCGTCGATGCTCCTCGCGGAGGGGTCTCCCTTGAACGCCGCCCGCACGTCCTTGTCGAGCAGCGCCCGCACCCGCGAAAGGCCCGCGGCGAATTCCGTCACAAGGTCGCCGGCGCGTAGCGGCGNNCCGAGTGACAAAGGCGTCGACATCCTTGGCGGCAAGGTCGGCCGGGCCGAAATGGCGGGGATAGAGGGCCGACACCAGGGCGTCGACCAGGTCGACGATGATCTCGCGCGACGGCAGCGGCGGCGGCGCGCCGCGATAGCGACGCTTCTGAGAGGCCGTTCTGAGGCCGCGAAGCTGGACGACAATGTCGGCAAGGTCGAGGTCTTCCTCCACCCGCCGCNNGCCAGTCCTTTGGCCATGGACAGGTCGTGGAGCCAATATGGCATAAGCGTCCCAATAAGTTATTCCATCAAGTTAATAGACTAAAGCTCCGATGGCAAGAGGCGAATGAAGGGCGGGGATTTATCGGGAAAGGTGATGGAGCACAGCTGACTTTTCGCGGACGCCATGAAGGAAACCTGTCTCGGGGCTGTCCCGGCCGGCGGGGCATTCTCAGGACAAAGATGAGAAGGGACTGAGGGGCCCCGCATGAACCGCAGATCCTTCTTGCTTTTTTCGGCTGCTCTCAGCCTTTCGAGGCTGAGCCCGGCCTTGGGCCGACGCGTTGAAGGCGTTGCGGATCGGCTACCAGAAGACCGGCGTCCTCTTGGTCGTCAAAGCGCGCGCGCAGCTCGAGCGGCGGTTCGAGTCTCAGGGTCTGGCGGTTCGGTGGGTTGAGTTTCCGTCGGGTCCGCCGCTCCTCGAGGCGCTGAACGCTGACGGCGTCGATTACGGCTACACCGGCGACACGCCGCCGATCTTCGCCCTGCTTGGCATTGGCGTCACGGTCACGCTGGCGGTGGATGGCTTCGATCTGTCCGTGGATCGCCGCCTTCACCCTGATGATGGCGAGCTACGCGATGGTGGTGCTCGAGTTCGGCGCCGCCGCGACTGTCGCCGTCGCGCTCGCGACCGGCGCGGTGATCGGCCTCGCCAATGGCTTGCTCATCGTCGGCCTGAGAATCCCCGATCTGCTGGCGACGCTTGGCATGATGTTCCTGCTTGCCGGGCTGCAACTCATCCCCAGCGCTGGTCGTTCGATCACGATCGGACTTATCCTTTCCGATGGCTCCGTGGCTCATGGCGCCTTCGATCCGGTGTTCCAGGCGATCGGCCGCCACGAATTGTGGGGCGTCGCGCCATTGCCGGTGGTCATCGTCGCAATCATGGCGGCCGTCGCCTGGTTCTTCATGGAGCGCACCCGCTGATTACGGTCGTGTTTGCGCCTTATGACGAATTCGCCCGCGGCGTGAAACTCGGCGCGGCGGAGGCCGGCGTCGCTGACAAGATCAAGGTCTATTCCGCCGACGTCTCCACTGCCGACATCCAGGAGATTCGCGAGCAGGGCAGCCCGTGGGTCGCACGTCAGCCACCAATCCGGCGGTTGTCGGCGAAGTTTCGCTTCGCGCGCTTGCGCTGCTCATCGCCGGCCAGGACCCCGGCAAGATCATCGAAGTCAAGCCGCACTTGATCACTCGGGACGAGCTCGACAAGAGCGACATCAAGACCGTCCAGGACCTCGACAAAAAACTGCCAGGCTTAGGCCAGAGCGATCAGGCGATCGCTCCGTGGCTCGCGGCGCCTACACAGACGCAGTGACTGGTTAAGTTCGGGGCTCGGCCACCTTCCTGGCCGCCGGGCCCCGAACGTTTTGGCGCGATGGGAGATGGTTCGCCGGTCCGTTTGATGTCAAAATACGGGGAAGCGCCCGTCCACGGGATCTATGGCGCGTCGAGACCTCGCCCTCGAAATCAAGAGGCACAATCATGTCGTTCAATGCAGGTTTCCAATTCAATCGCTTGGTCAGGCCGGCTATCCTGGCGATAGGCCTTTGCGCCCTTGGCTCCTCGGCGGCTCTCGCGCAAGCGGCGAGCGGCGAACCGGTCACGATTGGCGTCAGCGGCCCGCTGACCGGACAGAACGCGCAATATGGCGCGCAATGGAAGAAGGGATTTGACCTCGCGCTCGAAGAGGTCAACGCCAAGGGCGGCGTCAAAGGCCGTCCGTTGCAATATGTCTTCGAGGACAGCCAGGCCGACCCGCGCCAGACCGTGGCGATCGCCCAGAAATTCGTCAGCGATCCGAAAATTGTCGTCGAGCTCGGCGACTTCTCGAGCACCGCCTCGATGGCGGCGTCCTCGATCTATCAGCGCGCCGGTCTCGTGCAGTTTGGCTTCACCAATTCCCATCCGAACTTCACCAAGGGCGGCGACTTCATCTGGAGCAATTCGGTGAGCCAGGCCGACGAACAGCCGAGGCTGGCGAAATACGCCGCCGATCTCGGCTTCAAGCGCGTCGCTGTCCTCTACCTCAACACCGACTGGGGCCGGGCGAGCCAGAACCTGTTCTCCGAAGCGGCGAAGGGCTACGGCTTGGACGTCGTCGCGTCGGAAGGTTATCAGCCTGACGAAAAGGATTTTCGCTCGACGCTGGTCCGTGTTCGCGACGCCAAGCCTGATGCGATCGTTCTCATTTCATATTACGCCGACGGCGCGCTGGTCACGCGGCAGATCCGGACGGTCGGGCTCACGACCCCGATCGTCGCCTCAGGCTCGATCTATTCGCCGAAATTCATCGAGCTCGCAGGCGACGCCGCCAATGGCGTCTTCACCGCCTCGAACTTCTTCCCAGGGGACAGCCGTCCCGAGGTGAAGAGCTTCGTCGACAAGTTCCGCGCCAAATACAACGAGGAGCCGGACGACTTCAACGCTGTCGCTTATGACACGATCATCCTCCTGGCCGCTGTGATCAACCAGTATGGGACGGATCGCACGGCGATCCGCGACGGCCTGGCTCAGATCAAGGATGTCCCGAGCGTGATCTATGGCAAGGCGACATTCGATCCTCAAACCCGGCGAGTCGCCGGCGCGCGGGCCGTCTATCTGGTCGTCAAGAACGGCCAGTTCGTCCTGTGGGACGGAAAGAAGCCTTCCGCGACCTGACCGCATCCTCCATACTGCGACCGAAATACGCGTCATGGGCGGCTCTGCCGGCCATGATGCGTTCCTTGTTTGAGAGTCGCGGATACCCGCTCTTTGAGCTCCTTCATCGACTATACGGTCAATGGCCTCGTCATCGGCAACATTTATGCGTTGCTCGCCGTCGGACTTGCGCTGATTTTTGGCGTCGCCAACCTGATTAATTTCGCCCACGGCTCCGTCTATACGATCGGCGCCTATATCGGCTGGGCTGCGATCACCTTCCTTCATACGCCGTTGCCAGTGACGATGCTGATTGTCTTCGTCGCCTGCGCGCTGGTCGGGATGCTCATCGAGCGGGTCGGACTCCGGCCCCTGCAGGGGAAAGCGCGGATCGCTCCGCTCCTGGCGACCATCGGTCTCAGCTTCGTGCTCGATCAGGTCGTGCAGCTTGTCTTCTCGCCCGATCCGCGCGCGGTTCCGAGCGACTTGCCCGATTGGCGCCTCACGATCGGCGGCGGCTCGATCGGCGCGATGGACATCCTGATCGCCGGGGTCGGCATTGTCAGCGCGGCTCTGCTTTATGTCTTTCTGCGCTTCACCAAACTCGGCTTTGCGGTCCGCGCGACCGCGCAGGATCGCGAGGCGGCGCAGCAGATGGGCGTCAACGTCAATGCGGTCAACAGCGCCGTCTTCGCCATCGCTTCGGCGCT